>JAPZUA010000005.1:0-300000 GCA_027532905.1 Magnetospirillum sp.
GCCATGAACGTGGCGCCGCCCGTTTCGGCCAGCACCTTCGTGATCGCAGCCGTCAGCGACGTCTTGCCATGGTCGACATGGCCGATCGTTCCGATGTTGCAGTGCGGCTTGTTCCGCTCGAATTTAGCTTTCGACATGGGGGCTTCCGATCGTCCGTTTCCTGCGGTTGCTGCCTAAATCTCGGGTCGTCTCGTCGTCGTCTTCGTGCGCTCGGCGCCTGGAGCGGGTGGAGGGAATCGAACCCTCATAGCCAGCTTGGAAGGCTGGAGCTCTACCATTGAGCTACACCCGCCGATCAGCACTCCAAAGGTTCGTCCTACCGTCCTGTCGCCGCCGCTTCGTTGCCCTTAATCGTCGCGACCCAGGGCTTGGGCCAGTGGTGGAGGGGGAAGGATTCGAACCTTCGAACTCCGGAGAGGGCAGATTTACAGTCTGCTGCCATTGACCGCTCGGCCACCCCTCCTACCGACTGGTCCGCTTTTGGCCGAACCGAACGACGCAGGACCAGTCCCTTTAAGGACGGCCGCACGCGGCGAAAGTATCGAGCCTTTGGCGGAATGCCGATGACCCCGGGGTTCTTAGCCTCCGAAGGGTCCGCAGCACGGACCCGGGGTTTAAAGAGAAATGGGGGCCGAAGTCAATCCCTAAACCTCACGACAAAACAAGCCGTCCCCCTCGACCTTTCCGGAAAACTCCGGCCTGATCGACGAGAGGCGACTTGAACCCTACCGTAATAAGGCATATTAAGCCCAGGAATGAGCAAAGGCAAGCCTCCGACCGGCAAATACGGCAACCGGACACCGCGTTTCGACAAGTCCAGCGGACGCGGGTCCGAACGACCTGGGTCGCAACATCCCGACCGTCCGCGCGGTTCCAACGCCAAACCCGCGACCTTCAAGGGCGGCAAACCGTCTTTCAAAGGTCCGCGCGACGATAAGCGCTTCGCCGACAAGGGCGACGGGCCTGCGCGCAACCCGCGCCTGGAACGCGGCGAACGCGGCGGTGCTTCTGGCAAACCAGGGTCGACAAAATTCCGGCCTGAAGGCAAACCCGCCTACAAAGGTGACTCCGTTAAGCCCGGCCCCCGCTTCGAAAAAGGCCCGCGCGTCGAAAAGACTCCACGCCCGCCGCGCGAAGCGCGCGAGCCGCGTGCCTTCATCCCCGGCCCTATCGACCCGAACCAGCCGCAGGCCGGCGGCAACAAGGTTTGGCTGTACGGCATTCATCCCGTGCTGGCGGCCCTTGCCAATCCGAACCGCAAAGTGCTGCGCATTGCACTCGCCGCCGAAATCGACGCTTCGATCGGGCCGCGCTTGGCAAGCCTTGCCGAGGACCATCCGCGCGGCCTGCCCGATGCCGAAATCCTGAGCCGCGAGCAGATCGACCGCCTGCTGCCGCGTGCGGCCGTGCATCAAGGCCTCGCCGCTTTGGTCGAAGGCCTCGAAGATCCCGATCTCGACGACATCGCGCGCGCGACCGAGCACAACGACAATGCGCGCGTCGTGGTGCTCGACCAAGTCACCGACCCGCACAATGTCGGCGCCATTCTGCGCAGTTGTGCTGGCTTCGGCGTGGCGGCGGTCGTCCTGCCCGAGCGCCATTCGCCAATGGCGACGGCCGTGATGGCCAAAGCCGCCTCGGGTGCGCTCGAGCGCGTGCCCTTCGTGCGCGTGGTCAATCTTGCGCGCGCACTCGACCGGCTCAAAGCCGCAGGCTTCTGGTGTGTGGGCCTCGCAGGCGAAGCGCAGACCGACATCAATGCCGCCGACCTCACCGGCAAGATCGCCCTTGTGGTGGGTGCGGAAGGCGAAGGCCTGCGCCGGCTTACGCGCGAACGCTGCGACCTTATGGTGCGCATCCCGATCGAAAAGGGCGTAGAAAGCCTCAACGTGTCGAACGCCGCCGCGATCGCCCTCTACGAATTGCGCCGCCGAACGCTCGTCTGAACGTCAGACGCCGGCTTCGGCCGACGCGCGCAGGCACGCGGCCAATGCGGCGCGAAAATGCGCCGGTGCCGGCGTGGCACGCCCGACGACCTTTGCCTGGTCGTCCCACTCGCGCAGGCGCAAGGCTGCGATCGCGTGTTTCTTGGCGATATAGCGCTTCATTTCGTCGGCATCCATCGGCCCGCCTTGCAGGGCGAGCGAGCGCACCGAAGCGGGCGACAAGGTCGCGGCATAAGGCGGATCGGCGGCCACGCGATAGCGCTTGGCGTCGACATGCAATGCGACCGGCCCAACCACATCGTCGGTGAAATGACGCGCGAGATAGGCCGCCCCCACGGCTTCGTGCTTGGCATCGACGCCGCGGGACGCGATGTCTTCGCCAAGCCCGTGCAGGAGATGGCCGATATCGTGCAGCAGGCACGCGGCAACCAACGACGACGGCGCACCGGCCTGCTCGGCAAGCAGGGCCGCTTGAAGTGCGTGTTCGCGCTCGCTGACCCCTTCGCCGTAATGCGCATGGCCTTCGGGCTGGTCGAAAACGGCGAGAATCCTGTCGACGATTTGGTCCACGTTTCCCCCAAGTCCCTTTCGCTTGCGGTCGATTCGCGCAATGATACCGCAAACAATGTTACAGTTTGGGGAGGCAGCCGATGAAACTCAGCGACAGCCAGATCGAAGCGTTCGACCGCGACGGCTACATCTTCATTCCGAACGTCTTCTCGCCGACCGAAATCGCAACGCTGACGGCCGAACTGCCCGGCGCCTTCGCCCAACAGCGCGACGAAGTCGTGCGCGAAAAAGGCAGCAGCGCCCCGCGCTCGGCCTTCCATCTGCAGACTTGGAACCCGGCCTACGAAGCGCTCTCGCGCCATCCGCGCCTGTTGGGACCGGGCGCCCAGCTGCTGGGCTCGGACCGGCTCTACATGCACCAGTTCAAGGTCAACGCCAAAGCCGCGTTCGACGGGGCCGTGTGGCAATGGCACCAGGACTACGCGACCTGGAAGGCCGACGACGACATGCCCGAGCCCAACGCCTTCAACATCGCGCTGTTCTTGGCCGAGGCCAACGAGTTCAATGGGCCGCTGATGTTCATCCCCGGCAGCCACAAGCGCGGCGCCATCGAGTCGAGCTGGGACACGACGACCACGAGCTATCCGCTCTGGACGATCGACAACGACACCGTGACCAAGCTCGTCGAGCGCGGCGGCATCGTGGCGCCGAAGGGTCCTGCGGGCAGCATCCTCATCTTCCATTCGTGCCTCGTGCACGCGTCGGGCTCGAACCTCACGCCGTGGTCGCGCTGGATCGTCTATCTCTCGCTCAATCGCTGCGACAACGCGATCCGCCGCTTCAAGCGGCCGGACTGGATCGCGGCGCGCGACTTTGCGCCGCTCGAGCCGCTCGGCGACGACTGCCTTGCGTCGTTCGCGGCCGCCGCGCGCGCGGCGGAATAAGGCAATGGAATTTCCGCTCGCAAGCCTCGCGACCTTGTTCGCCCTCGGCGTCTATGTCTGGACGACGCTTGTCGTCGGCAAGGCGCGCGCCACCTACAAGATCCCCGCCCCCGCCATGACCGGCGACGTCGAATTCGAAAAGCGCGTACGCGTGCAGATGAACACGCTCGAGCAGCTCGTCGTGCTACTGCCGGCTTTGTGGCTATGCGCGTTGTGGGTGGGCGATCTCTGGGCGGGGATCGGCGGGGCGGTGTGGGCGCTCGCGCGCGTGTTCTACGCGACCGGCTATTTTGCCGATCCCAAAAAGCGCGGCCCCGGCTTCGGCATCGCGTTTCTCGCCGCCATCGCAATGCTGGCGGCGGTTTTGGTGCAGATCTTGCGGACGGTAATGTCGCGTTAACCGTTTTCTGCGTTTTATGCGGCTTGAACATTTTGCCATTCACACAAGATGGGGCGAACATGTTGAAGATCGCCGCAGAACTTGCGGCCCGCACGGCCGCACCGTTGGCGCCGGGCAGGATGTCGGCGGCATTTGCGGCCAGCATCGTCCAGCGCGAGCGCAATCTCGCAACCCTCGCGACCGCGCTGCTCAACGAAGGCTGCGACGCGGCGACGGCCCAGTCGAACTTTTCGACGATATTCGAGTCCTACCGCCAGCAGCTGGCGGCAGTAATGGCGCGCTTGAAGGAGGATACCGATGTTCTCCGAACTTAAGCTTTCCGACGAAGAAGGGCGTCTGCGCGCGCTGAACCGCTACGACGTACTCGACACGGTCGCCGAAGTACCGTTCGACAAAATCGTCGCCCTCGTGCAGCAGGTCCTCAATGTACCGATATGCGCGGTGTCGCTGGTCGATCGGCATCGCCAATGGTTCAAAGCCCAACGCGGCCTCGATACGTGCGAAACCACGCGCGACGCTTCGTTCTGCGCGCATGCCATCAAAACGTCCGAACCGCTGATCGTGCGCGACGCGACCGAAGACCCGCGCTTTGCGCAAAACCCGCTGGTCGTCGGTCCGCCTTTCATCCGCGCCTATGCCGGGATCCCGTTGCGGACGCCCGAGGGCTACAATATCGGCAGCCTGTGCGCGATCGACACCAAACCGCGCGAATTCCCCGAAACGCAGATCGCCGTCCTCGACAGTTTCGCCAAGCTCGTCGTCGACGAGCTCGAACTGCGCCAGATCGCGTCGAGCGACCATCTGTCGGGCGCTTTGTCGCGGCGCGCGTTCATGGAGCAAGCCGCCAACGAGGTCGAGCGCGCGCGCCGCTACGGACGCGCGCTGTCGCTCGCGGTTCTCGACATCGATTTCTTCAAGAAGGTCAACGACACGTGGGGCCATGCCGCCGGCGACGTCGCGATCAAGCGCATCGCCGAAACGGCGATGGCGGCAATGCGCGGCTCTGACATACTCGGACGGATCGGCGGCGAGGAATTCGCGCTGCTGATGCCCGAAACGTCGGCCGACAATGCGCGCCTGTTCGCCGATCGGCTGCGCGCAGCGGTCGAGGCGCTCGAAATCGACGCCCCGCCCAAGATCCGCGTGACGGTCAGCATCGGCGTTGCCGAATTCGGCGGCGGCGCCGAAAAGATCGAGGCGATGCTTGCGCGCGCCGACCGCGCGCTCTACGCGGCCAAATACGCCGGCCGCAACCGCGTGGCAGTCGCCGAGACCGTCGGGGCCGAGACCGCCAGGGCCGACGCCGACTAAGCCTGGCGGCGGCGGCGCCTCGCGAACACGCGCCCGTCGATCGCGGCAAGGCCAATGCCGATCAGCGCCATGCCGACGAAATGACGCAGCGCCAGCGTCTCGTCCAAAAACGCTGCCCCCAGCACGATCGCTGTGACCGGGATCAGGAACGTGACGAGCAGCAAGTTCGTCGCCCCCGCAACGGCGAGAATGCGGAAGAACAGAATATAAGCAAGTGCCGTCGACAGCAGTGCCAAGCCCGCCAAAGCGAGCAGTGCCTGTACCGACGGCATCGCAAGTTCCCAGGGCCGGTCGATCAGCAGCATCGGCAGCAACAGCAAGACGGCCGACGCCGTCACTTGGCCGGTTGCGATCTCGAGCGGGGCGAGGCCCAGCGCCTTGAAGCGCCGCCCGTAGATGCCCGCCACAGCATAGGACAAAGCCGCCGCCAGACATGCGACCTGCGCCCACAAAGGGGCCGCCGCCGCGTCGCCGAGGGCGGCCCCCATCATCGCCACAACGCCCGCGAACCCGGCCGCGATTCCGAAAATCTTGGCGGTGTCGAGCTTCTCGTCGCGCGTGGCGAGATGCGCGACGACGGCGCCGAACAACGGCGTCGTGGCGTTGAGAATGGCGGCAAGGCCGCTTGCGATCTGCACCTGGCCCCACACGATCAGCACGAACGGCACGACGTTGTTGAGCAGCGCCATACCGAGTATAGCGCGCCGTCCTGCGCGGTCGAATTGGAGTGTGCGCCCCTGCAGCGCCAGCAGCAGATGCAAGGCAGTCGCCGCCAATGCGACGCGCGCGAACACGATCGAAAGCGGCGGCACTTCGCCTACGGCCACGCCGATAAAGAAGAACGAGCCGCCCCACAAGACCGAAAGGGCCAGCAGCAGCGCCCAGGTGCGGGCATCCATGCGCGATTGGATTTTTGCGACGTTCATGGCTGCGACCTAGGCGCCGAAGACGGGCCGACATCAGCCCGGTTCTTGCGCCCTTTTCAGAATCCGAAACCGGCCAACGTGGCAATTCCCAGCACGGCGAACAAAGCGGCGGCGGCATAGCGGATCGTCGCAACGGGCAGGCGGCCCGCAAACCGTTCGCCCAGATAGACGGCCGGCACGTCGGCGATCAGCATGCCGAGCGTCGTACCCGCCACGACCGGTATCAAATCGCCGAAGCGTGCGGCTAGCGTCACGGTTGCAACTTGCGTCTTGTCGCCGAACTCGGCGAAGAAAAACGCGACGGAAGTGGCAAGAAAAGCGCCCGCTGCGCCGAGCGTGCGATTGGCGTCGCTGTCGTCGATCGTGTCGGGCACGAGCGCCCACGCCGCCACGGCCAGAAACGTACCGCCGACGATCCAATGCAGCCAGGGCCCGGCCAGAAAGTCGGCAGCAAGCGTGCCGACAAAGCCCGCCAGCGCATGGTTCAGCAGCGTGGCTGCAAGAATGCCCAGAATGACGGGGACAGGCTGGCGGAAACGCGCTGCGAGCAACACAGCCAAAAGCTGTGTCTTGTCACCGATTTCCCCCAAAGCGACAACGCCTGTCGAAACCAAAAACGCGTCCATGTCCTTGTCCTATCTGTCGTTATCCGGCTGCCGCCGCGTCAACGTCGCCACGGCTTGCAGCGATCGTCTCGAGAATGCCCTCGCTGCGGCCCGGGATTGGCACCTGGTGGGGTTCGATCTGGAACCCCACGACCATCGCGATGAGGAGGTCGGGCCCCGCATCGCCTTCGGCGAAAGGCAGCAGCAGCCGCTTCTGCAGCCGATGCTCGCGGCCCGGGTTCGCGAGGAAACTGCGATACGCGATTGGCAGCCCCTCGGCAAGCGGCCGTCCGAACAAGGCGAGACGCTCTGGCAGACGATGCGGCACCAGCACCTCGGACAGCAATTTGCCGCGATTGTTGGCGCCGATGAGCTGTGCCGCACTCTCGCCGACCAGATCGAGCCGGTAGTCGCAGTTGCCGTCGCCGCCATCGACGCGCCGATAGAGCTGCAGATGCGGCAGGCTGAAGGCGACCGCCAACGGATCGAACGTGCTGTACGTTGGCACGCTGCCGCGCGCCAGCTTCGCCCAATACACAAAAAGTCGTGCCAATTCCGGGTGCGTCAACCGCGCTGCAAAAGGACGGTCGAGCGAAAGGTCGAGCGGATCGAGAGACATTTCCGCACGATTGCAGGATTCGGCTGGCGATGCCAGCCGAGCCTGGGCGGGCGGGCCGGCGGACGATTCAGGTGCGTAGATCCGTGCCCGGTCGCGCGGCGGCGCGGCGGCGCTGCAGCAATTCGCGGCTGAAACGGTCGGGTGCGCGGTTGCGATGGCGGAACGCCAGAATGCGCCGGGCCTGGATCCAATCGCCGCGCAGGAAGGCGCGCTCGGCCAGCAACCGCACGAACACGTCGCGCTGGGCGTGGCTGCCGCCGATTGCAGGCATGGCCGCGAGCAATGCGTCGAGATCGGCGTCGTCGACCGATTGGCCATCGATCAGGCGCGCGAATTTGGCGCCGACGCGCGCTGCCGTACGCCCCTGATCGTGCGGTTGCTGCGCAAGCGCATCGAGCGCCTGTGCGATCGCCGTGCGCGCCGCCTCCGCACCGCTCTGCTGAGTTGCGACCAGGCGGTGCAGCATGGCGAAGACGAGCGCATCGTCGGCCGCGTAATTCTGCGCATGCGTGCCGAGTGCTGCCCAGCGGTCGCCGACGCAATGGCCGAGCTGCTCGAGCCGCACAAGCAGCGACACGGCGTTGGCGACATCGCGATATTCGTCGCTAGGTGTGCGCCGAATCGCCGAATCATAGAGCGCAAGTGCGGCCTCGCCTTCACCCAGCTCGAGGCGGAACAAGGCAAGATGCCACGCGACATGCAGGCCGAAATTGTTGCAGAGCTGCCAATCGGGCTGGGTCTTTTCCAACCAGTCGGCGCCGCGCAACGGCTGGCCCGTCATTTCGTAGACATGTGCCACCGCGTGCAGGCCCCATGCGTCGGCGGCGTCGGCTTCGACAGCGGCAAGGCCGACCGCTTCGGCCGCACTGTAGTCGCCGGCCTCTTCGAGCGAAAAGGCATGGCAGCCGAGCACGAAACTGCCGAGCGGTGCTTCCACCGGAAAGCGCCGTGCGGCTTGGGCGCTCGCGCGCAGCATGCCGGGAGCGTCCCCGCCCATGAAGCGGATACCGTGCGCGAGCTTGAAGGCGAGCGCATCGCTCGGTTCGGCGTCGAGATGCGCTTCGAGGCGTGCAGCGGCCGCCAGCATGTTGCCGTCGAGCCAAAGCCCCAGCGCGGCGGCAAAAGCAGTCGCGCGCCCATCGGTACCTGCATACGCGATCGCGCGACCGTAGGCAGCAACCGCGACAGGTCGCAAAGCCACCCGACCCAACGACAAAGCACCAAGCCCCTGCACCGCATGCGCGACCGCATGCGCAGGGTCGGCCGCAAGACACGCCGCAAGAGCAGCGCCGGCATCCGGCAGATGGGCCATAAAGGCACGTTCGGCGCGCGCAAAAGCAGCGGCGGCTTGCGTTTTCGGCACGGTGGGACCCCCTCGGATTGGACGATGGCTTGCCCTGAGCCTTGTCCAAACCGCTTCGCACCGCTTGCGAGGATGGTTACGTACCGATTCTTCTTTAAGCCGAGGCGCGCGTTTTGCGGGGCGCAAAGACGCTGCGCACCGCCGCCATGACGCGCGGCTCGCTCAACGGTTTCGATAGGATCGCGTCCGCGCCGATCTTCTGCGCCGCCAGCAGCGCCTGGTCGGGGTCCATGCGACCGCCGAGCCCTTCGGAGAACGCCACGATCGGCACCGGCGCCCAATTGGCGCGCACATGGCGAATGCCTTCGACCCCGCCCATGCCGGGCATGAAAATGTCGGTGAAAACGAGATCGACGCCGAGCGTGTCCCAGCCGCTCAAGGCCGCTTCCCACGTCGGTTTGACGACCGTGTTGAAGCCGTTTTTCTTGAGGAAGGCGCGCAAGATTTCGCCGATCGTTTCGCTGTCGTCGACGACGAGGGCGGTCCGCCGGCGCTCGGGCGCGCCGTAGCCCTGGCGCGCAAGCTCGTCCAAGCGTCGCGCAAGATCAGCGGGTGCGACCGGATGCACGAAGAAAGCGTGCGCGCCGATCGCGCGCGCGCCCGCCAGCATTTCGGTGTCGGTCTTGCCGCGCTTGGCGCTTGCCAAGGCGACGATGCCGATATTGGGCCAGCGCGCTTTGAACTCGCCGGCATCTGCCGCCACCTCGGGCGGAAAGGCGTCGAGCTCGATCACGGCCAAACGCATCTCGAGTGCGGTGCTCTTGTCGAGTGCGTCCTGCGGCGTCGGCACCGGCACGGCCTGGAAGCCCGCCTGCGACAGGCCTTGGGCCGTGCGCAGCCTTTCCTCCGCGCGTGAATCGACGATTAGAACGGGACCTTTCATGGCCGCGAAGCTACGGCCAAACCGTCAACAAATCACCAACGAAATCAATCTTTCGCGTATCGCGCTACGAATGCCAGCCATGCAGCATCGGGATTGCGCGTGAAGGCGACGTGGGCTTCGCCGTCCTTGGCGCTGCGCACCTCGAAATCGAGGGCTTGCGAAAATCCGTCGATCGTCAGGCGGCCGCGCGCGCCGGCGACAAAATCGGGTGCTTCGGCAAGAAACGCCCCGCTTTGCGACACATCGACGACGGAAACTTTTGCACCACCGTCGATTTTGCCCGCGAGACGGACAGGAAAACGTTTGAACATGCGCCGGTCGGCATCCTCGGTCGAGGTGCGCACAACGCGCACCAAGGCTGCGCGCAGCTGTTCGATGTTGGATGTCATGCCCGCGATCGACTCGCGCATCTCGACCGAGCGGCGCCCGACTTCGTCGGCATCGCTCGACACGGTAGCGATGCGGGTGGACACTTCCTGGGCGGCCAAAGTGGTCTGGGAGACGTTGCGCGCGATCTCCTGCGTCGCCGACCCCTGCTCTTCGACAGCGGCCGCGACCGAGTTGGCGACCGTGTCGATGTCGGAGATGCGCTCGGCGATCGCGACCACGGCGGCCACAGCCTCGTCGGTTGCCGCGCGGATTTCGGCCACTTGGCGGTCGATGTCTTCGGTCGAACGCGCAGTCTGGCTCGCGAGATTCTTGACCTCTGAAGCCACGACCGCGAAGCCCTTGCCCGCATCGCCCGCGCGCGCGGCCTCGATCGTGGCGTTCAGTGCCAGCAGATTGGTCTGGCTCGCGATCTGGCCGATCAGTTTGGTCACGTCCGAGATACGGCCCACGGCGGCCGAAAGTGCGCCGATTTTGGCGCGCGCATCGGCGCTGGTTTCGACGGCTTCGCGCGTGGCGACACTCGCCCGGCCGATCTGGGCCGAGATCTCCTGGATCGAACTGGTGAGCTCTTCGGCGGCAGAGGCGACGGTCTGGGCGTTGCTGAGCGCTTCTTCGGATGCGGCTGCGACCGACTGCGCGTTCTCGCCGACCGTGACGGCACGTTTGGCCATGCCGTCGGCAACGTCATCGACGGACGCGGTTGCGGCCGCCACTTTGGCGATCGCCGACGTGGTCTCGCGTTCGACCGTGTCGGCCATGTCGCGCAGGGCCTTGCGTTTCTGCGCTTCGGCCTGGGCTTCGCTTTCCTTCTGCGCTGCCTTCAGGCGCTCGTTCTCGGTCGCGTTGACTTTGAACACTTCCATCGCACTGGCCATGCTGCCGATCTCGTCGCGCCGCCCGACGCCGGGCACGCTTGTCGCAAGGTCGCCGTCCGCGAGCTTGCGCATCGCACCCGCCATGCCGAGCAAGGGGCCTGCGATCTGGACCGCCACCATCCATAGCGCGAACGCTGCGATCGCGAGCACGACGACCGCAACCGCGAGATTGAACGTGAACGCCGCACTGGCCGCCGCCGATTCGGCTGCAGCTTTGGCTTCGGCCGCTTTGGTCGCGGCGGCCTGGGCGGCGATGATTCTTTCGATGGCGGCCGTCGCTTGGGCAAACCATTCGCCGGCTGCAATCGGATAGGGCTCGCCGGCATTGGCCGCCGCCATCACGCGCGCGCGCAGCTGGCCAAAATTGTCGAAATAGGCCGCACGCGCCTCGCCGATGGCGCGCGCGACGTCGGCGTCCACGCTGCGCACCAGCGTGTCGAGCCGCGATTGGGCGAGCGCGATCTGGCCGCGGTTTTCGCCCTGCCCGAGCGCCTGGGCCACGCTGAGCGGCCGGCCACCGACGATGATGCCGGCAACCCCGCCGCGCTCGCGGCCCGCGAATTCGCTCATCGTCGCAAGCAAACCTTTGACCTCGAACAGCGTGCGCAGTGCTTGCGGCGCTTGGGGATCGAGCTGGCGCTCGATTTCCATGCGCACATCCATGCTCGCAAGCACGAGCGCACTGATCGCCGGAAACCAGTCGCGCACCAATTCGGGTTCGACGGCGCCTGCCGCGTCGACGCGCGCGCGCAACGCGGCGAGATTGCGCAAGCGCTCGGCTGCGCGCTCGTGGACCTGGCGCGCATTGGCCGGCAGGAAAGATGCCGCCGCCACGAGGCGCCCGGCCTCGGAAAACGCCGCGTCGCCGGCTTGGCGGCGCTGGGCGATCGTCTGGCGCTGGGCCGGTGTCGCCGCCGCCGGGTTTGCGATGACCGTATTCGCCGTGCCGCGTTCGACCGCCCAATCGGCAGCGGCGGCAAGATAACGGTCGGCGATCGCATTGATCGCCTGGGCCTGGGCCACGGCGGCACGCAGATCCAGGGCCTCCTTGGCGCGAACGACGACAAATGCCAACGCCATGGCCGACAGCACGAGCGTCAGCACGTACAGCTTCACGCGCAAAGTCACGGTGTTTCCCCTGAAACCAACAAAAACAGCAATAAGAAAATGTACTATACGCGCAATGGTTCCAAAATGGATACATAATTGGCAACAGCAGCCCCGCCCATATTGAACACGCCGGCAAGACCTGGATTCTTGACCTGCATGTCGCCTGCGGTCCCGGTCGCCTGCATCGCCGCCATGATGTGCATCGACACGCCCGTCGCACCGATCGGATGGCCCTTGGATTTGAGCCCGCCCGAGGCGTTGACCGGCAGGCGCCCGTCTTTTTCGGTCGCCCCCGACAGCGCCATCTCCATGCCCTTGCCGGGCTTGGCCAAACCCATCGCCTCATACTGCAGCAATTCGGCGATGGTGAAGCAATCGTGTGTCTCGACGAGTTTCAGATCGTCCACACGCACGCGCGCTTGCGCGTAAGCCTGGCTCCAGGCACGCGCGCAGCCCTCGAACGCCACAATGTCGCGCCGGCTCATCGGCAGATAGTCGTTGACCTGCTGCACGGCGCGGAACGCGACGGCCTTCTTGAGCGCCAACGCGGTTTCGAGATCGGCCAGCACCAGAGCGGCGGCACCGTCCGACACGAGGCTGCAATCGGTGCGGCGCAACGGCCCTGCGACCAACGGGTTCTTGTCCGACACGGTACGGCAGAATTCGTAGCCGAGATCTTTGCGCAATTGCGCGAACGGATTGGCGCAGCCGTTTTTGTGGTTCTTGGCCGCAATGCGCGCCATCGCGTCCGACGGATCGCCGTAGCGCTGCGCGTAGAGCTGGGCGATCTGGCCGAACACACCCGCAAAGCTCATGCCCGGGCGGTCTTCTTCCTTGACGTAGCTCGCCTTCATCAGAATGCCGCCGACCACATCGCCCGGCGTTTCGGTCATTTTCTCCACGCCGACGACGAGCACGACGCGCGCGCGTTTGGCCGCGATCGAGGTCAACCCCATATGCACGGCGGCCGAGCCCGTGGCGCAGGCGTTTTCGACGCGCGTCGACGGCTTGAAGCGCAAGCGCTCGGAGGCCTGCATCACAAGCGAGGCCGGGAAATCCTGTTTCACGAAACCGCCGCCGAAATGGCCGACATAGATTTCGTCGACGTCGTCGGGACCGAGGCCCGCATCGGCCAAGGCGCCGACCGAGACTTCAGCGAGCAGCGCTTCCAGATCGAGCCCTTCGCGCTTGCCGAACTTGCCGTGCGACCAACCGACGATGCAGCCTTCCATGGCGCTCTCCCCTTCCGTTTTACGCGCGAAGTCTAGTCTAGGCGGCTTCTATCCGCCAGCCGAGCGCCTGGCCGCCGAGATAGGCGACGATGTCGCCCGCCGGTCCCGGCACGCGGTCGGGTGCGGTCGCCTGGCCCCGCACAAGGGCGATGCGCGCTTCGTTGAGCGGCAGGCCGTAGAAGGCGGGGCCGAAGAGGCTTGCGAACCCTTCGAGCTTGCCGAGCGCTTTTTCCTCGTCGAACACGCGCGCATAGGCCTCGAGGGCGACGGGTGCATTGAAGATGCCGGCACATCCGCAAGCGGCTTCCTTGGCATGCACGGCATGCGGGGCCGTGTCGGTCCCGAGGAAAAACTTGGGGCTGCCCGAGACGGCGGCTTTGCGCAGCGCCGTGCGATGGTGGCTGCGCTTGGCGATGGGCAGGCAGTAGAGATGCGGCCGGATGCCGCCTTCGAAGATCGCGTTGCGGTCGATCATCAGATGATGCGGCGTGATCGTCGCCGCGACGTTCGCAGGGGCGGCGGCCACGAAATCGGCGGCCTCTTTGGTCGTGATGTGTTCGAACACGATCTTGAGGGCGGGAAAATCGCGCACGAGCCCGGCCAGCGTACGGTCGATGAAGGCGGCCTCGCGGTCGAAGATATCGACGTGTTTGTCCGTCACTTCGCCGTGCACGAGGAACTTCATGCCGATGCGCTGCATGCGCTCGAGCACGGGAGCTATTTTCGCGATGTCCGTAACGCCGTGCGCGGAGTTGGTCGTGGCATGGGCGGGATAGAGCTTGGCCGCGACCCACGCCCCTTCTTTGTAGCCGCGCTCGATCGTGTCGGGATCGCTCGCGTCCGTGAGGTAGCAGGTCATCAACGGCTCGAAGCCGGGCCCCGCCGCTTTGCGGATGCGCGCGGCATAGGCGTTTGCCGCTTCGACAGTCGTGACCGGGGGCACGAGATTGGGCATCACGATCGCGCGCGCGAATTGGCGGGCCGTGAACGGGGCCACCGTCGCCAGCATCTCGCCGTCGCGCAAATGCGCATGCCAATCGTCGGGACGGCGCAGCACGATCCGGTCGGTCATCGGCGATTCTCCTTGGTCATTCACGCACGCGCTTGTTCGAGCGCTGCAAAAGTATCAACGTCGTCGTTGCGGTCCAGCACATGGCGGCGATGCCACAGCGCGTAGAACAGCAGGCTCCAGGCGGCAAAGCCACGCCGTTTGTCGGCCGCTTTTTCGAACAGACGCACGACGGCAGCACGGTCGGCGATCTCGGCAATGCCAGCCGACGCGGCCACGAGCGGCCCCAGCCTTGCGCCCTCGGAAGCGATCCAGCTTTGCACGGGGACTGTGAACCCCTGCTTGGGTGCAAACGCGCGCGCTGCCGGCAGCACGCGGTCGAGCCAGCGGCGCACGAGCCATTTGCCCCAGCGCCGATGCAGCTTCAGCGTGTCGGGAAGTGCGAAGGCAAACGCCGCCATTTCGGGATCGAGGAACGGCGTGCGGCCTTCCACGGCATGCGCCATCAAGCAGCGGTCGAGCTTGGCCAGGAGATCGTTGGGCAGCCACGCGTCGATGTCGATGGCTTGCGCCACCTGCAACGGCGTGCGCGCCTCGATCCGCGCGCGCGTCTCGCTTGCCTGCATGCCGTCGCGCCAGCCTTTGGTGTCGATGCGCAGCAACCCGAGCCCGTCGAACGTGCCGCGTCGGCGCATCGCGCGCCCGCCGAGCCACCAGGGTTTCACGACGCTGCGATAGCGCCCGTAGCCAGCGAACAGTTCGTCCCCGCCCTCGCCCGACAGTACGACTTTGAGGCCTTGCTTGCGCGCTGCGCGCGCGAGGAGCCAGGTCGGCACGATCGCGTAGTCGGCCGCCGGATCGTCCATGGCGGCTGCGATTGCCGGCAGATGCGCCCAGAAATCGGCGGCTGTGACCGGCACTTCGACGAGATCGGCGCTGCACGCGGCCGCAGCGCGCGCCGCTGCCCCGCGCTCGTCGGCGGCGTTCGTGTCGGGGAAAAAGGCGGTGAAAGCCTGGACGGGCCGCTCGTTGAGCCGCGCCATCATCGCGAGGACCGAAGCCGAATCAATGCCGCCCGACAGGAACATGCCGTAGGGCACGTCGGCGCGCTGGTGCACGCGCACGCTGTCTTGGAAAACGCGGTCGAACGCATCGACCGCTTCGTCCGCACCGATATTCGCAGGCCCGCCCAAGGGCAAGGCCTGAACCCGGCTGCGCGCGACGATACGCCCGCCCGACAGCACCAAGGTTTCGCCGGGCAACACGCGCACGATGCCGTCGAACAGCGTGGCCTCGCCGGTCTGGAATTGCAGTTCCAGAAGTTCCGCGCGCTTGTCGGCATTGAGGGTGCCGGTGCCGAAACCCGCCGCGCGCAGGGCTTGCGCTTCGGACGCGAACGCAACGCCGTCTTTGGTCTGCGCATAGTAAAGCGGCTTGATGCCGAACGGATCGCGCGTGAGCACGAGTTTGCCCGCGCGCGGATCGTGCAGTGCGATCGCGAACATGCCGCGCAGCGCGCTCGCGTAGTCGGGCCCGTTCTGGCGGTAGAGTGCGAGCGGCGGTTCGCAGTCGGACTGCGTCTTGAACGGATAGTTCGCAAGGCGCGCGCGCAGTTCGACGTGGTTGTAGATCTCGCCGTTGGCGACGAGCACCGCACCACCCGCCTCGCGCAGCGGCTGGTCGCCGGTGACGAGATCGACGATCGCCAGACGATTATGGACGAACGCGACGTCGCCCGCCTCGTAAGTACCCGTCCCATCGGGCCCGCGATGGGCGATGGCGGCGGCAAAGCGTTCAAGCATCCGGGCCGGAAATGTCGCACCCGGAACCAGCATCATGCCGGCAATGCCGCACATGCTATCGCCTCACCGCATCGAAGAATTCGCCGTAGAGCCGCACGACCGCCTCTTTTGTATGGGCTTTTTGGTACGAAAATGCGCCTTCCTGCACAAGCCCCTTTGCCAAGGCAGCGTCGTTGCAGGCGCGCACAAGGCTTGCGGCCAGCGCATCCGCGTCGTCGACGGGCACCAGCAAGCCGTTGCGGCCGTTTTCGATCAAAGCGGCAGGGCCTGAAGCGGTAGCGGCAACTACGGGGCGATTCTGCGCCCAGGCTTCGAGTACGACGTTGCCGAGCGGTTCGACGCGCGACGGGCAAGCAAGCACGTCGCACGCCGCGAGCAGGGCGGCCGTATCCTCGCGCCAGCCCAGGAACCGCACGCGCGACGCAATGCCCAACGCTTGCGCTTGTGCGCGCAAATCGGCTTCGAGCGGGCCTGTGCCGGCGATCCACAGATAGGCTTTCGGCATCTTGGCGAGTGCCGCCAGCAGCACGTCGAACGCTTTGTTTTCGTGCAGACGACCCAACGCCAGCACAAGTTTGGCGTCAGCGGGCGTATCGAGGGCCGCCCGGTCGACGGCTGGGGCGTGCGCGGCATCGACGAAATTCGGCAGATAGGCCACGCGCGCGGCGGGCCAGCCTTGGCGGACGATCCAGTCGCAGATGTCTTTGGTGTTGCCGATCAGATGGCGGCAACGTTTGTAGTATTTGAGATCGTAGTAGCCGCCCAAGCGCCCGACATAGACAGGTTTGTGCTCAAGCACGTAACGCCCCGGCAGCTTGGCCGCCGCCCGGCTCATGAAGGCGAGTGCGATGTCGGGCTTGAAGCGGTCGATCGCGTTTGCGATGTCCCATGTCGTGCCGAAATCGAACCAGCCGCCGAACGGCGCTTGCGTGACGGCAAGACCGCCCGCGCGCAAGCGCTCGGCGCGCGCCGTATTGCTGCGAATCGTTGCGGCGCATTCCATGTCCGTTTGCGGCAACGCCAGCATCAGGCGTTCGAAAAACGCTTCGGCCCCGCCTTGCGGTGCCCCCGCCATCACGCCGAGAACTCGCATCACAAACCCGCTTTCCGCGCAAAATCCTGCGCCATGTCGCCCCAGCTGCGTTTTCCTTGCGACGCAAGGCATGCGCGGTGCTGGGCAGTCCACAACGCGTCGTCGATCAAAAGACGCCGTGCCGCATCGGCAAACGAAGCCGGCCCGTCGACGACGAAGCCGGTAACGCCGTCGACCACGCGCTCGGGCAAGGCGCCGTTGCGCAACACGACGCACGGCACGCCCATCGCCTGCGCCTCGGCGACCGACAGGCAGAAGGTCTCCGTCGGATCGCCCGGATAGAGATACACCCGCGCGCGGCGCAACGTTGCAACCAATTGCGCGTGGTCGATCAAATCGCCCAATGTCAGCTGCTCACCCGCGGCCGCACGCGCAGCATCGATCGCTTCCTGCATGGCCGCAGCCGTGCGCGGCTTGGGCGGCGTACCATAGAGGCCGAGCCCGGTATGCACCTGCAGGCGCGCAGCCGGCACTTGCGGTGCGATCTCGCTCTGCCACAAGGGGGCGAGCATGCTGAGGCCGCGCAGCGGGTTGGCGGCGTAAAGTGCGAGCGGCGGCGGCGGTGCGCGCTCGGTCTCTTGGCGAAACGACGCATCGAGCCCGAGCGGGATCACGTGCCGCGCGCGCGCGGGCAGCCACCAAGGGGCGGAGCGCAGATGCGCGTTGCTCACAAACACAAGCTCGGACCGATGGCGCAGCATGCGAAGGACATAGCGCGGCTTTGCGAGATAGCGCGCATCGTTGTGCAGCCAAAAAAACCGACGGCGCGCATCGGCCCCCAAGGCCAACAGATGCGGACTGCGATTAGCGACGAACAGATCCGCCTTGCCCGGCAGCTTCGTGCCGAGCGGCACCCAATCGACGCCGCGATGGCGAAGGCTGCCCGCGCCGCGCGCGGTTGCAGTCACGTCGTGACCCTGTGCCGCGAAGGCTTCGGCAAGCCGCACGAAGGCCGTCTCGCTGCCGCCGGCCGCTTTACCGTCAAGCGATTTGCCGTCGAACACGACCCCGTCGTCGGCAAGGACGATGCGCGCCATCGCCGCCCCTAGCCTCGAAGATCCGGCGGCGATTCGTGTTTGGCTTTGAGATGCGAGACCAGCGGAAACAGCCCGGCCAAGGCCGCGATCACGAGCCCGTAGCCGCCCTCGCGATAGCCCTTGCGCGCGACGTAGCATTTCCAGAAGCGCGAGAAGAAGCGCCGCACATAGCGCTTGGTATCGTCCGGATCGCCCGCCTCGCGCAGATCGGCCGCGCGCGCCTCGCTGTAGCGATCAAGGCGCCGTATCGTCTCGGAGAGATTGCGGTCGACCTCGTGGCGGATCGCGTGCGTCAAGGGCGCACCCGCCTCGCCCGTCAGCACGAGCTTCGGATGCACGCGCTCGCGGCCCCATGTTTTCGTGCCCTTGCGGAACAGGCCCCAATAGCCGGACTTGCCGAAAGAAGCGCCCCAGCCATAGCGCACAAGGCGCGTGCCGATATAGTTGTCGACCGGGATCGAATGGCGGCTGGCCGTGCTCGTTTCGACCGTGCGGCGAATCTCGGCGGCAAGGTCGGGCCCAACCAATTCGTCGGCATCGACCTCGAGCACCCATGCATGCGTGCACGCGGCGATACCTTCGTTGCGCCTGTCGCCCTCGCGCGGCCATTCGCCTTCGACGATGCGTGCACCCGCCGCCGCCGCGATGGCGGCACTGCCGTCGGTCGTGCGGTCGAGCACCACGACGATTTCGTCGGCGAAAGCGACGCCTGCGAGGCACGCCGGCAGGCGGCCCTCTTCGTTGCGCGCGACGACGAGGGCCGAGAGCTTCATGCCGCTTCCCGCTTGGCGCGGCGCAACAGGTCCAACGCCGCCGCTTCAACCGTTTCGACCGCGATCGAGGTCAGCAGCGAATGCGAACCGTTCGGCTGGTAGTCGATGCGCGCGAAAAGCGCATCTTTGCTTTCGGCCGTGCGCACATAGGCCGTGTTCGCGCCCCAGGGCCGGAAATTTCGTTCGTCCGACGGCCCGAACAGCCCGAGCGTGGGCACGCCGGAAGCCGCCGCGATATGCATGAGGCCTGAATCGTTGCCGACAAAAAGATCGGCACGCGCGATGGCCGCCGCCGCAGTCGCAAGATCGGTGGTGCCGACAAAATCGATCGCGCGGGAACCCAAGCCAGCGAGCAAGGGCGCCGCAGCCGCCTGTTCGCCCGGCCCGCCGAATACGGCGATGCGCGCGCCCGCAAGCACCGCACCCGGTGCGGTCAAAGCTTCGGCCAATGCCAAAAATCGTTCGGCCGGCCAGATTTTGCCGGACCAGTTGGCAGTGGCCCCAAGTGCCAAGATCGGGCCGTCGCCGAGCCGCTTGGCGGCGGCTTGTTTGGCTTCGTCCGACAGCCACAGTACCGGTGCCGGCGGCGGATCGAAATCGAGCACGCGGGCGGCATCTTCCACGCGATGGATGGAGTCGTTGCGCCCCGTCGAACGCGCGCGCTTGCGCGCTGCCAGAAACCACACGAGGCCCGAGCCCCGCATGTCGACCGCGATGTCCCAGAAATTCGCAAGCGTGCGCAGCCACAACGCGAACCAATGGAGTTTGAACTTGCCCTTGCGCAGCACAATGGTGCGTACCCGCTGCGGCATCGCCTCAAACAAGGGCGCTGCCGCCGGGCCGCAGGCGATCGTGAAGCGCGCTTGCGGATAGCGGCGGGCCAACTCCGCCAACACACCCGATGCCAGCATCGCGTCGCCGATCCGGTTCGAGGCGACGAAAAGCACCTTCATGCGAAGCGCTCTTCCCACTCGGAAGCGGCGATGGCCCAACTGCGGCCGCGCCGCAATTGGCGTGCGGCTGCAGCCATGGCGCCGTAGGGCTCTTCGCCCGCCAGCAAGCGCAAGGTCGCGGCCGCATAGGCGGCGGAATCTTCGGCAACGAAGCCTGTCGAGCCGTCGAGCACGAAGATGCGCGCGACCGCACTTGCCGCGAACGTCACGGCCGGCAAACCGGTCGCCTGCGCTTCGACGAGTTGCAGTGCCAGCGCTTCGTCGCTGCGCGCCGGATGGAGGAAGGCACGCGCACGGCGATAGATGTCGGCCATCTGCGGATCGGGCTGCGGGCGCTTCACGCGCACGCCCTGCGCTGCCGCCGCCTGCACCTTGTCGTGGATCGCGGCAATGTCGGCGGGGACCAAGCCGCTCAAGGCCGCGCGGTCGAGCAGGCTCGAATAGACATGCAATTCGGCATCCATCGCCGCCGGATGCACGTGTGCGATCCAAAGATCGATAAGCGTTTCGAGACCACCCAGCGGATGGCACACCGTGACCGCATAGGGTGGTGCGGCCGGTGCGGCGACCATGTCTTCCACATACGACGGCGCAGGCGCGTCGCCGATCACGTGGGCGGGCAGACCATGCAGCGTCGCAAAATCGCGCTGCGCATCGGTACGGAACACGAGCTGCGGGGCGAGACGCTGCCAGACGCCCTGCCAGCCCGGCGTGTCGAGGGCACTTGCCGCCCCTGCCACCCACAGCACGCGCGTGCCGGCGTTTTTCACGAGATCGAACAAGGTCGGGTCGCCGACTGCAACCAGCAGATCGCATTGTTCGGGCCGGTCGCCATGCCAGCCGGGATAGGAAACGCCGTCGCAGGCGAGCACGGTCTCGGCACGCGTGATGACCGTCACCTGATGGCCGCGTTGGGCTAGCGAAGCCGCCAAATACGCGACCGCCTTTTGCGGCCCGTCGAGCGGGCGGCTGGTCGGGCTGAAGCCGTCATATTCGGCCGAATCGTCGAGGAAGCAGATATGTTTGAGCATAGGCGCGTTATAGGCTCCAACAGCACCCTTGCCAAGCGCAGGGGCGGCCACCTAACTCCTAGGGATCGAGCCCGCCCCCGCATCGGAGCTGCCGCCATGTCCGCCCGCTTTTTCGCCCCCCTTCCCGCCCGTGCCGTCTTGCGCATCGCCGGGCCCGACCGTATCGGCTTTCTGCAGGGCCTTGTCTCAAGCGATGCCGCCAAGATCGCGTCTGATCGCGCGCTGCATGCGGGCTTTTTGACGGCACAGGGGCGCTTCCTGCACGAGTTTTTCATGGGAGCCCTCGGCGAGACGGTGCTGCTCGACTGCGAAGCGGCACGGCGCGACGATCTGCTGCGCCGCCTCAAAATCTACAAGCTGCGCGCCAAGATCGAACTCGTTGCCGACGACAGCTTCGTCGCCGCCACCTTCTGGGGCGAGGGTGCCGCCGAAGCTTTCGGCCTGCCCGACACAGCAGGTGCCGCCAAGGAACAGGGCGACGGCATCGTCTATGTCGATCCGCGCTTGGCCGCCTTGGGCGTGCGTGCCCTCGTGCCCGCCGCGCGCCTCACGGAAATCGCCGCAGCGTTTGCCCCCGGCACGCTCGACGCGTACGAAGCGCTGCGCCTGTCGCATGGCGTGCCGGACGGCAGCCGCGATCTTGCTGTCGAAGACGCGTTGCTGCTTGAAAACGGTTTCGAAGAACTCGGCGGCGTGGACTTCAAAAAAGGCTGCTATGTCGGCCAGGAAGTGACCGCGCGCATGAAATATCGCGGCCTCGTCAAAAAGCGCCTGCTGCCTGTGACGATCGAAGGCCCTGCCCCTGCGATCGGCACGCCGATCCGCTTGGACGGCACGGATGTCGGCGAAATGCGCTCGAGTGCCGGCAGCCAAGGCCTCGCCTTGCTGCGCCTCGAAGCGCTCGACAAACCAAGCCCGCTCGTCGCGGGCGAGGCCAAACTTGTCGCCCACAAGCCCGCCTGGGCGAATTTCTAGGCGCTATTTGCGCTTCGACTTGGCCTTCGTTTTGGGCTTTGCCTTCGGCGCTGGCTTCTTCTTGATCGGCGCTTTCTTGACCGGTGCCTTTTTCGCGGCCGCCTTTTTGACCGGCGCCTTTTTCACAGTCGACTTCTTCACGACGGGCTTCTTGGCGGCAGGCTTCTTCACAGGCGGCTTCTTGGAGACCGCGAGGCGCGCGAGCGGTGCGGCGCGTCCCGGTGCGGGGCGTGCGGCACTGCGGCGACCGGCATCCAAGCGCACGCGCGCATGACGGTCGAGCGCCGGCGCCGATTTCTTGGCGGCCGGTTTCTTGACGAGCGACGCGGCACTGGCCGATTCCTGCAAGGCAGCCTGAGCCGCCGCCAAACGCGCGATCGGCACGCGGTAGGGCGAGCACGACACGTAGTCGAGCCCGGCCGTTTCGCAGAACTGGATCGAGGCCGGATCGCCGCCATGCTCGCCGCAGATGCCGAGCTTGATGTCGGGCCGTGTGGTGCGGCCGCGCGCGCAAGCCATCTTCACGAGCTCGCCCACGCCCTCTTGGTCGAGGGTCACGAACGGGTCGCGCACGAGGATCTTCTGCTGCTCGTAAGCGCCGAGGAAATTCGCCGCATCGTCGCGCGACAGGCCGAACGTCGTCTGCGTGAGGTCGTTGGTGCCGAACGAGAAGAACTCGGCCGTCTCCGCGATTTCGGCCGCGCGCAGGGCCGCACGCGGCAGCTCGATCATGGTGCCGAGCGAATATTCGACCGCTTGGCCAGTGGCAGCGCGCACTTCTTCGGCCACCTTGGCTATGTGATCGCGCATCACGTCGAGCTCGCGGCGCACGGCCACGAGCGGGATCATGATTTCGGGTATCACCGTCTCGCCCTTGGCTTTGGCGACCAGAATGGCCGCTTCGAAAATCGCGCGCACCTGCATCTGGTAGATTTCGGGATACGTGACCGCGAGGCGGCAGCCGCGATGGCCGAGCATCGGGTTCGTTTCGGTGAGCTTCTCGGCGCGCGCCTTCACTTCGGCAACGCTCTTGCCCGTCGTGCGCGCAAGCTCGGCAAAATCGGCTTCCGAATGCGGCAGGAATTCGTGCAGCGGCGGATCGAGCAGACGGATCGTCACGGGCAGGCCCGCCATGATCTCGAACAACTCGACGAAGTCGGCGCGCTGGAACGGCATGATCTTGGCCAATGCCGCCGCACGCGCGGGCGCGTCGTCCGCCACGATCATCTCGCGCACCGCCAAGATGCGCGACGGCTCGAAGAACATGTGCTCGGTGCGGCAGAGGCCGATCCCTTCGGCCCCGAAGCGGCGCGCGGTGCGCGCATCGAGCGGCGTTTCGGCGTTCGTGCGCACCTTCATGCGGCGGTAGCTGTCGGCCCATTCCATGATGCGCGCGAAATGGCCCGACAATTCGGGCTGCACGGTCGGCACTTCGCCCGCGAAGACTTCACCCGTCCCGCCGTCGATCGTAATGGCTTCGCCTGCCGCGATCGTTCGGCCGCGAATGCTCATGGTCTTGGCTGCGTAGTCGACGCGGATTTCGCCGGCCCCCGCCACGCACGCACGGCCCATGCCGCGCGCCACGACTGCGGCATGGCTCGTCATGCCGCCGCGCGTGGTGAGGATGCCGCGTGCGGCATGCATGCCGTGGATGTCTTCGGGGCTCGTTTCGATGCGCACGAGGATGACCGACTTGCCGCCGGCCGCGAGCGCTTCGGCCTCGTCGGCCGAGAAGCACACGATGCCGGACGCAGCCCCCGGCGATGCCGGAAGGGCACGCGACAACAATGTGCGCGGGGCCTTGGGGTCGAGCGTGGGATGCAGGAGCTGGTCGAGGCTCGAGGGGTCAATGCGCGAAACGGCCGTCTTGCGGTCGATGAGGCCTTCTTCGGCCATCTCGACCGCGATGCGCAAGGCCGCTGCCGCCGTGCGCTTACCGCTGCGCGTCTGCAGCATGTAGAGCACGCCTTTTTCGACCGTGAATTCGATGTCCTGGATGTCGCGATAATGCCGCTCGAGCCGCGTGCGGATCGCGACGAGCTGGGCGTAGGTCTCGGGCATCGCTTCTTCCATCGACGGAAGCTTGGCCCCCTGCTTCTCGCGGCCCGCTTTGGTGAGCTGCTGCGGCGTGCGGATGCCCGCGACCACGTCTTCGCCCTGCGCGTTGATCAGGAACTCGCCGTAGAAGGCGTTTTCGCCGGTCGACGGATCGCGTGTGAAGGCGACACCGGTGGCGCAGTCGCCGCCCATATTGCCGAACACCATCGCCTGCACATTGACGGCCGTGCCCCATTCTTCGGGGATCTGGTAGAGGCGGCGATAGGTGATCGCACGGTCGTTCATCCAGCTCACGAACACGGCCCCGATCGCACCCCACAATTGCTCTTGCGGATCCTGCGGGAAGGGTCGGCCGAGTTCCTTTTCGACCATCGCCTTGTATTCGACGACGAGTTCTTTCCAGTCTTCGGCCGTCATCTCGGTGTCGAGCGCGTAGCCGCGGTCGGATTTAGCGTGTTCGAGCAGTTCTTCGAAATGGTGGTGGGCAATGTCGAGCACAACGCCGCCATACATCTGGATGAAGCGGCGATAGCTGTCGAACGCGAAGCGCGCATCGCCGCTTTCGCGTGCCAACCCTTCGACGGTGGCGTCGTTGAGGCCGAGATTGAGCACCGTATCCATCATGCCCGGCATCGAGGCGCGTGCGCCCGAGCGCACCGACACGAGCAGCGGCTTTTTGGCGTCGCCGAATTTGCGGCCGACGATCTTCTCGACCGCGCCCAAGGCCGCCGCCGTCTGCGCCTTCAGCTCGGCCGGGTAGCTGCGCTTGTTGGCGTAGAAATGCGTGCACACTTCTGTGGTGATCGTGAAGCCGGGCGGTACGGGCAGGCCCAGATTGCTCATCTCGGCGAGGTTCGCCCCCTTGCCGCCGAGCAGGTTGCGCATCTCGGACTTGCCTTCCGACTTGCCGCCGCCGAACGAATAGACCCACTTCGCCATGGTTTTTTCCTCTAGCCTTCGATACGCGCAAAATCCGCCACCAGCATCGTGGTGCGGCGGATCTGCGACAGCAGTTTGAGACGGTTCGCGCGCAAGGCCGCGTCGTCGGCATTGACGGTGACCTTGTCGAAGAACGCGTCGAGGGGGCCGCGCAGCGACGCCAAAGCGCGCATCGCGGCCGCAAAATCTTCCACCCCGACGGCTTTGCGCACGGAAGCTTCCACCTCCGACAAACGCGCGAAAAGCTCTGTTTCTTCCGCCTGCGCGAGCAGGCCCGCATCGACGGGTGCGTCGTACGATGCACCGTCCTTCTTGGCCTCGATGCCCGCAATGTTCGATGCGCGCCGTGCCGCGATCAGAAGATTGGCGCCATCGTCGCTTGCCAAGAACGCGCCGAGCGCTTCGACGCGGGCGAGCAGCCGCACAAGATCGTCCTCGTCGCCGAGGGCAAACACCGCATCGATCAGATCGTGCCGCACGCCCTTTTCCTTGAGCGACACTTTCAGACGGTCGGCGAAAAAATCCAAAAGTTCAAAAGACTCGCGGTTCGCGGACAAGGACCCGCGCGTTTGCATGTCCAATCCCATGCTCCGAGTCGAGTAGGGCGACTCAGCCATGCCCGCGGCTTTCATTGCATCCGCAACTCGGTCAAGATTTTTGACCGATTCCGCGAGCATTCGTTGCTCCATGACAGAGATACTTGCCCACTTGAATACGCTGCCAAGGTCAAGGCGAATCTTGTTCTCTAGAATTAGCCTAATCACACCCAACGCCGAACGGCGCAGCGCAAACGGGTCTTTGGAGCCCGTCGGCTTTTCGTCGATGCTCCAGAAACCGGCCAGCGTGTCGATTTTTTCGGCCAAGGCGACGGCGACCGAGACGGGCTCGGACGGGCATGCGTCGCCGGGGCCGAGCGGCTGGTAATGCGCGCGGATGGCGTTGGCCACAAGCTCGCTCTCGCCGTCGTGGCGCGCATAGTAGCGGCCCATGATGCCTTGCAACTCGGGGAACTCGCCGACCATGCCGGACGACAGATCGGCCTTGGCAAGATGGGCGGCTCGCGTTGCGGCGGCAACGTCGGCCCCGATCTTGCCCGCGATGAAGGCCGAGAGTTTTTCGAGCCGCTCGACCTTCTGCAGCACCTTGCCGAGCTTGGCATGGAACACGCGCGATGCCAGCGCAGGCACACGCGCTTCGAGCTTGGTCTTTCGGTCCTGGTCCCAGAAGAATTTGGCGTCCGACAGGCGCGCGCGCAAAACGCGCTCGTTGCCCGCGACAATCAGTTCGCCATTGTCTTCTGCGACCATGTTGGCCACGACAATAAAATGGCGGCCAAGCGAACCGTCCGCATTCAACGTCGCGAAATATTTCTGGTGCGCGCGCATCGATGTGACCAGCACTTCGGCCGGCACATCCATGAATTTTTCGTCGATGGCCCCTGCCAGCACGACCGGCCATTCGACAAGGCCCGCGACCTCGTCGAGCAAGCCCGGATCGTCGCGCAGTTTCACGCCCAGCTTTGCGGCTGCGGCGGACGCATCGGCCGAAATCTTGGCGCGGCGTGCGGCTGCATCGAGGATCACAAAGGCCTTTTCCAACTTCGCGCGATAGTCGGCAAAGCCCGACACGGCGAACGCGGCGGGCGCCAGAAAGCGATGGCCGACGGTCGTGTTGCCGAACGCGATCTTGTCGCCGCCGAGATCGAATTCGCCGCTGAGCGAAGTACCGTCGAGCAGGGCGACGATGCCCTGCATCGGGCGCACCCAGGCAAAGCGCTGGGTGCCTGCGCGCATCGATTTGGGCCAAGGCAGCGCTTTGATCGCCTCGACGATCACGCCCGGCAGAATCTCGGAAGTCGCCGCACCCTTCTTGTCGACGACCGCAAACCAGAACTCGGCCTTTCCGACCATGCGCTTTTCGCACGCGTCGAGCGAAGCAAGGCCTGCACCCTTCAAAAAGCCCGCAATAGCCTGGTCGGGCGAGCCGACGCGCGGACCTTTTTTCTCTTCCTTGAGATCGGGCGTGCGCAGCGGCAGGCCATCCACGACCAGCGCCAAGCGGCGCGGTGTGACAAACGCTTCGGACTTCGAAAATTCGAGCCCGGCTTTGCCGAGGCCTTCGCAGACGAGGCGTTTCAATTCCTCGGCCGCACGACCTTGCATGCGCGCCGGGATTTCCTCGGACAGAATCTCGAGCAGCAGCTCAGCCATTGGCCGCACCTTCGCCCGCGAGCCACGCTTCGCAGCAGGCCTTGGCCAAGTTGCGCACGCGGCCGATATAGGCTTGGCGCTCGGTCACCGAAATCACGCCGCGCGCATCGAGCAGATTGAAGCGATGCGAAGCTTTGATGCATTGGTCGTAGGCTGGCAGTGCGAGCTTCGCTTCCAGCAGCGCCTTACACTCGGCTTCGGCGTCCTGGAAATGCTTGAAGAGCTGGTCGGTGTTCGCGTGCTCGAAATTGTGCGCCGAATATTCGCGCTCGGCGCGCAGGAACACTTCACCGTATTTGACGCCCTCGTTGTTGAAAGCGAGGTCGTAGACGTTCTCCACACCTTGGATATACATCGCCAAGCGCTCGAGCCCGTAGGTGAACTCGACCGCAACGGGATTGCACTCGATGCCGCCGACCTGCTGGAAATAGGTGTACTGCGTGACTTCCATGCCGTCGCACCACACTTCCCAGCCGAGGCCCCAGGCCCCCAGCGTCGGGCTTTCCCAATCGTCCTCGACAAAGCGTATGTCGTGGCGCTTGGCGTCGAGCCCGATCTTGGCGAGGCTGCCGAGATAGAGCTCCTGCGCGTCCGCGGGCGACGGTTTCAGGATGACTTGGTACTGGTAGTAGTGCTGGAGCCGGTTCGGGTTTTCGCCGTAGCGCCCGTCGGAAGGGCGGCGCGAGGGCTGCACATAGGCGGCTTTCCAAGGCTTGGGACCCAGTGCCCGCAACGTCGTGGCCGGATGGAAGGTGCCCGCCCCCATTTCCATGTCGTAGGGCTGCAAAATGAGGCAGCCCTGCGCCGACCAATAGGCGTGCAAGGTCAAAATCAGGTCCTGGAAACTAAGGGGCTTCATCCGTGGGGCTTCATAAGTGGGGCCGACTCCTACCGGTTGCGGCGCAACATAGCCAGCCATCCCCCCTGCGGCAATGACGGAATCGGGGCGTAAATCCGCTACAGCGAGCGGTGCGGGCGCGGGCAGCCGCGAATGCTGCAATAGGGGGTTTTGGCGGGCACCCATAGCGAACAGGCCACGCACCATTCGACGTCGTAGCCTTCGAGGCTTTTGGGCTTTTCAGGAGCCGAGCGCGGCTCGTCGTCGGCGAGCCTTACCTGGACATACAAATAGACGGCCACAACGCCGCCCACGACCAGCGACCATGGATATTCGAGCACGAATTCGACGATTTCCATGGGGCGGTTCTAGCAGACGGCGCGGGCGTTCCGCCAAGGTTCCGATTCGATGGCCGAACCGCACTGCTGCACGGCCTTCGGCACGCGCTGAAATTTGGCCGCCCGCGCCCCATATCGCGTAGGTTCGCGCGGATCGACCAGCCCCTTTCGAAGAAGGAACATCGTATTGCGATGAAAGATTTCCAGCTGACCAACGATGTTCTGGTCAAGTCGATCGAGCACAGCAATATCGCGCACACGATTTCGCGCGTCGACGGCGACATGGAACTGGTCTACGTGAACCAGGCTTTTCTCAATGTCACTGGGTATTCGCGCGAAGAAGTCATCGGACGGAACTGCCGTTTCCTGCAAGGGCCCGGTACCGATCCCAATACGGTACGCGCCATTCGGGAGTCTGTCGCCGCTTTCGCGACGATCGAGATCGAGATCCTCAACTACCGAAAAGACGGCACAAGCTTCCCCAACCATCTGCGGATGGCGCCCGTCTACGATTCCGACGGCATCCTGATCGCGTATTTGGGCGTGCAGTCGGACGTGACGCATTTCTACCAGAGCCAACGGTTCGAGCAGGAGCGCCAGAAGATGGAGGCGCTTGGCCGCATGGCGGGCAACGTAAGCCACGAAATCAAAAATACGCTGCAGCCGGTCAAGCTCATGAGCGACTTGCTGAAGGACTGGAAATCGCTGAGCGAAGACAAGCTCAAACGCTGCCTGGAGATTCTCACCGAAAACGTCGATATCGCCGACAAAGTCGCGCAGGACGTGCTGCGGTTCTCGCGCCGGGCAAGTTCAGAGATCGAAACCGTAGACGCCGCCATCCTGCGGCAGGACGTCATCCGTTTCGTGCGAAATCTTCTGCAGGCGAACACTGGGTTCGAATTGAGCGTCGCAGCGACCTCATCCGAAGACCAAATGTTCGTGCGCATCCGCCGAAACCACGTCTATCAGGTGCTCATCAATCTCGTGAACAATGCCATTTTTGCCATGGAAGGCGCGGGCAAGCTGACGCTTCTTTGGAATCGCGAAGACATCGGTCCGGCAAGGGCGCTGGAACTCAGTCTGAAAGTAGGCACATACCTCGTGATCGGAATTCAAGACACCGGTTGCGGCATCGAAGAGAAGAACATCGGCGAGATTTTCAGCCCGTTTTTCTCGACCAAACCCCCTGGCGAGGGAACCGGACTTGGACTTTCGGTCTCGTATCGAATGGCGCGGGAATGGGAAGGCACGCTCGCTTTCGTCAGCGAGTCGAAAGTCGGAAGCACTTTTTATATATATATTCCAATAGCTTGAAAGATAATAGCGGGAAATAGAAGATTTACTTCTTCGCGAAGTGGTTTATGTGCCAACAATGTACTAAGTTTATGTCTAACTCTGCGTTTTTAATTTTCCCAAGGAAGAAGAATGAAAAAGAAAATTTTGCTGATCGAAGACATGAAGGGGGTTCGCGAATCTCTCGAAATGATTCTCTCGATGCAGGATTACCAAGTCGAGATGGCTTCCGACGGTGCCGAAGGACTGCGCGCCGCAAAGGCAGCGAAATTCGATCTGATCATAACGGACATACTCATGCCGGAAATCGACGGCGCAGAAGTGATCATGGCGTTGCGGGCGGCCGGCAACAAGGTGCCGATCCTGGCGATTTCGGGCGGCGGCAACGGCGTTTCCGCCGCCATGGCGCTGACGCTGGCGAAGGAAAAGGCCGACGCCGTGCTCGAAAAACCGTTTTCGAAGGCGGATCTGCTGGCGGCCGTTCGGAACCTGATTCCCTAGTATCTGGAGCTGCACAAAATGGCGTTTTTTTACGGGTTTGCGATCGGGCAACGCGTGTCCGCACTCGCGGCGTTTCTGCTTTTCGTGCTCGGCATCGTCGGCGGCGTAAGCGTCTACAAGATGACCGAGATCGGGCATGAGCTGGAGGAAGTCGACCGCTTCGAGCTGCCGCTCGCTCTTCTTGTCGAGCAAACGACGATCAGCCAGCTCGAGCAGGCGATGCTCTTCGAAAAGGCGCTGCGTTTCCGTTCGGTCGCCGTCGCGGTCGAGGGCGAAAACTTCGAATCGACTGTCCAGGCGTTCGCGAAATACGCCAAAAAGGCGGAAGCCGAACTGCTGCAAGCGCTCGGCCTGATCGACAAGGCGCTGGCGAGCGGTCCACCCGCCGCAGCCGCAACGCAACTCAAAGAATTCCAGCGCGCGCTCAAGGCGATCGAGGCAAAGCACAAAAGCTACGATTCGACTGTCGGCGAATTGTTTGCCGAGCTGTTGCGCTCCCCCGACGCCGCCGCGAGGCTGAATGCCCGGATCGTCGGCGTCGCGAAGGACCAGCAAGAACTGGTCAGATCGCTCGAAGATCTCGCCGAAAAGTCCGCGGCTTTTGTCTCGCACTCCATGCATCAAGCACTCGAGGACGAAACGATCGCAAAAAACATCGTCGTTGCGGCAAGTCTCGCCGGGTTCTTGCTGGGAACGATGATCGCATTTTGGCTCGGCCGCAGCATCACCGTTCCGCTGAAGAACCTGACCAACGCGATGTCCGGTCTCGCGGACGGCAAGCTCGATACGCCGATCCCCGCGACCAAATTCAAAGACGAAGTCGACTCCATGGCGAAAGCGATGCTGGTGTTCCAAACCAACATGCTGCGTGCTGAAGCGCTCGAGGCGGAACAGACCGCTCTCAAAAACAAACAAGCGCAGCGCGCGAACGAACTCAACCAGCTCGTCGGAATATTCGGCTCCACGATCGGCGCGGTTTTCGCCCAGATTCTCGACGCGTCGAAGAAGATGGCCGGACAGTCGCAGAACATGCGCAGCAGCAGCGGCGACGCCCAAAGCATGGCGACGATGGTCGCCACGGAAGCCGAGGAATCGTCGGTCAACGCGCAAGCTTTGAGCGCCGCTGCCGAACAGATGGTGGCCTCGATCCGGGAGATCTCGCGCCAAGTCAGCAAATCGTCGGAGGTCACGCGGCAGGCGGTCGAATTCGCCCAGAACTCCGAACGCGACGTGAAGGCGCTGCAGCAGACGTCGGCGGAGATCGGGCAGGTCGTTCAGATGATCACCGGCATCGCCGAACAGACGAACATGCTGGCGCTCAACGCGACGATCGAGGCGGCGCGGGCCGGGGAAGCCGGAAAAGGCTTTGCCGTCGTCGCGAGCGAGGTCAAGAATCTCGCCAAACAGACCGCGAGTGCCACGGACGCCGTGTCCAAGAAAGTACAGTCGATCCAAGACGCGTCCGTCCAGTCCGCCGCGTCGATCGCGAATATCGGCAAGATCGTCGGCAGCATCGACGAATACATCACCGTAATTGCCGCCGCGATCGAAGAACAGAATGCGACGACCGAGGAGATCTCCCGCAACGTCTCATTCGTCTCCGGCAGCGCATTGCGGGTCGCGGAGAACGTCCAGAAGATTCAGACGCAGTCGGGGGAGATCAGCGGCAACGCACAGACCGTCAACGCAAGCGCCGACCACATGGCCGGCGAAGCCGAAACGCTGAGTCGCGAGGTGAAAACCTTTCTTACCGCGATGCAGAATACGGGTGTCGACGACGACACGTACGAACCGCGCAAGATTTCCGCCAATGCCACTGCAAAGCTGGAAGTCGGTACGTGGTCGGGACGCGCGTCCGAAGTTACGGCAGCCTTCGTGATCGTGGCGCCGCCGATCAACTGCGCCCTCGGCGAAGGGCTCGAGATTTCGATCGACGGGATCAACGAACGTTTGCGCGGCCGAGTGGCCAAGAACGAAAACGACAGGACGACGATCCAGTTCCCGCTCGACACGGAACATCTCGAAAAAATGCGCGGGCTCGTAAAGAAGATCGCCTGACCGCGAGGTGCGCCGCGTTTGCCGCCGCAGACGTCGGCATCTGCGGCGGTGCGGATCGCGCTTCAATCGTAGCGCAACGCCGTCGCCTTGCCGCGGAACACCCAATAGGCGAAGGCCGAATAGGCGACGATGACCGGCAGCACCACGCATGCGCCGACGAAAATCAGCATTAGGCTTTCGGGAGCCGCCGCCGCCTGCCACACGGTGATGCGGTCGACGACGAGATACGGGTAGAAGGAATAGGCAAAACCGAAAAAGCCGAGCGCAAACAGCCCGACAGCCCCCACGAACGGCACGATGTCGAGGCTGCGGTCGACGCGCGGCATGCGACGCAGGAAGATCCAAAGCGCCAGGAACAGCCCGGCCGTGACGAGCGGGATCGGTGCCAGCAGAATGATCTCGGGGAACGAGAACCATTTGGCGAAGATTCGCGGCGAGGCGATGGGTGTGGCCAGCGACACCGCCACCATGCCGAGGGCCGCAAGCCACAGGCAGGTGCGCGCCATGCCGACCGCGCGATCATGCAAGGCGCCCTCGGTTTTGAGCACGAGCCAAGTGGCGCCGATGAAGGCGTAGCCGGCAGCCAGGCAAATGCCGGTCAGCACGGCAAAAGCGTGCGCGGCAAAGCTCGGCTCGAAGCCGACGATGTAGAAGCCCAGCATGTAGCCTTGCGTGGCAGCGGCGAGCAGCGAGCCCGCCACGAAAATGCGGTCCCAGATTTCGCGCAAGCCCGACTGCGCCTTGACGCGAAACTCGAACGCCACGCCGCGCAAGGTGAGGCCGACGAGCATCAACGCCACGGGCAGATAGAGGGCCGTGAGGATCACGCCGTGTGCCGCCGGAAACGCCACGAGCAGCAAGCCGATGCCAAGGACGAGCCAGGTTTCGTTGGCATCCCAGAACGGGCCGATCGAGCCCACCATCACGTCGCGCTCTTCGCGCGTGGCGTTGCCCATCAAGATGCCCACGCCCAGATCGTAGCCGTCGAGGATCACGTAGGCGAGGATCGACGCCCCCATCAAGATGGCAAAAGCGACGGGCAACCACACATCCGGTTCGAAGCCGAAAAGCGCCATTGCGGTTTCTCCTCTTTTCCGGATTCAGATGCGCGCCGCGGCACTGGCGGCGATGAGTTTGCCCTTGGGCGCGTCTTCGGGCATCGCGGTTGCAGGCTTGCCCGCAAGATAGAACAGCACGCTCACATAGGCCGCGATCAACGCGGCGTAGAGCAGCAGATAGATCGCAAGCGAACTGCCGATCAGTGCGACCGGCACGTCCGACGCCGCGTCGGAAGTCGCGAGCACGCCGGTGACGAGCCAGGGTTGGCGGCCGATCTCGGTCACGTACCAGCCGGCCAGTGTCGCAACCCAACCCGACAACGTCATGGCGGCAAGGCCGCGCGCGGTCCAAACCCCAATACCGCCGCGCCGCCATATCAGCCACGCCGCGAACCAAGCGACCGCAAGCATCAATAGTCCCGTCCCTACCATCACGCGGAACGCGTAGAACACGGGTGCGACCGGCGGATGTTTGCCCTCGAACGCGTCGAGCCCCGGAACCACGCCCGACGGCGAATGTTTGAGAATGAGGCTCGCGCCGTTCGGGATCTCGATCGCAAAATCGTTTCGCTTTTCGGCTTCGTTCGGAATGGCGAACAGCACAAGCGGCACGTTGGGGCCGGTCGTCCAGTTGCCTTCCATGGCCGCGACCTTGGCGGGCTGGTGCTTCAGCGTGTTGAGCCCATGCATGTCGCCCGCCAGGATCTGCAGCGGGATCAAGACGGCAGCGACCGCAACACCGGTGCGCATCGCCGCATCGACGTCCGCCCCGCGGTCGCCACGCAGCCAACGATAAGCCGACAAGCCCGCCACCAGAAACGCACATGTAAGGCCCGAGGCCAGCAGCATATGCACAAGCCGGTACGGCATCGACGGGTTGAACACGATCGCGAACCAGTCGGTCGCGTGCGCAACGCCGTCGCGCATTTCGAAGCCGGCCGGCGTGTGCATCCAGGAATTCAGCACGAGAATCCAGAAAGCCGAGATTGTGGTGCCGAACGCGACGAGGAACGTGGCGAGCGTGTGCACCCAGTCCTTCACGCGCCGGAAGCCGAACAGCATGATGCCGAGGAAGCTCGCCTCAAGGAAGAAGGCGGTCAGCACCTCGTAGGCCAGCAGCGGACCTGCGATGTTGCCGACCGCATTCATGAAGCCGGGCCAGTTGGTGCCGAACTGGAAGCTCATCGTGATGCCCGACACCACGCCGAGCGCGAAGGTGAGGGCAAACACCTTCACGTAGAGGCGGTAGGCATCCATCCAGCGTTCCTGGCGCGTGGCGTTGTAGCGCAGCTTGAAAAACAGCAGGAACCAGCCGAGGGCGATCGTGATCGTCGGGAACAGAATATGGAACGAAATGTTGGCCGCGAACTGGATGCGCGCCAGCAGCACGGGATCGGCACCTTCGAAAGGCGTCGGAAACATCGGGTCGTCTCCAATCAGGGGGATTTGGCCGCAGCCTTGCGGCCCGGCAATGCAAACAGCCGGTCTTTGACGTCGAGCGCTTTGACGATCGTCGCACCGAGGCTCAAGAGTTGGATCAAGCGCTCGGTCTCAAGCCGCTCGACGTCGTCGTACCATTTGGTCAGCAGTTCCATGGGGGCCAGCATGTCGCGCATGCGCGCTTGGGCGTGCGCTTCGGCATCGCTCTGAGGGCTCTGCAGCAGCAGATCGCGCAGCACGGACAGGGTCGGATCGACCTCGCGCTTTTTGCGCTCCTGGACGAGCGTGCGCAGGATCGCCCACACGTCTTCGGGCGTGGAGAAAAACTCGCGGCGGTCGCTCGGCACATGGCGCAGCCGCACGAGATTCCAGGATTGCAACTCCTTGAGGCCGATCGACACGTTCGAGCGCGAAATGCCGAGCCGGTCGACGAGATCGTCGGCGCAGAGCGGCTCGGCCGACACGAACAGAACGGCGTAGATCTGACCCACGGTGCGCGCAATTCCCCAGCGCGAACCCATTTCGCCGAAATGCAGCACGAAGGACTGGACGATAGGGGGCAGATTCATGGCGCTTCCAAATTTTCAGAAATTATTGAAAACACGAAAATACCACCTCTGTCAAACCAAAACAAATCTGTAGAATCTCGAAGATGACGCATGTATTTTGCGGCCATGGACGATATCGACAGAAAAATCATAGCGCATCTTCAGCAAAACGCGCGCGATTCCTATGCCGGGACCGCGGCAGCGGTCGGCCTGTCGGTGTCGGCCGTCAACGAGCGGCTCAAAAAGCTCGAGGCGGGCGGCATCATCACCGGCTGGTCGATCACGACGGATCCGGAAAAACTCGGGCGGCCGACCTTGGCATTTGTTTCGGTCGCCCTCGAGGGCACCAAACACGATGCGGGCTTCGTCGCTACGATGGCAGCCCTGCCCGACGTGCTCGAATGCCATCACGTGACGGGCGCGTGGTCGTATCTGCTCAAGATCCGTGTCGCCACGAATTCCGCACTCGAGCGCGTGATCGTCGAGCGCATCAAACGCGTTCCAGGCGTGGCGCGCACGGAAACGGTGATTGCCCTCTCCTCGGCCAAGGATACGCATGTCGTGGCGTGCGGACCATGACCGGCATCGATGTCGATTTTTTGACGAAGGGCCTGATCTTGGGCGTGTCGATCGCGGCACCCATCGGGCCCATCGGCATTCTGTGCATCAGGCGCACGCTGTCGCACGGCGTGCTGGCCGGCATTGCGGGCGGGCTCGGCACGGCCTTGGCCGACGGGCTCTACGCCGCCATCGCCGCTTTCGGCTTTGCCGCCTTGCTCGGCGATCTTCTGGCCGACAATCTGTGGTTCCGTCTCGGCGGTGCCGCCTTTCTGCTATGGCTCGGTTGGAAGGGCTGGAACGCCGAGCCTGCTGCGCGCGCCGCCTCGGTCGATGCGCGCACGCTTGCGGGCACATTTGCGGCGACGTTCCTCCTCACCGTCGCGAACCCCGCCACGATCGTCACGTTCCTCGGCCTGTTCCTCGCACTCGGGCTGGCCGATGCGGGCGATTCGAGCGCCGCTGGAATGTCGCTGGTCGCGGGCGTGGTGCTGGGCTCGTTCGGCTGGTGGATCGTGCTGTCGGGCACCATCGCTTCCTTGCGCGACCGGATCGGTCCAAACGCGTTCCGCTTCATCAACCGATCGGCGTCGCTGCTGCTGGTCGGGTTCGCGCTCTGGATGCTCGCCGACGCATTCGGTTGAAGCGTTTAGGCAGCGTAATCGAGTGCTGCGCGATCGAGCGCCAAAGCACGGCCCGGACGTGCCCCTGTCGGCGCGCCATCCCGCCACACGCATGAGCCGTTAACGAACACGCGCTCGATGCCGCTCGCGGTGCGTTTGGGTTCGGCGAAACTCGCCTGGTCGAGGATCGCCGCCGCATCGAATACGGCGATGTCGGCGAAGGCCCCCGCCCGCAGCACGCCGCGATCTTTGAGGCCAAAGCGTTTGGCGGGCAGGCTCGTCATCTTGCGCACCGCCTCTTCGAGCGGGAACAGCTTGAGATCGCGCGCATAGTGGCCGAGCACGCGCGGGAACGTGCCCCACAGGCGCGGATGCGGATGCGTATCGTGCGGCAGCCCGTCCGAACCGATCATCGACTCAGGCCAGGCGAGCACGCGGCGCACATCGTCTTCGTCCATCGCGAAATAGATCGCCCCTGCCGGCTGCAGCTTGTCGCACATGGCCTCGATGCCGAGCCCGTGCTCGGCCGCAAGCTCGGCGAGGTCCCGCCCCTGGGCCTGCGGCATCGGTTTCGACCAGGCGATCAACGTGCGCGCGGCATCGCCGACGCGCGCCAAGGTCAGCACGGTCGAGGACGCGATGTAGGGATACATGTCGAGTGCGAGGCGCTGTTCGCGGCGCGCTTCGTCGAGGCGCGGCAGCGTGTTTTTGGTTTTGCCGTGATAAGGACGGCCTGCCGCTTTGTGGTGCGAGAGTACGACCGGCAAATCCGCGGCACGGCCGATCGTCAAAGCCTCCTCGACCGAGTCTTCGAGGAACGCGCCTTCGTCGCGCAGATGCGTGGCGTAGATGCCCCCTGCTGCTGCCGCCACGCGCACGATCTCGATAATCTCGCGGGTGGAGGCCATGCGCGCCGGCGCATACGCCAAGCCCGTCGACAGGCCGAGCGCGCCGTCTGCCATTGCACCCTCGAGCAGATTCGCCATCGCCGCAATCTCGGCCGCATCCGCCGTTCGGTCGAGGGACGCCATTGTCTGCACGCGCAGCGCCGAATGGCCCACAAGCCCGATCGCATTAACGGCCGAAGGGGCCGTATCGAAAGCGCGCCGCCAGTCGGCAAAGCGCTTGAAGCGATAGGCGCTCTGCCCGCCCAGCAGATTGAGCGGCGGCGGCGGCGGGCCTTTGAGATCGACCGGTGCGAGCGACACGCCGCAATTGCCGGCCACGACGCTCGTCACACCCTGGCTCGTCTTCATCGGCATGTCGGGATAGTCGAGCAACGCCGCATCGTCGTGCGTGTGCGCATCGACGAAGCCGGGGGCAACGATGCGGCCCGTGCAGTCGATGCGCGATCCGGCGTGTGCTGCACCCAGATCGCCGATGGCCGCAATGCGGCCGCCCGCGATGGCAATGTCGGTGCGGCGTGCGGCCGCGCCCGTGCCGTCGATGAGGTTGCCGCCGTGGAGGATCGTGTCGTAGTTCATCGCACCAAACTATCGGAGGCGAAGGCCGTTGGAAAGCGGCAGCGAATGTCGTTTAATCGCCGACGTCTGCCCCCAAAACCAGGAGATCGATCCGGTGGAAATCAAGGCGCCTTACCTGCTCTTTCTCGGCGAAGCGGCCGATGCGCTCGCGGCCAAAACCTCGATCGGCGTGGCGCAATGGCGGCTGGAGAAATGTTTGGGCCAAGTGCGCCTGCCCGGCTGCAAGGCCGATGCAGGCGTGCCCGACATGGATGTGCGCGAGGCCGCACGCAAAGGCGCCAAGACCATGATCGTGGGCGTGGTCAATCGCGGCGGCATCATCTCGCCCGCCTGGAGCAAGGTGCTGCTCGAAGCACTTGCCGCCGGGATTGATCTTGCAAGCGGCCTCCATAATCGCCTGTCGGACGTGCCCGAGATCGCGGCAGCCGCCAAGAAACACGGCCGCCAGCTTTTCGACGTGCGCCATCCCGACCGCGAATTCCCGATCGCGACAGGCCTGAAGCGCAGCGGCAAGCGCGTGCTCACCGTCGGTACGGACTGTTCGATCGGCAAAATGTACACATCGCTGGCCCTTGAAAAAGCGCTGAAGGCGCTGGGGCTCAAAGCCACGTTCCGCGCCACCGGCCAGACCGGCATCTTGATTGCCGGTTCCGGCTGGTCGATCGACGCGATCGTGTCGGACTTCGTGGCGGGGGCCGTGGAAACCCTGTCGCCCGCAGGGCCTGCCGATCATTGGGATGTGATCGAAGGCCAGGGCTCGCTGTTCCATCCGAGCTATGCGGGCGTGACGCTCGCACTGATCCACGGGGCGCAGGCCGACGCGCTCGTGATGTGCCACGAGCCGGGCCGCCCGCACATGCGCGGCCTGCCGCACTACAAGCTGCCGCGCATCGAGGACTGCATTGCGGTCAACGTTGCACATGCGCGCCTCACGAACCCGAAGGCCAAATGCATCGGCGTGAGCCTGAATACGTCGAAAATGACGGCAAAGGCCGCCGAGCGCGCACTCAAATCGCTCGCCGACCGGCTCGGCCTGCCGGTCGAAGATCCGAGCCGAACGGGTGTGGCAAAACTCGCCAAGAAGCTGGCGCGGATCTGATGCGCCGCACGCTCGAGGTCGCGCGCGAAGTCTGGCCGATCCGCGGCACGTTCCGCATCTCGCGCGGCAGCCGCACCGAAGCCGTGGTGCTTTCCGTGCGTATCGCAGCGGCAGGCCATGCCGGGCGCGGCGAATGCGTGCCCTATGCGCGCTACGGCGAAACGATCGAAAGTTCAATGGCGGCGATCGAAGCCATGCGCAATCTCGTCGAAAGCGGGGCCGACCGTGACGCCTTGGGCCAGGCGATGCCGGCAGGGGCTGCACGCAACGCGCTCGACTGCGCGCTTTGGGATCTCGAAGCCAAACAAGCGGGCAAGCGCGTGTGGCAGCTTGCAGGCCTGCCCGATCCGGGTGCCGTTGTCACCGCGTTCACGCTATCGGTCGACACGCCGGAGAAGATGGGCGAAGCCGCAGCTTCTGCTGCCGCACGCCCACTTTTGAAAATCAAACTCACCGGCGAAGGCGATCTCGAGCGTGTAGCGGCCGTGCGCAAAGCGGCCCCCGCCTCGCGCCTGGTCGTCGATGCCAACGAAGCATGGGACATCGCGGCCTATACGAAATTCGCCCCGGCCCTTGCGGCACTCGGCGTCGATCTGATCGAACAGCCGCTGCATGCCGAGCGCGACGGCGATCTTGCCAAGGTCGCCCACCCTGTCCCCGTCTGCGCCGACGAAGCGTGCCACGACGTGGCCTCGCTCGCCCATCTCAAGGGCAAGTACGAAGCGGTCAATCTCAAGCTCGACAAGACGGGCGGCCTCACCGAAGCCTTGAAACTGCGCGCGGCCGCGCGCACCGCCGGCTTCAAGATCATGGTCGGCTGCATGGTCGGCACGTCTTTGTCGATGGCGCCCGCCCATCTCGTGGCGCAAGGAGCCGAATGGGTCGATATCGACGGCCCGCTGCTGCTCGCAAAAGACCGCGCACCCGGTCTCGTCTATCACGGCAGCTCGGTCGAACCGCCCGACGCGGCGCTTTGGGGCTAAAGCGGCGCGCCGAAACGCGCGATCTTCGCACCCGCCACATCCACGCGCAGGCGCAGGAGCGTCCCGTTCTGCGTGGGTCCGCTGCGATTGCTCGTAAGCGAGGTCACGTAGAGCGTCTTGCCGTCGGGCCCGCCGAAACACGGCATCGTCGGCGCTTCGACGGGCAATTGCAGAATGCGGTCGATGCGCCCGTCGGGGGCAATGCGGTTCAAGCGCCCGGCCGACACGCCCGCACTCCAATAGAAACCTTCGGCGTCGCACGCCGCCCCATCGGGCCTGCCGTCGGCCTCTTCAAGCATGCGGATCGTCTTCTGGCCCGACATCGCGCCGGTGCGCGCGTCGAAATCGTAGGTCTGCACGAAACGCTGGCGGCTGTCGGAATGGAACATGCGCTTGCCGTCCGGGCTCCAGGCAAGTCCGTTCGAAACGATCAGCCCGTCGCGCATGCGCGTGGACACGCCCTTTGCATCGACGCGGTAGAGAGCGGCCACGGGCTGCTTCTCGGGCCGGTCGTCCATGCTGCCGACCCAGAACGCACCGTCCGGGCCGACCTTGCCGTCATTGAGGCGATTGCCCGGCTGATCGGGCTCGGGATGCACGAGGAATTCGAGCTTTTGCGTCGCGAAATCGAACAGATGCACGCCCGAGCGCAGGGCCACCACCGCACGCCCATCGGCGCACAGGCCGAAACTGCCGATCGCACTCGGCATGTCGTAGCGCTGCAGCTTGCGGCCCGCCGGATCGTAGCGATAGAGGCACGGGGCCAGGATATCGAGGAACAGCAAGGTACCGCTCGCATCGTCCCAGCACGGGCCTTCGCCGACTTTGAGCGGCGTATCAATCAGGATTTCGACGTCCGGCGTTTCGATCTGCATTCTTGTTTCCCCCTATACCTTCATAGTCTTAACAATACTAAAGACCGAAGTGAATTTATCTATCTGGCTCGCTTCCACCCCGCGCGCGAAAATCATATTCACATTTCGAATAGGCACAGAACAACCATGGCAGCGCGCAAAATCAAGTTCGACTGGGTGGCGGCAACCGCCAACGATCTCAAAGGCGGCGAAGCGGTGTTCCGCCGCGCCGACGGCAGCTGGACCCGCGCGGTCGCAGAGGCCGAACTTGTCCCCGGCGGCGAGGCGGGAGCAGCCCTGCTCGCGCGTGCGCAGGCCGACCATGCCGCCAACCGCGTCGTTGAACCCGTGCTGATCGCGATCGATCCGGCCACGCGTCGGCCGCTGTCCTTGCGCGAGCGCATCCGCGCCGACGGCCCGACGGTCTAATTCCATGTACCGTTACGACCAATTCGACCGCTCGTTCGTGGCGGCCCGCGTCGCCGAGTTTCGCGACCAGGTCGCCCGTCGCCTGTCGGGCGAGCTCACCGAAGACCAGTTCAAGCCGCTGCGGCTAATGAACGGCGTCTATCTGCAGCTCCACGCCTACATGCTGCGCATCGCGATTCCGTACGGCGTGCTGTCGAGCCGGCAGCTGCGCAAGCTTGCGCATATCGGGCGCGTCTACGACCGCAGCAGCGGCCATTTCACCACGCGCCAGAATCTGCAGTTCAACTGGGTGCGGCTGGCCGACATCCCGGACATCCTGTCCGAACTCGCCGAAGTCGAGATGCATGCGATCCAGACGTCGGGCAACTGCATTCGCAACGTCACGGCAGACCATTTTGCCGGTGCCGCCGCCGACGAAACGGTCGATCCGCGCCCCTATGCGGAACTGCTGCGCCAATGGTCGAGCCTGCATCCCGAGTTCACATTCCTGCCGCGCAAATTCAAGCTTGCGGTCACGGGTGCGGCCGTCGATCGCGCTGCGATCCAAGTCCACGATATCGGCCTTGAAGTGAAGCGCAATGAGCGCGGCGAAATTGGTTTTGCCGTCTATGTCGGCGGCGGCCAGGGTCGTACGCCGATGATCGCCAAGAAGCTGCGCGATTTTCTGCCCGAACGCGATCTGCTCGCCTATTGCGAGGCAATCTTGCGCGTCTACAATCTCGAGGGCCGCCGCGACAACAAGTACAAAGCGCGCATCAAAATCCTGGTGCACGAAAAAGGCCTCGAGGAAATCGCCGCATCCGTCGAAGCCGAGTTCGCCGCACAGCCCGTCGCAACAGCGGCTTTGGGCGAGGCCGAAATCGCGCGTATCGCCGCCTATTTCGCACCGCCCAGATTCGCTGCCCTGCCCGCACGCTCGACCGCCCTTGAGGCCGCCCAAGCGACGGACGAAGCCCTGCGCCGCTTCGTTTCGCGCAACGTCTCGGCCCATAAAGCACCCGGCTACGGTGTGGTCACCGTATCGCTCAAACCCATCGGCGGCATTCCGGGCGATGCAACCTCGGACCAGATGGATGCGCTTGCCGACATCGCCGAGCGCTGGAGCTTCGACGAGCTGCGCGTAAGCCATGCGCAGAACATCGTGCTGCCGCATGTGCGCCTCGACGATCTGCCGCAGGTGCATGCGGCCCTTGCCGCCGCCGGACTCGCCACGCCGAACGACGGGCTTGTGACCGACATCATCGCCTGCCCCGGCCTCGATTTTTGCGCACTTGCCAATGCGCGCTCGATCCCGGTGGCACAGGAAATCTCGCAGCGTTTCGCCGATCTCGACCGGCAGAACGCGATCGGCGAACTCAAGCTCAAGATTTCGGGCTGCATCAATGCCTGCGGCCATCATCACGTCGGCCATATCGGCATCTTGGGCGTCGATCGGCAGGGCGAAGAGTTCTACCAGATCACGCTCGGCGGGGCCGAAGGGGCGGACTGCGCCATCGGCGAACTCGTCGGTCCCGGCTTTGCTGCCGACAAAATCACCGACGCCGTCGAAACTTTGGTCGAAACCTATCTCAAATTGCGGCGCGATCCGGGCGAGCGCTTTCTCGACGCCTATCGCCGCGTGGGGCTCGGCCCCTTCCAGGAGGCGCTTTATGCCGACGTTTGAAACCGAACTCTATCGCGGCGGCCGTTTTGTCGCCGACGATGCCGTGTACGTCGCCGACGGCGAACCTCTGCCCGCCAACGCGTTCGCGATCGTTTCGAAGAAGCGCTATCTCGCCGAACGTGCCGCCCTCGATGCGCGGGCGGGCCGCTTGGGCCTCGTGCTCGAAACCGCCGACACGCTGGACGGGCTTGACAGCACGCTCGATCGTTTTGCGACGATCGTGCTGCGTTTTGCGCGTTATGCCGACGGCAGGCCCTATTCGCTGGCGCATCGTTTGCGCCATCGCCTGGGCTATCGCGGCGAGTTGCGCGCGGCGGGCGACGTGCTGCAGGACCAGATCGTGTTCATGCTGCGCGGCGGATTCGATGCGCTGGAAATCTCGCATGCGGGCACAAGGGCCGCACTGCGCGCCAATCGCATTGTGGTGGTGCCGACGCGCGGGAACGCCCCCGCAGCGCAGATACTGGAAGCTGCCGAATAGGGTTTAGCCGGCCGCACTCCAGGCTTGCGGCCATAGCGCATCGTCGGCCACGTCGGCCAATGCCCCACCGCCTAGCGCATAGGAGAGCACGAGCACGGCACCGGGGGCCGCACCGGTCGGGCGGGCCGTTTCGAGCGCATTGGCCGCAGCCGACAGAACCAGGCCCGGCTCGCTCGCGATCGCTTCGGCGCCGACAAGGCCAAGCCCGCCGCGCCAGCCGAGGAAGACGAGAAAGTTCTGCGTGTCAGCCAGGATCGGCAACGCGACAGATCCGTCCCAACGCGCCAGATAGGTCGCGGTCACAAGACCGCTGCCGGCAGCGGCCAAGCGGCGCAAACGCGGATGGGCGGCAAGCAACCCCAAGGCCGGGACCGCACGATGCGCATCGACCAGAACGGCCTTGCCCGACCGCGCCGCGACGACGGCCGCCTCGGCAGCGATCCAGCCGATCTCGTCGGCATCGAAGAGTTTGGCGGTCACGGGTATCTGGACGGCGCTGTCGAACGGCATAACGGCGGTTCCTTTGCCTCAGTGTCCGCTTAAAGTAGGTGTTGCTCCGCCGCTTTGCGACGCAAAGGAATTTGACCGCCGCATCAATTTTCCTCAATTCCGCCTCCGGCACCCGACTGCGACAGTGCCTTCCGCAACGCTGACAAGGAACCGCCGCTATGCTGCCGATCGTGCTGGATGCCGCAAAACTGCATATCGCCCTGGTCGGCGAAGGCCCGCGCGCCGAGCGGCGCTTGGCCCTCCTGCGCGAAGGCGGAGCGGACAAGGTTGCGGTCTTCGCGACTGCACCCGAAACCTATGCGGGCTTCGATCTCGTGTATTTCGTCGAAGCAGACCGCAAGGCAGCGGCTGAAGCGCGCGCGCAAGGGGCGCTCGTCAATGTCGAGGACGTGCTCGAGTTTTGCGATTTCCACACGCCCGCGATTTTGCGGCGCGCCGATCTCACCGTGACGGTCTCCACAGCTGGGCGGGCGGCTGGCCTATCGGCCGTGTTGGTCGAATATCTGGCACGGATTTTCGAGCCTGCGTGGGCGTTGCGGCTCGCCATTCTCGAGGCCAAACGCCGCACGTGGCGCGCCGAAGGTCTCAATCACCCGCAGATCCGCGCCAAGCTCAAGTGCACCGTCGATCAGGCGGGCTGGCTGCCGGACTTGGCGCCGTCGGCCGACGCTTCGGCGCGCAGCCAATCGCAGAAAGACGAAACCTTGCGCAAGACGAGTTTGGCCGTCGGGCAGACGATGTAATAGGCGAAATCGACCGTCACACCGTCGCCGAACGGTTTGACGAGACTTCCAGCCGCCAAGTCTTCGGCCGCGAGGCGCGCTTTGCCGAGTGCGATCCCGCGCCCGCGTACGGCGGCTTCCACGACGAGGCTCGACTGGTTGAAACGCGGGCCCCTTGTGCCGTCGATTTCGGTGAGGCCGGCGGCTTTGAGCCACATGGGCCAAGTCGGGCAGGACGGGTCTTCGTCGGGGCTGTCGTCGTGCAGCAAGGTTGCGGTCTTCAAAAGCGCTTCGATGTCGCTTGCCGCCACACCCTCGACAAGCTTGGGGCTGCACACCGGCGACACCGCCTCGGCAAGCAGTCGCTCGACATGCAGATTGCCGTAGCGCCCGCCGCCATAGCGGATGGCGAGGTCCACGCCGTCGCGCTGGAAATCGGTCAACGTCATCGAGGCGGCGACGCGCACGTCGATGTCGGGGAACGCGGTCTGGAAACGGTCGAGGCGCGGCAGCAGCCATTTGGCGGCAAAAGACGGCGCCACACTGACCGTGAGCACGCCAGTGTCGCCGAGATTGTCGACAGCCTCGAGGGCGGAATCGAAATTGTCGAAGCCGTCGCGAATGCCGGGCAGGATCGCTTGGCCCGCGTCGCTCAGCAGCAACGTGCCCTTGGTGCGCTCGAACAGGCTCAAGCCCAGATGGTCTTCGAGCGCTTTGATCTGGTGGCTTACGGCCGCGGGCGTCACGGCAAGCTCGTCGGCGGCTTTGGTCACGCTCATATGGCGCGCCGTCACTTCGAAGGCACGCAAAGCGTTCAGGGGGGGCAAACGACGTCTCATGCATGGAACTTTAGCGGGTCGATGCGACGAGCGCATGTCTAGTTTTTCGAAAGCCGACCGGCAATTTTACTCAATTGCGGGCCGGGGGCTGCCGCAATCACTCTCGCCGCCATGTCCGGCACCGCTTTGATCGCCCTCAAGAGTTCGGCCCTGATCGGGGCCACGATCGCGCTGCTGCGCTGGCTCGGCTTCGCGGGCTGAAAAACCGCTGCGTCGTTACTTCCCGTAACGACATGCCTCGAAGCGGCCTTGTTCCCGCCATCATCTGCGCGCGTTCTGGAACCATGTTGGCCCTATCCGCCAACCTGGAGAACGCTCCATGACGCAGCCCAAACTTCGTGCCGTCCGCGCTTCGATCCTTGCCAGCGTCTCGCTCGTCGCCTTGCTCGCACTGTCGCCGATGCTCGCGCGCGCGCAGACGCCGAACGCGCCGGCGGCAGCCGCAGCGGCCTTGCAAGCCCTGCCCGATTTCAGCGAGCTCGCCGCCGCCGTTTCGCCCGCCGTCGTGCAAGTCGCGGTGACGGCAACGGAGATCGACGAGGAAGCAGGCGTGCCGCCGCAATTCCGCGGCACACCGCTCGCCCCGCTTTTCGGCCAGGGCTCGCGCCAAGCGCATCGCGTGCGCGGGCTCGGCTCCGGCTTCGTGATCGATCCGAGCGGCTACATCGTCACGAACTACCATGTCGCGGGCCGCGCCGACGACATTCAGATCGTGTTCGCCGACGGCACGCGCCTGCCCGCCAAACGCATCGGTGCCGACGCGCGCACCGACATCGCACTCTTGAAGGTCGAATCGCCCAAGCCGCTTGCGGCCGTTTCCCTCGGCGATTCGGACGCGGTGCGCATCGGCCAATGGGTGCTGGCGGTCGGCAATCCGTTCGGCCTTGGCGGCACGGTGACGGCCGGCATCGTGTCGGCGCGCGCGCGCGACATCGGCGCAGGCCCCTACGACGATTTCCTGCAGATCGACGCGGCGATCAACCAAGGCAATTCCGGCGGCCCCAGCTTCGGGCGCGACGGCAAGGTGATCGGTATGAACACGGCGATCTTTTCGCCAAACGGCGGTTCGGTTGGTCTCGGCTTTGCGATCCCGTCGAACCTCGTGCGTAAGGTCGTCGACCAGTTGCGTGTGCACGGCAGCGTCGATCGCGCCTGGCTCGGCGTGCAGACGCAAAGCATCGACGAAACGCTGGCCGCCGCCCTCAAGCTGCCGAGTGCCCAAGGCGCATTGATCGGCTCCGTGCAGAAAAACAGCCCCGCCGACCAAGCGGGCTTGCGGCGCGGCGACGTTATCCTCGCCCTCGACAGTTCCGCCATCGGCGATCCGCGCGACCTGTCGCGGCGCGTGGGCGATCTTGCCTCGGGCACCAAAGCCACGTTCGACATTTGGCGCGACGGGCGGCGCATCGCAACGACCGTCGCGTTGGGCGCCGCCCCGGCGGACGCGGCACCCGTAGCGGTCGCAGCGCCAGAACCGCAAACACCCGTTGCGGGGTTGGGCTTGCGTCTGGCACGCGGGGGCCAAGGCGAAACGATCGTCGCGGAAATCGCGCAAGACGGCCTTGCCGAACAAGCAGGCCTGCGGCCGGGCGACGTGCTGCTCGAAGCCGACCGCCAGCGCATTCGCGGACCCAACGACCTTGCCGCCGCCTTGCGCACAGCGCGCCAGACCCAACGCCCGGGCATCGCGCTGTTCTTGAGCCGCGACGGTCAGCCGCTTTATCTGGCTTTGCCGGTGCCGGCACTGCGCGGCTAGGGGCGCGGCTAGGGGTGCTCGTCGAGAACGTAGCTTGGATCGCAGCGGCGGGCTAAGTTTGGCCCGCCATGCGATTCCTGTTCGTGCATCAGAATTTTCCGGGCCAGTTCCGCCATCTGGCCCCCGCCCTCAAACGGCGCGGCCACGACGTGGAAGCCACGGCCATGCGGCCCGAGCCGATGACCGAGTTCGACGGCTTGCGCGTGAACTCCTACCGCCCCGCCCGCGGCTCGACGCACGGCGTGCATCCATGGGTCGCCGACCTCGAGACCAAGGCGATCCGCGCCGAAGCCGCCTTCCACAATGCGCGCGCGCTCAAAGCGCGCGGCTTCGAGCCCGACGCGATCGTGGCGCATCCGGGCTGGGGCGAAAGCCTGTTCCTCAAGGAAGTGTGGCCCAAGGCCAAGCTCGGGATCTATTGCGAGTTCTACTACCGCGTGCACGGCATCGACACCGATTTCGATCCCGAATTCTCGACGCACGATGCGAGCGTTTCGTGCCGCCTGCGCATGAAAAATCTCAACAACGACATGCATTTTTCCATCGCCGATGCGGGCCTTTCGCCCACGCGTTGGCAGGCCTCGACCTTTCCGCCTTCGTTCGCCGATCGCATCACGGTAGCGCATGACGGAATCGACACCGACAAACTCGTGCCCAACCCCGACGCGCGGCTCGACCTTGCGACCAAAAGCGGCCCGCTCGTGCTCACGCGAAACGACGAGATCGCGACGTTCGTGGTGCGCGATCTCGAACCCTATCGCGGGGCGCACATTTTTTTGCGGTCGCTGCCTGCCCTGCTCGCCTTGCGTCCGAATGCGCGCGTGTTGATCGTGGGCGGCGACGGCGTCAGCTATGGGGCAGCGCGCGTCGACGGGCGCAGCTGGAAAGACGCCCTCGTCGAAGAGGTGCGCCCGCGCATCTCCGACGCCGACTGGGCACGCGTGCATTTCCTGGGGCGGGTACCTTACGGCGATTTCATGCGCGTACTCGCCCTCTCGCGCACGCACGTGTATCTCACATATCCGTTCGTGCTGAGTTGGAGCCTGCTCGAAGCCATGAGCATGGGCTGCGCCATCGTCGCCAGCGACACGGCCCCGCTGCGCGAGGCGATCGTGCACGGCCAAACGGGCCTGCTGGTCGATTTTTTCGATGTGGAGAAATTGGCGACAACGGTCGCCGACCTATTGGCGCGGCCCGATCTGCAGCAAACGCTTGGTGCGGCCGCGCGCGCGCATGCGTGCCGCACCTACGACCTTGCGCGCGTGTGCCTGCCGCAGCAGATCGCGTGGGCGGAATCGCTGCGCTGAGCGCCTATTCGTCGCCGACGCTGCGCCAGGCGGCCGCATCGGTCGGCAGATCGCCAGACACGTCCACGTGGGCGACGCGCGCCGTGGGCCCGAGCTTCTTGGCCGACAGGCGCAGTTCGAGCGTGAGGCCGGACTTGGTCACAAGCCGCACATTGCGCTGGCCAAGCAGACCTTGCAGCACGGCGGTCGGGGCTTCGATTTCGCCCGCACATGCGACCCCGCCCGCAGGCTTGAAGAAGCCCTCGAAATCGTAGCTGGCCGGACCCATCGGCGTTGCGTCGAGCTGCAGCTGGCCTGTGCCCGCGATGCGGCCAAGATACTGCATCGCCTTGCGGCGGCCCGATCGGACGTTCTGATGCATGGGACGAGTCAGCCCTTTTTCTTGTCGGCGATCGCGGCCCCGGCGGGGCTGCGATTGCGGAATGCCTGCGCGTCGCGCGGCGGCGCCGCGTTCGACGTCGCCGGCTTGGCGGCCTTGGGTTTGCGCAGCTCGCGCGAGCTGCGTTTTTGGCCTTTAGCCATGGAACTTCTCCGGGTGGCGGGATTCGGGTCGCATTCAGATCGGTGCGCGCAGGGCTGCGTAGACGAGAACCAGCAGCACCAGCAGGGCCGGCACGACGATAGGCGGAATGAACCAGCTTTTCATGGGACGCGTCTCCTCGCGTGGCGACAAGGGCGGGAGTACACGTCTCTCTCAGCCGACGGCGCGGCGATTATGCCGCAATCCGTCAGTAGGCGGACCTTACGCCCTATTGCACCGCAGGTCCATCTATTCGCGGGCGAAGGCCGGGTTGAGCTGCCACATGGCGCGATTGAGCGCGCCGGCGAAGGTGACCCAGGCAAGATAGGGCACCATCATCCAGGCGGCCGTCGCGTCAATAGGCGCATAAGCCACGATCATCGCCAGGATCGACAGCCACAGGGCCGCAAGATTCCAGAAGGCCCAATCCATTCGCCTTGCGCCGAAAAACAGCGCCGACCACGCCGCGTTGAACACGAGCTGTACGCCGAAAATCGCCATCGCGAGGCTGCCTTCCTCGAAGCCCGCGATACGCCACACGCGCCAAGCGGCCGTCGCGATCAGGCAGAACAGCACGAGCCAAGCCGGCCCGAACAGCCAATTGGGCGGGCGCCAGCGCGGCTTGGCGAGGGTCTCGTACCAGGGGCCGGGGCGGAAAAAGGCGCCCGACAAGGCGGCGGCAAAGCACAAGCCAGCGAAAACCGCCAAGGCCAGATAGTCCGATGCCGTCGCCGCTTCCACCGTGCCGCTCCCCTACCGCTTCCGTGTATCGCGGCAGGTGTGCAGCCTCAGGGCCGCCCTTTCCCCCGCCTATGCCCGATGCAGCAATCCGCGCGCATCGCGGTCCAACGCCGAAAGGATCGTCGCGACGATCTGGGCGGCATTGAGCCCGGCCGCATCATACATCTTCTGCGGCGAATCATGGTCGATGAATCGGTCGGGCAAGGCGAGGCTGCGGATTTTGAGGCCGCGGTCGAGCAGACCGTCTTCGGCCATCGCATGCAGCACCTGGCTGCCGAAACCGCCGACCGCCCCTTCCTCGACCGTCACGAGCATCTCGTGCGACCGCGCAAGGCGCCCCAATAGATCGCGGTCCAGGGGCTTGGCAAAGCGCGCATCGGCGACCGTCGCGGAAAGGCCGCGCGCGGCCAGTTCGTCGGCGGCCTTCAAGCATTCGGCTAGGCGTGTACCGAAAGAGAGGATCGCGATAGTGCTGCCTTCACGCAGCACACGGCCGCGCCCAATCTCGAGCGGCACGCCGCGCTCGGGCATATCCACGCCAACGCCCTCGCCGCGCGGATAGCGCACGGCCGACGGCCGGTCGTCGATCGCAGCCGCCGTCGCGACCATATGAACGAGTTCGGCCTCGTCGGCCGCCGCCATCACGACGAAGTCGGGCAGCGATGCCAAGTAACCGATGTCGAACGAGCCCGCATGTGTCGGCCCATCCGCGCCCACAAGACCGGCCCGGTCGATGGCAAAGCGCACCGGCAGACGCTGCAAGGCAACGTCGTGCACGATCTGGTCGTAGGCGCGCTGCAGGAAGGTCGAATAGATCGCCACGACCGGCTTGTAGCCTTCGCACGCAAGCCCAGCCGCAAACGTGACCGCGTGCTGCTCGGCAATGCCGACGTCGAAGCAGCGCGAGGGAAAGCGTCGCTGGAACGCGTCGAGACCCGTGCCCGTGGGCATGGCGGCCGTGACGGCGACGATCTTTTCGTCGCGCTCGGCCTCGGCCACCAGCGCATCGCCGAACACTTTGGTGTAGCTCGGCGCATTGGTTTTGACGGGAGCGAGCGTGCCGGTCAGCACGTCGAACTTGCCGACACCGTGATATTTGTCGGCTGCCGCTTCGGCGGGCGCGTAGCCCTTGCCCTTCTGCGTGACGACATGGATCAGCACCGGCCCATTGCGCTCGGAATCGCGCGCATTGCGGAGCACGGGTAGCAGATGCTCGAGATTGTGCCCGTCGATGGGGCCGAGATAGTAGAAGCCCATTTCCTCGAACAGGGTGCCGCCGGTCGCCATGCCGCGCGCATAGGTGTCCACGCGGCGTGCCGCCACATGCATCGAGCGCGGCAATTGGGAAGCGAACTGCTTGCCGAGTTCGCGCAAATGCACGAAGCCCGGCGACGACATGAGCCGCGAGAGATAAGCGCTCATGGCGCCCACCGGCGGGGCGATCGACATATCGTTGTCGTTGAGGATCACGATCAGGCGCGATTTCATCGCACCCGCATTGTTCATGGCTTCGTAGGCCATGCCCGCTGACATCGCCCCGTCGCCGATCACGCAGACGACATTGTTGTCGCGGCCCTCGAGATCGCGCGCCACAGCCATGCCGAGGCCCGCCGAAATCGAGGTCGACGAATGTGCGGCCCCGAACGGGTCGTATTCGCTTTCACTGCGCTTGGTGAAACCCGACAGCCCGCCGCCCTGGCGCAAGGTGCGGATGCGATCGCGTCGGCCGGTCAGTATCTTGTGCGGGTAGGCCTGGTGGCCCACGTCCCAGATCAGCTTGTCCTCGGGCGTGTCGAAGACGTGATGAAGCGCCACGGTGAGTTCGACCACGCCCAGGCTGGCGCCAAGATGTCCGCCCGTCGTCGAAACGGCCGAAACCGTTTCGGCGCGCAGTTCGGCGGCCAAGTCCCCCAACTCGGCCGTCGAAAGGGCCCGCAGATCGGCGGGTACTTGGATCTTGTCCAGCAGCGGCGTGGTCGTTTGCGTCTTCCCCATAGCGCCCTCCCCCAAGCTTTTTTGTTGTCGTTCGACGCTGTGCTTCAGGCGGCCCGTTTGAGCTCGAGCCTGCCCCAGATCGCCGAGAGCGAGGCGACCAGATGGTCGATGTCGGCGTCGGTGTGCAGCGGCGACGGTGTCACGCGCAGGCGCTCGGTGCCGCGCGGCACGGTCGGGTAGTTGATCGGCTGCACATAGATGCCGTATTCGGTGAGCAGCTCGTCGCTGATGCGCTTGCACTGCACAGGGTCGCCCACCATCACCGGCACGATGTGGCTTTTGTTGGCCAACACCGGAATGCCCGCCGCCGTAAGGCGCTGGCGCACCTTGCGCACGACCGCCTGCTGACGCTCGCGCTCAACCGAGCTCGCCTTCAAATGCTTGATGCTGGCGAGTGCCCCCGCCGCTACGGCCGGCGGCAGCGACGTCGTGAAGATGAAGCCCGAGGCGTAGCTGCGGATGAAATCGACAAGATTGGCCGAGGCCGCGATGTAGCCGCCAAGCACGCCGAAAGCCTTGCCGAGCGTGCCTTCGATCACGGTCAGGCGATGGCTGAGGCCCTCGCGATCGGCAATGCCACCGCCATGCGGACCGTAGAGGCCGACCGCGTGCACCTCGTCGAGATAGGTCATCGCGTTGTGCGCGTCGGCGACGTCGCAGAGTTCCGCGATGGGCGCTATGTCGCCGTCCATTGAATAGACGGATTCGAACGCGACCAGTTTCGGGCGCGCGGGATCGAGGTCGCCGAGCTTGCGCGCCAGATCCTGCGGGTCGTTGTGCTTGAAGATGCGCTTCTCGGCCCCGCTGTGGCGAATGCCCTCGATCATCGAAGCGTGGTTTTCCGAGTCCGACAGCACGATGCAGTTCGGAATGCCTGCCGCCAGCGTGCTAAGCGACGCCCAGTTCGACACGTAGCCGGAGGTGAAGAGCAACGCCGCTTCCTTGCCGTGCAGATCGGCAAGCTCGCGCTCGAGCAGCACATGGTAGTGGTTGTTGCCGGAGATGTTGCGCGTGCCGCCGGCACCCGCACCGCAACGGTCGAGCGCCTCGTGCATCGCACCCACCACGAGCGGGTTCTGGCCCATTCCGAGATAGTCGTTCGAACACCACACGGTGATGGGTGCCGGTTCGCTTTCGCCGAAATGCGTGGCGCGCGGGAAATCGCCGCGATGGCGCTCAAGATCGGTGAAGACGCGGTAGCGACCCTCCTTGCGAAGACCATCGAGTTTCTGAGCGAAGAATTTTTCGTAGTTCATGACGGCCTCCGTTTTATGGACACATCCACCCCGGGTGCGAGCAATTCTCCGATCGGTCGCACCATGCGTCTTGCCGCCTTGGCCGGAGCCAATTGCGAACGAAGATCGCCCCTGCCCAACACGCGCCCGAAGACCGGGCGTGCGTCGGCTTCATTGCCGTCGTTCGCAGCGCGCGAACGCAGCCCCCATTTCCAGATCGCATTGACCGGCAGCGGAACGACGAGGAACCAATGTTCCAGCACGCCCAGCGTCAGGATCGTCGCGATCAGAACGGCACCCGCAAGTTCGGGCGCCTCCCCCGGCAATGCCGATACCGCCCCCCAGGCGAAACCGGTTGCCGTCGTCGCCAAAGTAACCGAGACCGGGAAAAACAGGTTCATCGGCCGCTTGGCAAAATAGCTGGCGAGATAGGCAAGATGCGCGGGCAGAACCTCTTCGCTGAGATTCGGCACGCCCAAAAACAGATTGAGCTTGGTGCTGAGGCGCATCGTCCAGAGTGCGACGAACGTCCAGGTTCCGATCTGGTTGTCCCCGCCCCATGTCATGGCCACAACCGCAAGGCCCGAGACCGCGAGCGCCAACTCGTGGAACAGGATCGTTTCGACCGCGAGCGAAAAGCGCTTTGCGGTGCCGACACCCGCCGGGCATCGCACACGGCGCGGGCCGGTGACGAAACCCATCAGGAAACCCATTTCCTGCCACCCCCAAACGGCCAAAGCACACGCAAAGGCGATGTAGGCGCCGCTGCCGGAGACGTCGCCGGCCGTTGCCGACAGGCCCCACAAGGCCGCGATCAAAACGACGGTCATCCCCGCCATGCTGTAGCGGAAAGTGCGGCGCGGCAGACCGTCGAGATAGAAGATCGCACCCGTGCTGAACCACCAAGCCAGCAGCACGAACAGCACGGGTGCGAAATATTCGAACATCGCTGCGCTTACCACACGGCCTGCATGCGAACCTGCGGCAGCTTGGCGTGGCGCACGACGGGCAGCATGTAGAGCCCGGCAAACGTCGCAACCGCAGCGACGGCGCAACCCGCGCGCTTGATGGCTCCCATAACGCCCCCCTCGGCCTTGGCCGCGTCGACCGTCTTCTGAAGGCGGCACAGCCGCTCGAGCCCGGCGCGGAACGCCGGATGGTCGATGTCGAGCGTGAAGGGGAATATCTGCTTCGTGCATTCCGACGTGATGCGGAAGACCTGGAAATCGTATTCCGTCGGGTCGAGCCCGAACGCCTTGTGAAGCTCGGGGCGCGTATGGTCGCGCACGAACATCGTGGCGTAGACCGCGAGCAGGAAGAATCGGATCCACAGCTTGTTGCGGCCCTCGAGCAGTTCGGGCTTCGCACTCATCATCAGCGCAAAGGCCTCGCCGTGGCGGTACTCGTCGTTGCACCACTGCTCGAACCATTTGAAGATCGGATGGAAGCGGCGCTCGGGATGGCGCTCGAGCTCGCGGTGGATAGTGATGTAGCGCGCATAGCCGATCTTCTCGGACAGATACGTCGCGTACATGATGAACTTGGGCGCAAAATACTTGTATTTCTTCGCCTGCTTCAGGAACCCGAGATCGACGCCGAGGCCGAAATCCTTGAGCGACTGGTTGATGAAATTCGCGTGCCGCGATTCGTCGCGCGCCATGTAGCCGAACAGATCGGCCATGTCGGGGTTCTTCGCACGGCGCTTGAGTTCGGCATAGAGCACGCAGCCCGAAAACTCCGACGTGCACGAGCTGATCAGGAATTCGATGAATTCTTCCTTGAGGGCCGGCGGCAGTTCGGTCACTTCGCGCCCGAAACCTTCGTCGCGGTCGAAATGGTCGCCGTTTTTGTCGTCGCTGAATTCCTTCATCAGCGCGTTCCACTCGGCGCGGATTGGCTCGACATCGAACGCGTCGATCGCGGCATAGTCGGTGCGGTAGAAATTCGGGGTCAGCATCGTGCTGACCTTGGCGCGTTCTGTCGAATGGTTCGGTGCGATATCGGCGGCGATTGCGGCAGTCATGGGAACCCCCTCCCGTGAATGAGTTTCAGCGAAGTGCGGCCACCGCCCGGTCCGGCAGCAGACGCGCGAAGACGTCGAGATTGGTCGGCCCGAACGCGCGCAGATCGACCGTGCGGTTCGTGGCGGGGTCGGTCAGAAGCAGACGGCCGTCCGGCTCCATCGAGATGCGGAACGGCGTTTCGGGACCCAGCTCGCGGCGTTTGCGCTCGCGCACGAGACCGCGCACGGTCGAACGCAGGAAACCGTTTGTGGCCGGCTCGAACTGCGCGATCACGACCCCGCCATTGGCGTCCGCCACCGTCACGCCGCCGTCGTCGCGATCGTAGAAAAAGAGATCGCGGCTTGTGGCGTTGGACGAGGCGGCCGATTGCGCTTCGACCCGACCGACCCCCGTCATGGTCGAGAACGTCGCAAAACAGATCGCAAGGCCCAGGACAGCTGCCAAACCCAGCAGCGGCCCGCGCGGGAACGAATGTTGGGTGCCGTTGTCGCCGGCCATCAGGCTGCACTCCCGCTGAAGTTTCCAGCGCCGAGATTGCCCGACCCAAAGCGTTCCGCACCTTGATTTGCATCAACCGGCGTGCGCACGGAAGCGCGCGCGGCAGGGAGCGGCTGGGCAACGACCGCGCGCGCCAGGATCTGCGCCACGTTCTCGACGTCGGCGATCGCGCGCAAGGTCGGCTGCACGCGCGAGAAATGCCACGGGCGCGCATGCGGCCACACGACCGCATAGGCCATGCGCTCGCCCGGTGCGAGCACCAGCGAAATGTCGCCGGTCCCGTCGCCGTTCTGTTTGACCGAAGCGCTTTCGACGAGCTTGTAGGGAATGTTGAAGGTGATCGGCAGCGCAATGCCGATGCGCATCACCAAGCGGCGCTGGGTCAGCGTGTAGACTGTCGTGCGCGCAATGCCCCAAGCGAACAGCGCCACGAGCCCGACGGCGGCTGCCGCCAGCAGCGTGAGCACGGCCAGCGAGACCGCAAGTTCGACGGTCGGCGTGCTGTCGGCAATACCGGCTGCGACCGACCATGCGAAGATCGCGGCGAAATAGATGCCGATCTTGCGCACATGCAGCACGCGCTTGGCGACGGTTGCCGCATCCGGGCCACCCTGCCACAACATCGTTTCGCCTTGCGGCAGCATTTTGGGTAGGCCGCGGACGGGTTCGAAATCGAAATCGTCGTGGCCTTCGGCGTGCGCGCTCATATCACAGGCTCCGAGCGCGAGGGCAGCGAATAGAGATGGCCGCCGGCATAGTAGGCGGTGATGCGGTCTTCCTCGCGCGAGGTGACCTGGTCGAGGCTCGCCGTCTTCGGCACGCCCGCGAACTGGTCGCTGCGGATCGAGTCGACCGTCACGCGTTTGCGCGACGCACTCACCCGCGCCATCGTCATCGGCAGCAGCACGCGCGCACCCGAGCTCGCGACCGACACTTCGAGATAGCGGATCATCACTTCGCTGCGGTCGATCCAGATGTCGGTAACCGTGCCGCCGACCGCATCGTCGATGCCGACAACCGGCATGCCGCGCGGATCGGGATCGCCTTCGGCCACCCAATGGTCAGGGGCGAGGCGCATCGGCACGATGGTCGGCAGATTGTCGGACGAGGTTTCGGGATGTTCGGCGCGCAGCGCGTAACCGGCCGGGCCCACGCCGTCCTGCATCGGGTCGCCGGTCGGCTCGAAGGGGGCACCCGGATAGTTCTGCACCTGCACGAGCGCGAAGGAGCGCGGCGCTTCCGCCTTGGGGGCCTGCACGGTCGTACCGTCGCGCAGCAGATAGGTCTTGGGTGCGGGCACGGCCGGGAAGCCCTGCACGACGCCGCCCTGCGCCCGGTCGGTTTCGAGCGGATAGCCCTCGCGCTTGTTCTCGCGGTGCAAGTAGTAGATGAGCCCCGCGAAGAACGCCCAGAACACGTAGAGCGTGATCTGCGCGATGTCGAAGTTTTGTGCGACGATTCCCATTTCCATGGCTGCTCTCCCGCCTTCTCGTTTTCGCTTAGCCCGGCATCTCGGCCAGGCCGAATTTCGTTCCGCCTGCCGGCCGCACATGTCCGACGCGGACCAAGGGTCCGATCGCGACGAGTGTTGCGAACAGCAAGGCAATTTCAATGTGGTACACGACGCTGTAGCCGACCGCTGGATCGGCGAGGCCCGCACCCAGAGCGCCGGCACTGGCAAGTGCACCAACACCGTCGCCGATGAGCCCGCCCAAGGCGACCGCCGTTCCCGCTGCGGTGGCCTGCACGGCCCCCCAGGCGCCGAGTGCCAATCCCGTGCGGCCTTCCGATTTGATCGACATGACGGCCGTTAGCGTGCCGACCGAGAACAGCCCGCCGCCCATCCCGATCGCGAAGACGCCCGCACGGAACATGTCGACAGCGTCGAGCGGCGCAGAGAAAATCACGAGCGCAAAAGCGACGATGCCGAGCAATGCGCCGTAGGCCGCCAGGCGATACGGGTCAAAGCCGCGCTCGAGCAAGTTTGCGGCCAAGGCGAAAGCCAGCAATGCGCCGAGTGCCAGCGTGGCGGTGAGTTCCGTGGTCGAACCCACGCTCATCTTCAGCACCTGGCCGCCATAGGGCTCGAGCAGAATATCCTGCATCGCAAAGGCCGCGGTGCCCAGCCCAACCGCAACCAACAGGCGCAGCGTACGCCCGGCCTTTGCGAGGGCCCGCCATTCTTCGGCAAAGCTCGGCTGCCGCACGTTTTTGGAGGTAAGGCGCGGATTGCGAACCTCCTGCTTCCACAATGCCACCACGTTCAGCACGATCGTGACGACGGCCGCCCCTTGCACGACCTGCACGAGGCGCTTGGCGCTGAAATCGGCAAGCAATTCGCCGAAGACGAAGCCGCTGACGACCGAACCCACAAGAAGTGTGACGTACATCAGCGCCACGACGCGCGGGCGCGAGGATTCGCTGGCCAAGTCGGTCGCAAGCGCCAAGCCCGCCGTCTGAGCCGTGAGCATGCCAGCACCCACGAGCAGGAACGCCAGGGCCGCACCGAGCTGGCCGACCCAGATCGGCCCTTCGCCGTCGCCCGACAGCACGAGCAGGGCGAACGGCATTATCGCAAGCCCGCCGAACTGCACGAGCGAGCCCATCCAAATATAGGGCACGCGCCGCCAACCGATGGCCGAGCGATGCGTATCCGAGCGGAAACCCACGAGTGCGCGCAAAGGGGCGAACAGCAGCGGCAATGCGACCATCACGGCCACGAGGCTCGCGGGCACACTCATCTCGACGATCATCACGCGGTTGAGCGTGCCGTTCAGCAGCACAAACGCCATGCCGCCGGTCAGCTGGAACAGCGACAGACGCAAGAGGCGACCAAGCGGCAAATCGGCCGTCGCCGCATCGGCGAAGGGCAGGAAGCGCACGATGCGCGGCCCCATGCCGACCATGTATTTGCGCGTCTTGGCCGAAAGCCAGCTCATGCGCGACGCAGCTCCATCGCTTGCGAGGTGTAGAAGCCGCTGGCCACGCGCTCGCTCGAGGCTTCGCGCCAGGACGCGAGCGCTTCGTGTTGCGGCAGCATGCGGCGCAGCGAAGCGACCGCGATGGGCTCGATCGCAGGTGCGCGGTCGCTGCGTGGGAACAGGCGGCCCGCCGCCCAGAACGCCATCAGGAGCGGCGTGCGCGGCGCGAACGTGAACTGAATCGAATGGCGCGTGCGGCCCGCAATGTCGCCGAGCACGCGCGAGACGTCGCGTTCGTCGTAGTGGATCAACGAGTCCATCGCCACGACATGGTCGAATTCGCCGAGGCTTGCATCCGACATGTCGCCCACACGGAACTCGATCTTGCCGTGCGCGAAATCGCGCGGTGCGCGTTCGTCGGCAAGGGCAACCAACGTCGGCGACAGATCGATCGCGACCACATGGGCACCGCGACGTGCTGCTTCGACCGCAAAAGCGCCCGTCCCGCAGCCCGCATCGAGCAGACGCAACCCGCGCATGTCGGCGGGCAGGTTGGCGAGCAGGATGTTGCGCATGCGATCGCGGCCCGCGCGCACCGTGGCGCGGATGCGCCCGACCGGGGCGGTCGAAGTGAGTTTCGCCCAGGCATCTGCCGCCGTGCGGTCGAAATAGTTTTCGATCTGGCTGCGGCGATGTGTGTAGGAGGCGCTGGCCATCAGTCGTACCCCAACAAATCGAAGATTTCGCGGTCTTTGAGCGAGTCGGGTGCGAGCTCGTCGGTGCCCGACCATAGCGTTTCGGCAAGGCGCAGATATTCGGCGCGCACCGCCAGCAATTCCGGCGAGTCTTCCATCTCGAACAAAGTCGCCTTCTTGAGGCGGCTGCGGCGGATCACGTCGAGATCCGGGAAGTGCGCGAGCGTCTTGAGTCCGACGGCCTTGTTGAATTTTTCGATCTGGTCGGTGCCCGCGCTGCGGTTGGCGATGACCCCACCCAAGCGCACCGGGTAGTTCTTCGCCTTGGCCGAGATGGCGGCCACGATGCGGTTCATCGCGAAGATCGAGTCGAAATCGTTGGCGGCGACGATGAGGCCGCGGTCGGCATGCTGGAGGGGCGAGGCGAAGCCGCCGCACACCACGTCGCCGAGCACGTCGAACACGACCACGTCCGTGTCGTCGAGCAGATGGTGCTCTTTGAGGAGCTTGACCGTCTGGCCGACCACGTAGCCGCCGCAGCCGGTACCCGCCGGCGGGCCGCCCGCTTCGACGCACATCACGCCGTTGTAGCCTTCGAACACGAAGTCGTCGACGCGCAGCTCTTCGGTGTGGAAATCGGCCTGCTCGAGCACGTCGATCACGGTCGGGATCAGGCGCTTGGTCAGCGTGAAAGTGGAGTCGTGCTTGGGATCGCAGCCGATCTGCAGCACGCGCTTGCCGAGCTTCGAGAACGCGACCGACAGGTTCGACGAGGTCGTGCTCTTGCCGATCCCGCCTTTGCCGTAGACGGCGAAGACTTTTGCCCCTTCGATTTTCATCTGCGGGTCGAGCTGGACCTGCAGGCTGCCCTCGCCGTCCGCACGGGTCGGGCGTTTGGGGGTCGCGATGTTCATGCGGCAACTCCTTCTTTGACGCCCTCGAGCCGGTCTTCGAGCTCGGCGCCGGCACGGCGCAAAGCTTCGAGAGTGGCGGGATCGGGCGTCCAATAGCTGCGTTCGTGGGCTTCGATGAGACGCGTGGCGACTTTCGCCGACGCGGTGGGATTGAGCTGGGCCAGACGCTCGCGCATCTCGGGATCCAGCACGAAAGTTTCGGTGAGCTGCTTGTAGACCCAGGGCTGGACCTCGCCCGTGGTCGCCGACCAGCCCATCGTGTTGGTCACGTGCTCTTCGATCTGGCGCACGCCCTCGTAGCCGTGCTTGAGCATGCCCTCGTACCATTTCGGATTGAGGGTCCGCGTGCGCGTCTCGAGGGCGACCTGTTCGGAGAGGCTGCGCACCGTGCCCTCGCCGCGCGTCTGGTCGCCGATATAGACCGGCGCCGCCGTGCCGCCCTTGGCGCGGCGCACCGCGCGCGAAATGCCGCCCAGCGTATCGAAATAATGGTCGACCGTGGTGACGCCAAGCTCGACCGAGTCGAGATTCTGGTAGGCGAGATCGACGTCCGCCAGCACGCTCTGCAGCAACGCCGCTTGGGCCGCGGGCTTGCCGCTGCGGCCGTAGGCGAAGCTCTTGCGCTTGGAATAGGTCTCGGCGAGCTCGTCTTCGTTTTCCCAAGCGCCGTTTTCGACGAGATGGTTGACGTTCGAACCGTAAGCGCCGTCGGCATTGCCGAACACGCGCAAGGAAGCCGTCTCGAGATCGCAGCCATGTGTCTGCTGGTAGGCGAGTGCGTGCTTGCGCACGAAATTGTCCGTGGTCGCTTCGTCGGCCGACGCCGCCAGGAAGCACGCCTCGGCGAGCAGCTTGATCTGCAGCGGAAGCAAATCGCGGAAGATGCCGGACAGCGTGATGACCACGTCGATGCGCGGGCGGCCGAGTTCGGCAAGCGGGATCAGCTCGGCCCCGGCAAGGCGGCCGTAGCTGTCGAAGCGCGGGCGCGTACCCAAAAGGGCGAGCGCTTGCGCGATCGGCCCGCCTTCGGATTTGAGATTGTCCGTACCCCACAGCACGATGGCGACCGTCTCGGGCAGGGCCGCACCGCCAGCCATATGCCGCTCGATCAAGCGGGCGGCTTGGCGTGCGCCGTCTTGCACCGCGTAGGCGCTCGGAATGCGGAACGGATCGAAGCCGTGGATGTTGCGCCCCGTGGGCAGGATCGCGGGCGTGCGCAGCAGATCCCCGCCCGGGGCCGGCCGCGTGAAGCGCCCGTCGAGGGCGCGCAGCAAGGCCGGGATCTCGGCGTCTTCGCGCAGCATCGCGTCGGTGCGCGCGAGCGTGCGCATCATCTCGAAGGCTTTTTCGTCGGGGCCGAGGCCGGTATGCGACCACGCCGCTTCGACAGATTCGCCGCGCATCAAGGCTTCGACCGCTTCGCGCGACGGGCGCATCTCGTGGCTGGCGTCGGCGACCGCAAGCAGCGTATCGAGCCGCTCTTCGTGCGACGGAATGGCGCCCACCACGTGCAGCCCGTGCGGGATCAACGTGTATTCAAGCTCGAGAACCTTCGTTCCCAGCGCTTCGATTTCGCAGGCGGGATCTGCCCAAGCGGGCTCGGCGGCTGCCAGATCGACAAGAGCGGCCTGCGCTTGCACAAGGGCCGCAAGCTCGCCGCGCTCGAACGACGCGTCGGGCTCGAGCCCGCGCCAACGTTCGATCGACACCTTGAGTTCGCCCAAGCCCTTGTAGAGGCCGGCATGCGCCACCGGCGGCGTGAGATAGCTCACGAGTGTGGCGGCCGAGCGGCGCTTGGCGATCGCCCCTTCCGACGGATTGTTCGCGGCGTAGAGATAGATGTTCGGCAATGCGCCGATCATGCGGTCCGGCCAGCATGCGCCCGACATGCCCGACTGCTTGCCCGGCATGAATTCGAGCGCCCCATGCGTGCCGAAATGCAGCACCGCATCGGCCGCAAAATCCTCGCGCAGCCAGCGATAGAAGGCCGAGAAAGCATGCGTGGGCGCAAAGCCCTTCTCGAACAGGAGCCGCATCGGATCGCCCTCGTAGCCGAAGGCGGGCTGGATGCCGACGAACACGTTGCCGAACTGCGCGCCGAGTACGAAGATCGACGAACCGTCGCTCTGCTGGCGGCCGGGGGCAGGACCCCACTGCGCCTCGATCTGAGAGAGCCACGTCTCGCGGGTCACATGTTCGGCAGCGGAAATGCGGCAATGCACGTTGGCGTCCGAGCCGTACTGCGCGGCGTTGCCTTCGACGACCGCTTTGCGCAGCGTGTCGCCGTCGGCCGGGACTTCGACCGTGTAGCCTTCGGCCTTCATCGCCGCGAGCGTGCGCTGCAGCGAGTCGAACACCGACAGATACGCAGCCGTGCCCGCATTGCCACCGTTCGGCGGGAAGTTGAACAGCACGACCGCGATCTTGCGCGCCGCACGCTGGGTCGCGCGCAGCTGCACCATTTTGTCGACGCGGTCGGCCAGCATCGAAGCACGCTCGGCGCACACATGCATGTTGCGGCCTTCGGCGGCGTTCTCGAACACGCAATGGCGGTCGCAGCCCGCACACGGCGCGCCCGCCCCGTCCGAGCGGCCACCGAACACGATCGGGCCCGAAGCGCCGTCGAGTTCCGGGATTGCGACCATGATCGTGCTTTCGACCGGCATCAGGCCGCGTTCCGAAGCACCCCATTGTTCGAGGGTTTGGAATTCGACCGGATGGGCGGCGAGATACGGCACGTCGAGGGTCGCGAGAATTTCTTCGGCCGCCTTGGCGTCGTTGTAGGCGGGGCCGCCGACCAGCGAGAAACCGGTCAGCGAGATGACCGCATCGACCATCGTGCGGCCGTCTTTGCGGAAATATTTTTCGATGGCCGGGCGCTGGTCGAGGCCGCTCGCGAAGACCGGCACCACGCGCAGGCCGCGCGCTTCGAGGGCAGCGATCGTGCCGTCGTAATGGCCCGCATTGTCCGACAGCAAATACGAGCGCAGCACGAGCAAACCGACCGTGCCGCGAATCTTACCTGTCGGCGACGGCAGCAGATCGACGCGTTCTCCGAGGCGGCCCTTCATGCGCGGGTGGTAGACGCCGACATCCGGATAGTCGATGGGCGGCTGTGCCGATACGGCGTTGCGCAGATTGCGGCGCGCCCCGTCCGCGTAACGACCGATCAGCAGGCGCACCATATTGGCGAGATTGGCTTCCGAACCGGCGAGCCAGTATTGCAGCGTGAGGAAATAGGCGCGCACGTCTTGCGCCGTGCCAGGCACGAACCGCAGCAGCTTGGGCAGCTGGCGCAGCATCTTCATCTGGCCTTCGCCCGACGACTGGCCGGGCTTGGACTTGCCGCGCAGGCGCTTCAGCCACGAGATGGCGCCGAGCGCCTCCTTGCTCATGTTGAACTTGCCGATGCGCGTGAGCTTGACAATTTCGCCCGCCGCCAGGCAGCACACGATCGCGTCGCAGTTTTCGCGGCGTGCCAGCAGATCCGGCATCACGGCGCGCACATGGTCTTCCAGGAACAGCATGGTCGCCACGACGATGTCGGCGCGCGCGATGTCTTCCTTGCAGCGTTTCAACGCTTCTTCGTCCGTCCCCCACTCGTCGGCCGCATGGACCGCGAGCGTCAAACCCGGCAGTTCGCGACGCAGCACCGCTTCGGCACGCATCGCCGAGCCCGTCAGATGGCTGTCCATCGTGACGATGGCCACGCGAATGGGCGTGGGGTCAGCGGCCGAAATGCGCTTTGGCATCGTACAGCGTCTCCACGGTGATGACGGCCACACCCCGTTCGACCGAGAAGCGCTCGGTGTTGCGGCGGGCTTTGCCGCGCACGAAGAACGGTATCTTTTTGAGTTCCTTTTCCGCATCCGCTGCCCAAACCGGAACGATCGGTCCTGCAGCAGCGGGTGCAGCAGCAACGACGATCGGCGCGTCTTGTGCAGGCGTCGGCTTTTCGGCGGCGGCGTTGGCGGGGGCATGCGACTTGCCCGCACCCAGATGCGACGAGCCCGCACCGTCGTGGAATTCGAAATCGCCGCGGAACATCGTCAGCAGATGTTCTTCGAGACCCATCATCAGCGGATGGACCCAGGTGTCGAACAGCACGTTCGCCCCCTCGAAACCCATCTGCGGCGAATAGCGCGCGGGAAAATCCTGCACATGCACCGGGGCCGAGATGACGGCACAGGGCACGCCCTGGCGCTTGGCGATGTGGCGCTCCATCTGCGTGCCGAGTACCAGCTCGGGCTGCAGCTCGGCGACCTTCGCTTCGACTTCGAGATAGTCGTCGGTGATCAAAGCTTCGATGCCGTAGAGCTTGGCCGCTTCGCGCACTTCGCGCGCAAACTCGCGGCTGTAGGTGCCGAGCCCTACGACCGTGAAGCCGAGTTCGCGCGCGGCAATGCGCGCGGCCGCGATCGCGTGCGTGGCGTCGCCGAATACAAACACGCGTTTGCCGGTGAGATAGTTCGAGTCAACCGATTTCGAATACCAGGGGGCGCGCGTCGGCATGTCGGCCAAAATTGCGCTGGCATCGAGGCCGGCAGCTGCCGCGATCTCGGCCACGAATTCGCGCGTGGCCCCCACACCAATCGGCACGGTGCGCACAAGCGTCTGGTCGAAGGTTTTGGCAAGCCATGCAGCGGCCTGGCCTGCGATCTCGGGATAGAGCGGCACGCAGATATCGGCCTCGCCCAGGCGCGCAATGTCGGCAGCTGTGGCACCGAGCGGGGCGACGATATCGACGTCGATGCCGATGCTGTCGAGCAGCTTGACGATTTCGGCCACGTCGTCGCGATGGCGGAAGCCCAGTGCCGTCGGGCCCAGAAGATTGCAGCGCGCGCGCACACCAGGTTCGCGTGCTGCGCGTTTTGTGCCGGGGGCCGGCGCATGCGGGCCCGCAAGAGCGCGCACGAGGCGATAGAAGGTTTCGCTGGCCCCCCAGTTTTCTTTTTTCTGGTAGGACGGCAGTTCGAGGGCGACGACCGGGATCGGCAAAGCAAGCGCTTTGGCAAGTCCACCCGGATCGTCTTGGATGAGTTCGGCCGTGCACGATGCACCCACGAGCATCGCCTTGGGCTGGAAGCGCGCAAACGCGTCGCGTGCGGCCGCTTTGAAAAGATCGGCCGTGTCGCCGCCCAGATCGCGCGCCTGGAAGGTCGTGTAGGTCACCGGCGGGCGCTTGGCGCGCCGCTCGATCATCGTGAACAGGAGATCGGCGTAGGTGTCGCCCTGGGGCGCATGCAGCACGTAATGCACGTCTTCGAGTGCTGTCGCGATGCGCATCGCGCCGACATGCGGCGGGCCTTCGTAGGTCCAGACGGTCAGCTGCATGGCGTTAGGCCGCCAGCCGGGCGCGCCGCTCGAGCGGGCGCGCAAAGAGTTCGGCCAGATCGCCGGCCTGCTCGTAGCCTTGGATCGGCGTGAACAGGAGTTCGATCGACCATTTTGTGGTGAGGCCTTCGGCCTCGAGCGGATTGGCAAGACCCAGGCCGCACACCGTGATGTCGGGCCGGGCCGCCCGGCAGCGGTCGAGCTGGTTGTCGACATGCTGGCCTTCGCTGTAGGCCGTATCGGCTGGCAGCAAAGCGAGATCGGCCGCCAGATGCTGGCGATGCAGATAGGGCGTGCCCACTTCGACTGCGCGCATGCCCATCTCGCGCGTGAGGAAGCGCGCAAGCGGCACTTCGAGCTGCGAGTCGGGGAAGAAGAAAACGCTCTTGCCTTCGAGCTTGGCGCGATAGCGCGCAAGGGCTGTTTCCGCACGCGCGCGGTGTGCTGCCGTGACGGCACCGAAATGTTCGGGATCGATACCCCACGCATCCGCGGCCGCGCGCAGCCACGCCGTGGTCCCTTCGGCGCCGAGCGGAAACGCTGCCGGCAGCCATTTGGCGCCGCGATCGTCGAGTGCCCGCGCCGTGTCGCCCAAGAAGGGCTGGGCGAGCAGATAATGCGTGCCAGGGCCGACCTGCGGCAGATCGAGCGCACTGCGCGGCGGCATGAAGCGCACGGGGCCAATACCCAAGCGCTCGAAAATGCGCTTGAACTGGTCTTCGACGACGTCGGCAAGCGCACCCACAACCAGCAATTCGCGCGGGGCCGATGCCGGGGCCGCCGGCAGACTCGGGACCAGGGCTGCCAGGCACGCATCTTCGCCTTGCGTGAAGGTGGTCTCGATGCCGCTGCCCGAATAGTTCAGCACGCGCACGCGCGGCTCGAAGCTGCGCGACAGGCGCTGGGCCGCGCGCGACAGATCGAGCTTGATCACTTCCGACGGGCACGAGCCCACGAGGAACAAGAGCTTGATGTCCGGGCGGCGCTCGAGCAGGCGATTGACGACTCGGTCGAGCTCGGCATTGGCGTCGGCAAGGCCTGCGAGATCGCGCTCGTCGATGATGGCGGTGGCAAAACGCGGCTCGGCGAAGATCATCACGCCCGCCGCCGACTGGATCAGATGCGCGCAAGTGCGCGAGCCGACGACGAGGAAAAACGCATCCTGGATTTTGCGATGCAGCCAGATGATGCCGGTCAGGCCGCAGAAAACTTCGCGCTGGCCGCGCTCGCGCAGAATCTCGGGCGGGCTTGCACAGCTGGCTTCGGGCTTCTGCAGATCCAGTGTGGCCATCAGAACGAACCGATCGCGCCGCCGACAGGGGCGCGCCCCTTCCAGCGCTGCTCGTCGCGCCGCGCGGCGCGCAGCTTCAGCACGAACTGCGTGGCGTTCACCACGTAGGTCGCGTAGGCGGCGAGCGCCAACGTCATCTGGAATTCGGCATCGCCATAGCCGCCGACGAGGGCCGTGAGATAGGCCGTGTGCAATGCCAGTACGAGCATGCTGAACACGTCTTCCCAGTAGAAGGCCGGCGCAAACAGATAGCGGCCGAACACGACCTTCTCCCAGATCGCACCCGTGACCATGATCGCGTAGAGCAGCAGAGTTTTGACGATGACAGAAGCCGTCGCGATCTCGAAACCTTCGCCGGTCGCCAGGAAGCGCACGACGAGCACGGCACTTGCGATGAAAACGAGGAACTGGATCGGGGCGAGAATGCCCTGGACCAGCGTCCAATAGGTGTTGTCGCGCCGCTGGCGCTGTTCGGGCGTGTAAAGCGGCTGCGAACGGTGCGAGTCGCCGCGCGCATGCAGGCAATCGCGCCCCGACGACATGGCCCACGGGCTGCCGTCGAATGCGGCCATCAGGCGATCCAAAACCGAACTGATCATGGCGCAATCCCTCTAAGGCATGACGGGCTGAGGCTCGACCGGCCGAGGCCGATCCGGGCGAATGTCGCCAAAAGCGACTTTTCGGGTGAAATTCTGGTCCGGGCGCGATCCAGTCCCATGGCTTTTGCCTCTTTGGTGGGCCGTCGTTCGAGAGAAAGACTAGGACTCGATCTGCTGTCTGTCAATGTAAGTTTACGTCTAAATTGATTGACATCAATCAAAAGATTTGACACCCTGCCCACGGGTTAAGATCGGCGGTCGCCCTATCAAAACCGATTTTAAGTCTTGTTTTTCCCTGTTAAAACAGCGACTAAGGCAAATCCACGCAAAATCGCGGTATCTCGATACAAGTGCACAGGCACAGCGCTGCCGTTCCTCCAACCGATGCTTACCTTTGATGACTCTGCGCCACGACCATCGGCTGCCAAACAACGCCACTAACGGCGAAACCGCGCCGCGTACCGAAGTCGTGCCGCACAACGGACATGTTTGCGCTGTACACGCGATTCCGCGTCGTCGGCCCTTGCACGCGACTCCTTATATGCCTGCGCATGCCCCTGCCGACGTCTTACGACCGCCCCCAACCGCATTCGGACGGCAGCGCGCCGCCGCCCAAGGATCGACGTCAGCGTGAACGGCTTCCTCAACCCCAAAGACTCTCTCGGCGGCATTTCGGCCGAGCAGGCTTCCGCTTTGGTCGCGGCTGGGGCGGACATCACGCTTGTGCTTGAGGCAGACGGCACGGTTTGCGACGTCGCCTTCCAAGGTGCGGAACTTGCCGCGGATCTGGGTGCGCGCGAGAAGTGGATCGGCAAACGCTGGGCCGATCTGGTGACGATCGAAAGCCGCACGAAAATCGCCACCCTGCTGCGCGACGTCGACAACGAGGCGGGTGCGCGCTGGCGGCAGGTCAACCATCCGGCTGTGGGCGCCGATCTGCCCGTGCTCTACCGCACGGCGCGCATCGGCAAAAGCGGACGCATCCTCGCCTACGGGCGCGATCTGCGCAGCGTCTCGACGCTGCAGCAGCGCCTGATGGACGCGCAGCAAGCGATGGAGCGCGACTATTCGCGCCTGCGCAGCGCCGAAACGCGCTACCGGCTCCTGTTCCAACAGGCCGCCGACGGAGTCGCCATCGTCGACGGCACAAGCCAGCGCATCGTCGAAGCCAATCCTGCCGCCGAGCAGCTTTTTGCCGGGTCCGTGAAGCGCCTCGTCGGGCGCAACTTCACCGAAATCTTCGACACGTCGAACGCCAAGCTGCTCGCCGACACGATCGCGGGCGTGCGCGCTTCGGGCCGCAGCGACGAGATCCAACTGCATCTCGACCGCCAGCCGCTCAAAGTCGGCATCGCCGTGTTCCGCCAGGAAGGCACCACGCTGCTGCTGGTGCGGATCGCGGCCGTCGCCGCGGCCACCGACGCTGCCGGACGGCCGAACACGAACGAAGACGCGGCACTCGCAAGGCTCGTCGAGCAGTCGCCCGACGCGTTTGTGTCGTGCGACGGGGCCGGCCACGTGCTGAGCGCCAACGCCGCGTTTCTGGAACTTGCGCAGATTGCCTCGCTCGACCAAGCGCTCGCCGGCACGCTCGACTCGTGGGTCGGGCGCGACGGCATCGACTTCAACGTGCTGATGGCCAATCTGCGCCAGCGTGCCAGCGTGCGGCTGTTCGCGACCACCTTGCGCGGCGAACTCGGCGGCCGCACGGACGTCGAGATTTCGGCCGCCGCCACTGTCACGAACGGCAAACCCGTCTATTGCTTCGCGATCCGCAACGTCGCCGGCCGCGTGCGTAGCGAGACCAAGCGCGCGCGCGAATTGCCGCACTCGGTCGAGCAGCTGACCGAACTCGTGGGACGCGTGTCGCTCAAGGAACTCGTGCGCGAGACGACCGACATGATCGAGCGGCTGTGCATCGAAGCGGCCCTCGAACTCACGCGCGACAACCGCGCCTCGGCCGCCGAAATGCTCGGCCTCAGCCGCCAGAGCCTCTATGTGAAGCTGCGCCGCTACGGCCTCACCGACGCGGCCAGCGAAGACACGGTCGAAGCCGAACATCCGCAGTAGCAACGGCAGGCGACAGCGCCGTACCGTTTTAGGCTGTAAATCGTTATGGGGGCTTGTTTTGTGCGGCACCGCCGATGGTGCGAGTCGCACCCGATCGGCCTCGCGCTTCGCGGCTGCCCCAAGATATGCACCGTTTTTTGCGCGGCCAAATCAGCCGCTTCGCGTTGCAGCACTACACACGCAAAAGGCGGTATGGGAGGGCGCCAATTTCTGTCGGCTTTTCTTGACAGAGGATCATTTGTACAGCCGTTTCAACGGCAACAGCAGATCGATGGCAGCGTACTTCAACGCACTCCGAAGCCACATTGCACTGCAACATCGCAGCCGTCCACGCGGTAAGTTTCGCCGTATTTTCGGCGCATTTCTGTAAAGCTGCCTTGACAAAGAACTTCGCGCATTAGAGGCTATGACAGTTGCGGCGATACCGTCGGGGGACGAATTCCATCGACCGCAGCGTTACGGGGGAGGGCGCTTTGGGACAGAATCTGTCACGAGCGACGGCCGGACAACAGGGGCTGGAGAGCTACACTCTCCAGGAAGGTCTGGCAGCGGCAAGGTCCGCTCCCACTGCAGCACAGCAGCGCCGCGCGCGCGACAAAAGCTGCGAAATCTCACAAAGCGACAGCAACAGACTTTCGGTTGCAGACACGATCGAGTGCGAAATCGTGCCGCGCCTTGTGCTGGCCCAAGGCGGCGGCCGGCGCAATGCCGCCAAAGCACCCGGGCTCGATGCCGCGGCCGTCGCCGCTTTCGCCGAAACGCTCTTGTCGAAAGACGCGTCGGAACCTGCGGCCCATATCGAACGCCTGCTCGCCGGTCGCGTGACGCTCGGCGACATCTGCCTCGATCTTCTCGCACCCGCCGCGCGCTGCTTGGGCGACATGTGGGACGACGACCGCGCCAGCTTCACGGACGTGATGCTGGGCCTCACGGTGCTGCAGAATCTGCTGCGTCAGTACGGGCCGCGCTACCGCCCGCCTTCGGCTCCCGAAGCGCATCACCGGATTCTGCTGGCGGCGGCACCCGGCGAAACGCATCTGTTCGGCATCTTGATGGTCGAAGAATTTTTCCGTCGCGCGGGCTGGGACGTGACCTGCCTCGTCGACACGGAAGCAAACGCGCTCGGCCGCCTCGTGCGCCAGGAAAGCTTCTCGGTCGTCGGCCTGTCGGCGAGCTGCGATGCGCTGCTCGAGCCTTTGGCCGGCTGCATTCATCGCATCCGCCGCGAAACGCGCAACCGTTCGGTCGGCATCATGGTCGGCGGCCGCGTCTTTTCCGATCGACCCGACTGCGTGGCGCTGGTCGGCGCAGACACGGTGGCGTTCGACGGTCTCCAGGCGGTGCGCCAGGCGCGCAACATGCTGACGATGCTGTCGGACCGGACCTTGCGCGTCTAGCCGACGGATCGCTGCCTATGGTGCACGCGGCCGAGACGCCGAAAGCTGAAGGGCCCGCCGGTGCCCCGTTGGGCTGGGGTGCCATCGTGCGCCTCGGTCTCGTGCAGACCGCACTTGGCGCCGTCGTGGTGCTGACCACCTCCACCTTGAACCGCATCATGGTCGTCGAGTTCGCGCTGCCCGCTTTTCTGCCGGGCCTGCTGGTGGCGTTGCATTATGGCGTCCAGTTCCTGCGCCCGCGTCTGGGCCACGGCTCGGACACGGGTGCGCGGCGCACGCCGTGGATCGTTGGCGGCATGGCGATGCTGGCAACGGGCGGCGTGCTCGCCGCCGTTTCGACGGTCCTGATGGCCGATACATTCGCATGGGGGCTTGCTCTCGGCATGCTTGCCTTCGCGATGATTGGGCTCGGCGTGGGGGCCGCCGGCACCTCGCTGCTCGCCTTGCTCGCCAAGCGCGTGGCGCCCGAACGGCGGGCTGCGGCCGCCACCACCGTGTGGATGATGATGATCGCCGGATTTGCGCTGACGGCGCTCGGCACATCCGCCTTCCTCGATCCGTTTTCGGCCGCCCGCCTCGTCGCCGTGTCGAGTGCGGTGTCGCTGCTGGCCTTCGTGCTTGCCACATTCGCTGTTTGGGGCGTTGAAGGCCCTGCACGGAGGCAAGCTGCAAGCACGCAATCGCAAGCCGCACCGCAGCGCTTTGCCGAGGCACTTGGCGAAATCTGGCGCGAAAATGCCGCGCGCCGCTTCACGATCTTCGTCTTCGTTTCGATGCTCGCCTACAGTGCGCAGGATCTCATTCTCGAACCGTTTGCGGGCGTGGTGTTCGGCTTCACGCCGGGCCAATCGACGGGCCTTGCGGGCGTTCAGCATGGCGGCGTGTTCGCGGGCATGCTGCTCGTGGCCGTGCTTGCCAGCGGCAAACGGCGCTTCGGCTCGCTTCGCAGTTGGACTGTCGGCGGTTGCCTTGCGTCCTGCGTCGCTTTGATCGCCTTGGCGCTTGGCGGGCTTGTCGGTGCGGCCTTCCCGCTGCGCGCGGTCGTGTTCGCGTTGGGTGTCGCCAACGGCGCATTCGCCGTCGCTGCGATCGCCAGCATGATGGAGCTTGCCGGGCGCGGCCAAAGCGGGCGCGAAGGCATCCGCATGGGATTGTGGGGGGCTGCACAGGCGATCGCCTTCGGCCTCGGCGGGCTTGCGGGCGCAACCGCAAGCGACATTGCGCGCGCCGCATTCGGCGACGACGCACTCGCCTACGGCAGCGTGTTCGTTGCCGAATCTCTGCTGTTTTTGCTGTCGGCCGTTTTGGCCGCAACGCTCGACCGCCCTGCCGCCAAACGGCCCGCCGCCCTGCCCCGCTTTGCCCAGGGCCTGGACCAAGCCAGCCTAGAAAGAGGATGATGCGCATGGAAACGCTCGAAACCTTCGACGTCGCCGTTGTCGGCGGGGGGCCTGCCGGGGCCACAGCCGCAACCGACCTCGCGCGCCGCGGCTTTAACGTGCTGCTGCTCGACCGGGCGGGCCGCATCAAGCCGTGCGGGGGTGCGATCCCGCCGCGCGCGATCAAGGATTTCGACATTCCCGATTCGATGCTCGTCGCGCGCATCAACTGCGCGCGCATGGTGGCCCCGTCCAACAAACACGTCGATATCCCGATCGAAGGCGGCTTCGTCGGTATGGTCGACCGCGAGCATTTCGACGAATGGCTGCGCATGCGCGCCACCACGGCCGGTGCGAAACGCCGCAACGGCACGTTCGAGACGATCGAGCGCGACAGCGACGGGACCGCGATCGTCGTGTACCGCCCCAAAGCGCCCGAGGCGAGCGGAGCCCCCGTGCGCGTGCGTGCGCGCATGGTGATCGGTGCCGACGGTGCCAATTCCGCTGTCGCGCGCGAGGCACATGTGCCTGGGGCCGACCGCATGCGCTACGTGTTCGCCTACCACGAGATCGTGAAAGTGCCGCCCAACGCCGCAGTCGATTTCGACGCCAAGCGCTGCGACGTCGTCTATCGCGGCGACACCTCGCCCGATTTCTACGCGTGGGTTTTCCCGCACGGCCAGACCGCCAGCATTGGTACCGGCAGCATGCAGAAGGGCTTCTCGCTGCGCAGTGCGGTCGGCCGCCTGCGTGCGGCAACCGGTCTCGATGGGTTCGAGACGCTGCGCCGCGAGGGCGCGCCCATTCCGCTGAAACCCTTAAAGCGCTGGGACAACGGGCGCGACGTGGTGCTGGCGGGCGATGCGGCCGGCGTGGTCGCACCGGCGTCGGGCGAAGGCATCTACTACGCGATGCTCGGCGGGCGGCTTGCAGCCGAAGCGGTCGAAAAAGCATTGGCGACGGGCGAGGTTGGCGCCCTCAAACTTGCGCGCAAGCGCTTCATGAAGGACCACGGCACGGTCTTCTTCATTCTCGGCATCATGCAGCGCTTCTGGTATTCGAGCGAAAAGCGGCGCGAAAGCTTCGTCAGCATCTGCCGCGACAAGGACGTGCAGAAGCTCACGTTCGACTCCTACATGAACAAAGAGCTCGTGCGGCGCGATCCGATGGCGCATATCCGCATCTTCTTCAAGGATCTCGCCCACCTGTTTGGCTTCGCGCGTCCGTGAGCATGCAGGTTCGGCGGCGCTGGAAGCCGTTTGCCGCCGGCGGGGCGTCCGCGCTTGCGATCGCCTCGGTCGGCGGCGCGCTCACCGATCTGTCGGACTGGTATTTCGAACTGCAGAAACCCGCCTGGCAGCCGCCCGACTGGCTGTTCGGACCGGCCTGGACGATCATCTTCGCGCTGTGCGCCTATTCCTTCGGGCTTGCCTGGCAGGCCACGAACCAGACGCGCGTGCGCATCGCGATCGTGTGGTTCTTCCTGTTCAATATGACGCTGAATGTCGCGTGGAGCTGGCTCTTCTTCACGCTGCAGCGGCCCGACTACGCGCTGTTCGAAGTCGCTTGGCTGTGGATCTCGATCCTGGCGCTGATCCATGTGCTGCGCCCGCTTTCCAGGCGCGCGGCGCTCGCCCTGTGGCCCTATCTTGCCTGGGTCACGTTCGCGAGTATCCTCAATATCGAGATCGTGCGCCTCAACGCGCCGTTCGGGCCCGCCTAAAATGGCCGAAGCGTTGGGCGAACTCGTGCAAAGCGGGCGGCTTGTCGATCTCGTTTTGCTGCTCGTCGCCCTCGAGGCAGCGGCCCTTCTCTTCTATCGCTTTCGCACCGGCAGCGGCCCCGAGCCGCTCGGCCTCGTCTTCAATCTCGCGGCCGGTTCGGCCTTGATGCTGGCCTTGCGTGCGGCCCTCCAAGAGGCGGGCTGGACGCACGTGGCGGCCTTCCTCGTGCTCGCCCTGGCCGCCCACCTCGCCGACCTTGCGCGGCGCTGGAAGCGCTGACCGACACCCCGAAAAAGAAGGCCCCGGAAAAGAAGAAGGCCGGTGCAGGTTTTTGAAGCTGCACCGGCCTAGTTTCGGGCGACGGATGTCCGGTAGCCGCCGCGCCGTGACGCCAAACTCGTTGCGTCGCGTAGGGTTGCCGCCTACTTGCCCGTCTTCAGGGCGAGATAGTCGGCAACCATGCTCACGCCGTAGAGCGGCTTGTTGACCCCTTGGTGGCACGTGGCGCAATTGACCTTGGCGACGTCGCCCGTTGGTCCCTTGCGGTTGGCCGGGAAAGCGCTCACCAGCGTGTCGAGATACTCGTTGTTGAGCTCGCGCACCATTCGGATGCCGTGCCAGGCGGTCACGCGTTGCGGCGTGCTGGTCTTCCAATCGGCGAAGTTCTGCGTGTTGTGGCAGAAGGTGCAGTTGACGCCGAGCCCTTGCGAGAGATGCATCATGAGCCCGTAAGTACCCTCCGTCGATTGGATCGACGGGTTGGGGCCGGTGCGCAGCGCCTTGGGGCCTGCAACGCGGATCTCCGTTGCTTTGCTGAGATAAGGCTCGAAGATGTCGTGCGGCAGCGAGCTGTCGCCGACGACCGGCAAGGGCAGGTTCTGCCGGTTGCGGTTGCCGGCATAGGCAGGCTCCGGCGCCGGCGCTTCCTTGTACCAAACTTCCGAAGGTACGGGCTGGCCGCGATGGCACGTGTAGCAAGTGACACCGGTTTCCGCGACGTGCGGCTTCCAGGCGGCATTGATCTTAAGCGTCATCTGCAGCATGCGCCGTGCCACGACCTTCGTGTAGAGCGTGTCGCTGGCCAGGCTTTCGCCCTCGGCATGGCAGTAGGTGCAGCCCTGCTCGGGAGCGACCCACTCGGTGATCGCCGTCATGATGCGCAGGAACTCGGCCGAGTCGACGTCGCCCAGCACCTGCACGTTTTCGTAGGCCGCCGACGATTTCTCGTTGGCAAGATCGGCAGCAGGCTGCGCCTCGGGCAACACGTTGGCGGCCTGCAGCGCCGCGCGGCGTGCGGGCAGCTCGACCTGGACCATGGCGGTTCCGCGGTAGCCGTTCTGCGTCGAGAGCACGGGCGGCAGGGTGAACGAGGTGTACACGACCGCTGCGGCCGCAACCGCGAACAGGGCGCCCGCAAGCGGGAGTTCGATTTTCATCGCGTTGCTCCTGGAAGAGTTGCGGGATCCACGATCGTGCCGAACACGGCCGGGTAGCCGGGCGCAAAATGGTGCTTGATCGCCCACAGGTACCAATTGTCCACGACCGTGCCGGACAGCAGGATGCCGATGCCGCCCGTGAGCGGGCAGAGAACGGCGAACCACCAGGCCCAGCGATGGATCGATTCCATCGTCGCGTTGAAGCCCATCGTCCAGCGCCAGAACAACGCCGCACGCTCGGACGCCGTCCCGCGATCGACGATCTGCTCGATCTCGCGGTCGCCGCCGAAGCGGCTTACGGCCAAGATCGTGGCCCCGTGCATCGCGAACAGCAGGGTCGAGCCGTAGAGGAACACGATCGAGAGCGCGTGGAACGGGTTGTAGAAGAGGTTGCCGTAGCGCAGCGAGAACGCGGCCGTCCAGTCGAGATGCGGGAAGATGCCGAACGGAACGGCCTCGCCCCAATTGCCCATCAGCACCGGTCGGATGAAGCCGAGCACCAGAAAGAGCCAGATCGCCGCGGCAAAGGCCCATGCCACATGCGTGCCCATGCCGAGGGCGCGCGCGCGCCTATACATGCGCCCCCACCAGAGCAGCAGCGACATGGTGAGGAAGAACCCCGCCATCAACCACCAGCCGCCGTCGTTGAGCGGCGGAATGCTGAGGCCGTATTTGGGATTGGGCGGTTCGAGCGCCAGCCAGAAGAGCTGGCGCACGAACTGCACCGGATCCCAATTGACCGAGGCCAGCATATTGAAGCCGATGATCTCGAACGCGATGAGCCCGCAGAGCAGCGACGCCGAACCCATGAAGCCCAAGTAGATCGGCCCGATCTGGGCGTTGCCGATGATCCCGAGCAGATAAACGTAGAAGGGCTCGCCCTCGCGCCGCCAATAGTTCCGGTCCTTGATCGGCACGCCGTAATGGGCAGGGCCGCGGATCTGCACGCGCGTGAAGAGGTTTTGATATTCGGGCATGTTCCTGCTCCCCGCCTAGCGCCAAATCGGAAGATTGAGCCACCAGCCCCACCATTCGGGCCAGCCGCGCGTCCAGAACGGACCGCTCAAGATGATGCACACCGCACTCCAGAATCCGGCGCTGAGGGCCAAGAAGAGCCCCACGCGATGGATCCCGAGCGTGCCGACCGAGTAGCCGATCGCGTCGCGGAAGAACGTGTCTTCGTGCTCGGGCGTCTTGACCGTTTCGCCCTTGGGCGGGTTGGTGGCCGAGAGCACGAGCGCTCCGTGCAGCGACAGCGCCAGCACGGTCGTGAAGAAGAACGACACGGCGATCATGTGCGCCGGGTTGTAGTGGAAATGCAGATACTGGTAGCCGGTGTTCGACACCCAGTCGAGATGGCTGAAGATGCCGTAGGGGAAACCGTGGCCCCAAGCGCCCATCAGCACCGGCCGGATCACGACCAGGCTTACATAGGCGAAGATCGCCACGCTGAAGGCAAAAGGCACGTGGTAGCCCATGCCGAGTTTGCGGCAGATTTCGACCTCGCGCATCGCCCAGCAGCTGAAAGAGCCGATGGCGCAAATCGTGATGACCTGCCACAGCCCGCCGTCCTTGAGGGGCGCGAAGCTCAGCCCGTAGCTGATGTCGGGCGGGGCGATGCTGATAAGCCAGGGATTCCAGGTCGGCCCCATCGAGGCGCCCCAGAAAATCATGGCCGTGCCGAGGATCGTGAAAAAGGCGCCCATGACGCCGAAGAACCCGACATAGAACGGCCCGGCCCAGAAATCGAAAAGATCGCCCCCAATCAGGGTGCCCCCGCGGACCCTGTACTTTCTTTCAAAACTGAGCATTGCCATGGTCGAATCCTCCGGTCGTCACGTCTATTTGCGGCCGCATTGGGCCACCTGCTTCCGCCACGGACGAAGCGAAGTCCGTAGACTTCGCTCCGTCCGCGTTGCCGAACGTAGCTTGCGCTACGAAACGGTCGGCGGCAGCAGCGAGAGTTCGACTGTCGCGGCGGCCGACTTGCGCGGGCCTTCGATCCAGTTGAACCGGTCGGTGCTGAGGACGATGAAGTGAATCACGATCGCCAGCGTGAAGAGGAAAACCGCTTGGGCCACGAGAGCCCGACGCGGATCGAACAAGCGCCAAATACGCCACATTGCTGCCTCCTCCTATGCCACGAAGGGCATAACGACGTTGGTTACCGTGTCGATGCCGTTCTGCAGCATCGCGTAGCCCTTCGGGCCCGGGAACCAGGGACGCCACGACCACGCAAGAACGTGCGCGATGATGGCGATGACCGTGAACACGACGAAGCCCTGCACAAAATAGTTGTGGAACTCCTGGGCTTCTTCGTCCGACAACCCGGTCAGGTTGCCGCTGTCTTTCTGTCCTGCCATAGAGAGTATCTCCCTGTGGTGGCCTCGCGGCCGTTACCGCGCAAGACCCGCGCGGCTGGGCACGCGTGGCGAGACTGGCCACGACGTGTCGATGCGCCGTTCGCAAAGCCTTGCGGCCGAACGGCAAAGGTAAGTGCAAAAGCAAGGGTGCTTGGGGCTTCGATCATGCGGCACTGCCGGCCGTCGCCGCCCCCATGGCGCTGCGCACGCGCAGCAGCGACACCCGATCTTCGCCCGCATAGCGCGCGTCGCGCTCGGCGCGGTCGCGCAGGCGCTTGGCCGCCGAAATGCGTACGAGGAACGGTTCGTTTTCGACGTAGCGGTCCATTTCGCGCTGCGCGTCTTCGTCCCACGCCATCATGTCGATCGTGCCCAGCCGTGCGGGCGTGGCCTCGACCTTGTCCATCTCCGTGCCGAGCGGCAGGATGTTGAACAGCGCGTCGAACAAGGCGTTGCAGTATTCCTGGATCACGTAGGTCGCACCCGCATAGCCCATGAAGGGCGTGCCGGTTGCGCGCCGGATGATGGCGCCCGGGAACGAGGCCGGGATGTACATGGCCCGCCCGCCGAGCTCGGCTGCGTACATGCGTTCGTTGTAGGAACCAAACAGCACGAGCGGCGGCTTCGTTTTCAGGGCTTCGCGCACGGCCGCATTGTCGGGTTTGGTGCCTGCCGTTCGCGAAAAAGCGAAGGTGCAGGGAATGCCCATTTCCTCTTCGAGGAAACGGCGCAGGCCGCGCGTGTAGGTTTCGGTCGCGACGATGCCGAACGAGGCCGTGCCGAAGAAATCCTGGGTCACACTTCGCCACAGATCCCAGATCGGCTTGATCGTGGTGTGCTTTTCGCGCTCGATGAAGGGCTCGGGATCGATGCCCACGAGCTCGCCCAGCTTCCGCAGGAAATTCGTCGTCGCAAAGATGCCGATCGGCGCCTGCAGATAGGGCCGCTCGAGCGCTTCGCATAGTTTGCGGCCGAACTCGCGATACATGCAGATATTCACGTCCGCATCGGGCAGCTTCGCGATGTCTTCGACATGCGAGCCCAGCGGGAACACCATGTTGATCTCGCAGCCCACCCCTTCTACGAGGCGGCGGATTTCGGCCAAGTCCGACGGCATGTTGAACGTGCCGTAGATCGGGCCGATGATGTTCACGCGCGGTTTCACGCCCTCGGCGCGCGCCTTGCGCGGGCGGATCTTCGTGCGCTTGGCGCCGAACTCGGTCCACATCCAGTACATGGCCCGGTCGGCCGTTTGCCACTGGTCTTCGTCGATCGTGCGCGGGATGAAGCGCATCAGGCCCGAGCCTTCGGGTGTCACGCCACCGCCGATCATTTCGGCGATCGAGCCCGTGACGACGACGGCCGGCATGTCCTGGTCTTGCGTGCCGTTGGCGCGGCTGAGCGCACCCTCGGTGCCGTCCATCGACAGCGATTCTTCCGAAAGGCCCGTCACGACGACCGGCAATTCATGCGGCGGCAGCGCGTCGGTGTAGTGCAGCACGGCCGTCACCGGCAGGTTTTCGCAGCCCACCGGCCCGTCGATCACCACGCGAAGACCGCGCACCGCGCAGAACGCGTAGACCGCACCCCAATAGCCGCCTGCCCGATCGTGGTCGAGAACAAGCATGGGCTAGACCTCCGCCGTCGGCGCATCGACTTTGGCGCGCGTGAGGCGCGCCTTGCGGTAACGCTCTTTGGCGCCCGGCGGATCCTTGGGCACGTCTTTGAAGCCGTAGCCCGTGCCTTCGCCAGTGCCGACATTTTCAAAAAAGCCGACCATGCGCGCGAAACGCTCGCGGCCCTTGGTTTGGCCCGCGACGATCGCGGCAAGCGCACCAGCCCCCGCCGGCCCGAACAGCGGCCGGGCCGAAACCATGTTCGTGAAATAGAGGGCCGGAATGCCGAGTTCCTTGGCCTTCTGCACGAGCGGCGTGGTGCCGACAGCGAGATCGGGTTTGACCTCCATCATTGCGGCGACGTCCTGTTCGAGCGAGGCGCGGTACTGCACATGCACGCCGCGCGTCTCGAGCCATTCGCGGTCGGGATCGCTCCATTCGGTGCGCGGGCAGGCCGTCCCCACATAGGGCACTTCGGCCCCTGCTTCGACGAGCAGGCGGGCGACCAACAGCTCCGAGCCTTCGTAGCCCGACAATGTGATGCGCGCCTTGATGGGCGAAGCCGCCATCACGCCGCGCAAGGCGCCGAGCGTCTTGTTCTTGGCGTCTTCGACTTTGGCGGTCGCGACGTTGGCGGCTTTGCCGATCGCGTCGAGCCAGGCGGCCGTGCCGTCGATGCCGATAGGGCCGGAGCCCACGACCGGGCGGCCGGCCGCGATGAATTCGCGGATCGTCGCCGTGTAGAACGGATGAATGGCAGCAGCCACGCGGCAATCGAGCGCCCCGTAAAGATCGCGCCATTCGCGCGATGGCAGACTCGGTGCAAGCGCCAAACCCATCGGCTGCAGCATCGCCCCGATGCCGATCGGATCGACCGGGAAAAGCTCGCCGATCAAAGCCACGGTCGGCTGGTCGGCTTTGTGGTTGCGCGGGCGCTGCACGGGGCCTTCTTCGGCCTCGAGGCGCGCGTATTTGAGCATCGCCCCGGCGAGCACGTCTTTGGCTTCCGCGTGCGTGGGCACGCCGAAGCCCGGCACGTCGATGCCGATGATGCGCACGCCCTCGATTTGTTTGGGCAGCAGATCGAGCGGCACGCCCGAGGCGGTGGGCACGCACAAATTGATGACCACGACCGCGTCGTAATCTTCGGGCTTGGCGATCTTGAAGACTGCCTCGCGGATGTCTTCGAAGAGCTGGCCGCGCACAAGCGACTCGGAATTGAACGGCACGTAACCCACGGTGCGGCGTGCGCCGTAGAAATGCGCCGTGAAGGTGAGACCGTAAACGCAGCAGGCCGAGCCCGACAGGATCGTGGCCGTGCGCTTCATGCGCAAACCGACGCGCAGCGAGCCGAAGGCCGGGCACATCGATTGCGGCTGGTCGTGGGGCCCCCGCGGATAGTCGGCGAGCAGCCGGTCGAGCGTTTCGCTCTTGCCGGCGGCGCGTGCTGCATCAAGCATCGTCTCGCGGCCGCCGTGGCAGCCGGAACCCGAAGACGTCGAAGCAGGCAGTGCGGTATCGGCCATTGCGCTTACGTCCCTTCGTAGACGACTTCGAGCGACGGTTTTTCGAGGGCCGCTTGTCCTGCGCACATGTCGTCCATCGTCGCGGGCTCGAGCACCACGCCGCGGCCGACGGCATCGCCCTTGAACAGGTTCAGGAGATTTTCGTGGCTGAGCGGTGTTGGCCGCACGGGCGGGGCTTCGGCCACTTGGGATGCGAGCTGTTCGAACATCGGCGCCCAGCGCCCGCCGGGCTTGCCGATGATTTCGTAGTTCGCACTCTTGCGGCGAATGTCGTCGTCGGCCGGGATCGCTGACAGGACCGGGATGCCGACCTTCTCGGCGAAGGCGTGCGCTTCGCCCGTCCCGTCGTCCTTGTTGATGACCATGCCAGCGACGCCGACATTGCCGCCCATCTTGCGGAAATAATCGACCGCCGAGCAGACGTTGTTGGCGACGTACAGCGACTGCAGATCGTTCGAGCCGACGACGATGACCTTCTGGCACATGTCGCGCGCGATCGGCAGACCGAAGCCGCCGCACACCACGTCGCCCAGGAAGTCGAGCAGCACGTAGTCGAAGCCCCACTGGTGGAAGCCGAGTTTTTCGAGGAGTTCGAAACCGTGGATGATGCCGCGCCCGCCGCAGCCGCGACCGACTTCCGGCCCGCCGAGCTCCATCGCGTAAACGCCGTCGCGCTTGAAGCACACGTCGCCGATCTTGACCTGGTCGCCCGCCAGCTTCTTCTGCGACGAGGTTTCGATGATGGTCGGGCAGCTGCGCCCGCCGAACAGCAGCGACGTGGTGTCGCTCTTGGGATCGCAGCCGATCAGCAGCACGCGCTTGCCTTGCTGCGCCATCATGTAGGAGAGGTTGGCGAGCGTGAAGCTCTTGCCGATGCCGCCTTTGCCGTAGATCGCGATGATCTGCGTGGCTTTGGTGGCGGGCGTCACGGGGATCGAGGCTTGCGGTTCGGCCGCTTCGGCGCGCAGGCGTTGGCCAAGGGCGTCGGTCGGGGAAAGCTCGCTCATGCGGTCGCACTCCAATCCAGGATCATTTTGAGACAGGTCGAGTCGTCGAACGCCGTGCGGTAGGCGGAGCTTGCACTCGCCGCAGCACTGCGATGGGTGATGAGGCCGTCGAGCGAGAGGCGCCCTTCGGCCAGCAATTTCTTGACTTGCGCCATGTCGCCTTCGCGCCATTCGGCGGCGATACGCAGGCGGGCCTCGCGCATGAAGGCGGGCGCAAACGCAAATTGGATGGGGGCACTGTAGAAGCCTGCGAGCACGATCTCGCCGCCCGGCGCCAAACGGCCGATCAGCGTATCGAGAAGGCCAGCGTCGCCGCTCACATCGAGAATGCGGCGATAGTCGCGCCGCGTGTCTTCCGCAGGATCGACAACCGAATAACCCGCAGCCCCGCCGCACCGCAGCTTGTTGACTTCCCACACGGTCGGCGGCGTTGCTCCCGTCGCGACCGCGATGCGCGCGATCAAACGGCCGAGCACGCCGTGGCCGACGATAAGATCGGGCAGCGCCAATTCGCCGTCGGCACCGTTGGGGGCCAGCGCATGGAACGCCGTACCGGCAAGGGCCAGCAAAACGCCTTGTTCGCCCAACGACTCGGACAGCGGCTCAACCTTCCGCCCGCCTACAATCAGACGTTTGGCAGCCCCGCCGAAAAGCCCGCGCACGGAGCCGAAACAGCGCGCGCCAGGAACAAACACCAGCTCGCCGACGCGGCGGTCGGTTTCGCGCGCAGCGTTGGTTCCCACGGAGGCGATACGGCCGACCGATTCGTAGCCCGGAACAAGCGGATAGCCCATGCCCGGGAAGGTCGGCATGCGCCCGCTCCACAGCAGTTTTTCCGTGCCGGTGCTGATGCCGCTCCAGGCAACATCGACCACCACGTCGTCGTCTCCGGGCGGAGTCAGATCGACGCGGCGCAAATCGATGTTTTCCGGTTCTTGCAGCACGACAGCAAGCGTGTCCATGCGGTCTGTTTCCCCTCGGGCGCCGTTTCGGCAGCCTTTTTCGAACTCTGACAGTAATAATAGGCTGACACTTTGCGATGTCAACATAGATTTACATTTTACGTCGGCACACGCGCTACCATCACGCTTGTCTGCAAGGGCAAGCGCGTCGGGCGATGGGCGATATCGACGAATCCGGCCTCCGCCAGGAAGGCCGAAAGTTCGGCTGCCGAGCGCGCGCGGCCCTGGCCCATCGCCAAAAGATAGAAACCGAAATAGGCGGCACCGACGGTGGGTGCCCCCGGCGCGTCGGCCATCGGTTCGCCGATCAGCACGGTGCCGCCGGGCGGCAAGGCCGCGCGCACGGCGCGCAGGATCGCGCGCACCGTGTCGTCGTTGTGGTCGTGCAGCACGCGCACGAGCGACGCGATGTCGGCCCCTTGCGGAAGCGAGTCGCGCGCGAAGTCGCCGCCATAGGCGGTCGCACGGGCGGCGAGTCCTGCCAGCGCAAATCGGTTGCGCGCGCGGGCTGCCACTTGCGGCAGATCGAACAGCATGAGTTTGAGGTGCGGTGCGCGCGAAGCGGCCGACGCGAGGAACGTGCCCTCGCCGCCGCCGACATCGAGCAGGCAGCGGTGAGCATCGAGCGGATAGGCATCAAGAATGTCGGCCGCCACAAAAGGCTGCGAGACCGACATGAGCTCGGAATAGGCCGCAACCTGCTCGGCCGAAAGATTGCGCGGATCGTCCGATTGCGAATAAGGCCAATAGCCGCCGAGATCGGTGCGCGTGCCCTGCCCACGCAGCAGCGCCACCGGATCGGCCAAGTCGCGATAGACGAGGGCGTGGTGCTCGACCATCGCGGCAATGCCGGGATTGGCGCGCAACGCGGCCCCATGCGAACCAAGTCCGTAGCGTTCGCCCGAACGCCGCGACACAAGATCGAGAGAAACGGCCGCTTCGAGCAAGCGCTTGGCGGCATCGGGCGACAGTTGCAGACGCGGTGAAAGCTGCGCCACCGTCTGCGGCCCTTCGGCCAGCATGTCGAACAGCTTCAATCGCACGCACGCGAGCAGCACTTGCGAATAGATGAAGCCAGCGCAGATATCGAAGAGTGCGCGTGCGCGCTTGCGCGCCATCGGCCGCGTCAGCACGAAAGACGATGCCCAACGCTGGAAGCGTGGACTGCCGAGCAAACGCTCGTAAAGCCCGTAGAGCCGATCAAGCAACGACGCGGCCGGTTTCTCAGAAGGCGCCATAGGCGGGCGACCGAGGCGATGCGCTTCGATCATCGAAGATCCGTCAAGCAGCGTTTACCGCGAGTTCTTTGGGCAGCAGGCGCTTGGTCTGCGCTTCGATCTGCGCGCGCAGCACGGCAAAGCCAGGGCATGCCGGCACCGAGCCGATCGCCTCGGCCACAAGCTCGTCGAAATGGTCGATGGCGCCGCGCAAACCCAGCTGATGCACGGCATTGGGCCGGCCCAGCAGCGCATCCTTGCCGACGGGCTTGCCGATCGCCTCGCTCTTGGCGCAGGCATCGAGCACATCGTCGGCGATCTGGAACGACTCGCCCAGACGCTCGCCCAGCACGCGCCAGGCCTCGCCCTCGAAACCCGCCGACGTGGCACCCGCAACTGTCGCAGCCGCAAACAAAGCGCCGGTTTTGGCTTGCTGATAGGCGGCAAGGGCCACCTGCGGCTCGCTCTCCCACGCTTGGCCCGCAACGATGCCGTTGGGTGCGCCCACTGCGCGGCCGACCGTCATCAAAACCGGTGCAAGCAGATGCAAAGCACCCGCCGCCCCTTGCGCCACTGTCTCGAACGCCAGCACGATCAGCGCGTCGCCGGCCAAAACGGCCAACGGCTCGCCATACGCACGATGCACCGTGGGCTTGCCGCGGCGCGTTTCGGCGTCGTCGAAACAGGGCAGGTCGTCGTGCACCAGCGAGGCGCAATGCAGCAACTCGATCGCGGCGGCAGCGGCATCGGTCAGTGCGGGATTTGCGTCGCCGCACGCTTGCGCCACGGCAAGGCAAAGCTTCGGCCGAATGCGCGCACCGCCCGGGAAAACCGCATGGTCCAACGCCGCGCGCAGACGTGGCGGGGCGCCGGGACCATCGGTCCGGGCCAACGCCGCCGCCAGTGCCCGTTCGATTCGGCTCGCACTTTCCATGGCTTGGTCCCTTTCCGATCCCGGTTTGGGGATTTTATGTAAGTTTCTTTTGTCAGTTTGGATTGTCATGTATTGTTGACAGATGAGTCAATGGCTTTCTCAAGTACGTGTCTAAAGGACGATGACCCAGAAGCGCGTCGCGATCGTCGGGGCCGGCATAGCGGGCCTGGTTGCCGGCCTTGAATTGGCCTCGGCCGGCTTCGCGGTCGAAATCCTCGAGCGTGCTGCCCAGCCGGGCGGCAAGATGCGCCATATCCCGATCGGCGATGCGCGCATCGACGGCGGCCCGACCGTGTTCACGATGCGCTGGGTCTTCGAGGACATTTTCGCGGCCGCGGGTGCCCGCCTCGAAGACCATCTGAAGCTCACGCCACTTGAAATCCTCGCGCGCCATGCCTGGAGCGAGACTGAGCGGCTGGATCTGTTTGCCGACATCGAACGCTCCGCCGACGCGATCGGCAGTTTCGCGGGTGCCGCCGAAGCACGCGGCTATCGCGAGTTCTGCGCGCGCGCCAAGCGCGTCTACGGCGCCCTCGAGCGGCCCTTCATCCGCGCCGACCGCCCCTCGCCTTTAACGCTTGTGCGCGGCACCGGCCTTTCGGGCATGAGCGATCTCTTGGCCGTGTCGCCCTTCGCAACCTTGTGGGCGGCCTTGGGCGAGCATTTCCGCGATCCGCGTTTGCGCCAATTGTTCGGCCGCTATTCGACCTATGTCGGCTCTTCGCCGTTCCGCTGCCCGGCAACGCTCATGCTGATCGCGCATGTCGAGCAGAACGGCGTGTGGAGCGTCGAAGGCGGCATGCATCGCGTGGCGCGCGCGGTGGGCGAGCTTGCGCAAAAGAAGGGTGCGACGATCCGCTACAACGCGCATGTCGCCAAAATCCGCACCGCACAGAGCCGCGTGTGCGGCGTGACACTCGAAGACGGCACCGAGATCGACGCCGACGCGGTCGTCTCGGCGGCTGACGTTACCGCGCTCTCCACGGGCCGTTTCGGCCCCGGCGTGCGGCGCGCAGCCCTTGGAGCAGCACCCGGCCAGCGTTCGCTCTCGGCCGTCACCTGGGCAACCGTTGCGCGTTGCGAAGGCTTTCCGTTGCTGCGCCACAACGTGTTTTTCGCGCGCGACTATCCGGCCGAGTTCGATGCGATCTTCAAACGCGGCGAAATCCCGGCCGAAGCCACCGTCTATATCTGCGCGCAGGATCGCGGCGACGACGCAAAAGCACCCGACCAAGAACGCCTTCTGTGCCTCATCAACGCGCCCGCCAAGGGCGACACACATGCTTTCGACGAAGCGGAGATCGAAAAATGCCGGGCATCCATGCTGGCTCTTCTCAAGCGTTGCGGCCTGACGCTGACGATCGAACCGGAAACGACCGTGGCGACGAGCCCGCGCGGCTTCGAGCAGCTGTTCCCGGCGACGGGCGGAGCGCTCTACGGCCAGGCCTCGCACGGCTGGATGGCGTCGTTCCAACGACCCTCAGCGCACAGCAAGATCCCGGGCCTGCATCTGGCGGGGGGCAGCGTGCATCCGGGGGCGGGCGTGCCGATGGCGGCTCTGTCGGGGCGGCTGGCGGCGGCGAGCGTGCGCGCCCAGTTCGATTCGATGTCGCCGTCCCGCAAGACGGCTACGCGTGGTGGTACGCGGACGGCATAAGCGACGACGGCCGCCACGGCATCACGCTGATCGCGTTCATCGGCAGCGTCTTCTCGCCCTACTACGCCTATGCGCGCCGCCAAGGGCGCGGCGATCCCGAAAACCATTGCGCGCTGAACGTCGCTCTGTACGGCGCTTCCGGCAAACGCTGGGCATTGACCGAACGCGGGCGCGGCGCCCTCACGCGCGACGAAACGCATTTGCGCATCGGCCCCAGTGCGATCGCGTGGGACGGCAAGAGCCTCGTTTTCGAGATCGCCGAGATCGGCATGCCGATCCCCTATCGCGTGCGCGGGACGGTGCGCGTCACACCCGAATGCGCGCCCGCAGCCCCGTTCCTGCTCGATGCAGCCGGCGGCCATCGCTGGCACCCGTTCGGCCCGCGCGCGCGCGTCTCGGTCGAGATGAAAAATCCGGACTTAAGCTGGCAAGGCTCGGGCTATCTCGACGGCAATTCGGGCGACGTGCCGCTCGAACGCTCGTTCGTCGATTGGGACTGGTCGCGCGCCGATATGGGGCACGAGGCGGCTGTCCTCTACGACGTAAACCGCCGCGACGGCACAAGCCTGTCGATCGCCGCCAAATTTGCTTCCGACGGAACGGCCACCGCGTTCGAACCGCCGCCGCGCGTGAAACTCGCCACGACCGGCTGGCGCGTGGCCCGTGCGACGCGCAGCGACGCCCAAAGTTCAGCGCGCGTGGTCGACACGCTCGAAGACACGCCCTTCTATGCGCGCTCGGTCGTGGGCGCACGCTGGAACGGCCACGACGTCACGGCCATGCACGAAAGCCTGTCGCTCGACCGCTTCGACTCGCGTTGGGTCCAGACCCTGCTCCCCTTCCGCATGCCGAGGCTCAGCCGATAGCGGGATCGAATCGACAACCTTCAAAATTGTGTCGTTTTGTGCTTCAATTGCGCATCGCCTATTCAACGCGGGCGTGCGCTGTTTGACAGGTGAATATCGACGAAAAACACTGTTTTTGTAGCACCAAAAATACGTAACTGACAATCGTCGCGGCGGTTACATCTGTGGAAAATCAACGCGATAAACAGGCGACGGTTGCCGGTTGTCGCCGGATGTAACCTATTCTTTGGGCGGCTCGGCAGCTGCTGCGACAGCGGCGGCTTGGCGCTTGGCGGCTTCGCGCTTCTCGCGCTCGCGGCGCAGATCGAGCATCTGGTGCACGCCGAAAGCGAGCGCCAAAACGCCGGTCAGCACAAGCTCGACAAGGCCCGCATAGTTGGCTTCTTCGGCCATCGCGCGGGAGAGGCGCTAGGAGCGCCCGATGCGCGCCTGGTCGCGCGCATCCAGACGCTCGAACAGCTCGAGGATGCGCACCGTGCGCGCCACGAGGTTCCACCACGCCACTTGGGCCTGCTCGCTCGACACCGAATGCGGTTCGACCGCGCGCACGAGATAGCGGATCGCGCGCAAGGGCGCTTGCGGCTCGGGCTGCATGTCGGAGCGCCCGGCCATGGCAGCACCCGTGAGCACGGCAAGCTTGCGCACGATCGGCACCACCGCACGCGTGGAAACCGAATCGCAACCGTTGCGCACCACCGCATGGCCGATTTCGGCATAGAGCCGGGCGGCCGCACGGATCGCGGGCCGGCAGCCGAGCGGCAGCTTCGGGATGCCGGCTTCGCCGCGCGCGTAGAGCCCTTCGGCCGTCTCGAGCAGCCGGCGCACGACGGATGCGAGGCGCGCATCGAAGACGGGCTTGGCGAGCCAAGCTTCGGGATCGAGGCCAGCTTCCTGCATCCAGTCGAGCGGCAGATAGAGCCGGCCCATGCGCGCATCCTCGCCAACGTCGCGCGCGATGTTGGTGAGCTGCATGGCAACGCCGAGTTCGCACGCGCGCGCGAGCGCTTCGGGGCTGCGCGCACCCATCACGATCGCCATCATCGCACCCACGGTGCCCGCCACGCGCGCCGAATAGTCGTAGAGCGCTTCGATGTCCGGATAGCGGCGCCCTTGCGCATCCCACGCAAAACCGTCGAGCAGGGCTGCCGGCAGTTCGACCGGGATCGCAAAATGCTCGACCGTCGCGGCAAAGGCGCGGTCGGCGGGATCGTTCACCGGATCGCCCGCATAGGCGCGCGCCAGGCGCCGATGCAAGCCTTCGAGGGCCGCATGGTGGTCGGTGGCGAGATCGATCGCGTCGTCGGCCAGGCGGCAGAAGGCGTAGAGGGCCGAGGCGGGCCCGCGCACCGCCTGCGGCAAGATCAGCGAGGCCGCAAAAAACGTATGCGAACCGCCGCGCAAAGCCTTGCGGCAGGCAGCAAGATCGGCCTCGAACTTCGCGGTGCGCTTAGACGAACTGGCGTGCATGGGGGACCACCGCATCGAGAACGCGTGCCGAAGCCAGCACGCCTGGCACGCCGGCACCCGGATGGGTACCCGCACCGACGAGGAAGAGATTGTCGATGTCTTCGCTGCGATTGTGGGGTCGGAACCACGCACTCTGCGTCAAAATCGGCTCCATGCCGAAGGCCGCCCCCTTGAAGGACAGATAGCGGTCCTGGAAATCGAGCGGGGTCAGCATGCGCGAGGACACGACATTGGCCTCGAGATCGGGCAGCAGCGTGCTCGAGAGATAGTCGGCGATGCGGCGGCGATAGGGCTCGGCCTGTTGGGTCCAGTCGACGCCCGCATCCATGTGCGGGACGGGCGACAGCACGTAGAACGCATCGCAGCCCGGTGGCGCCAAGGTGGGGTCGGTCGCGGTCGGGCGGTGCAGATAGAGGCTGAAATCGTCCGACAGGTGCTTGCGCTCGAAAATGTCCCGCAGCAAATCGCGGTAGCGCGGGCCCATCAGGATCGTGTGGTGCTGCACGTCTTCGTAGCGGCGCTTGGTGCCGAAATACCAGACGAACAGCCCCATCGAATAGCGCATGTTTTCGACCTTGCGGTCGGTCCAGCGGCGGCGATGCTGGGGCTCGATCATGCTGCGGTAGGTGTAGGCCGAGTCCGCGTTCGAGACGACGATGTCCGCCGCCAGCGTCTCGCCGTTCGCCAAGGTGACGCCCGTGGCGCGGCGGTTCGACACTTCGATGCGCGATACCGTGGCGTTGCAGCGCAAAGTACCGCCCTGGCCTTCGATGAGGCCCACGAGCCCCTGCACCACGGCCCCCATGCCGCCCATCGCAAAATGCACGCCCCATTTGCGTTCGAGAAACGCGATCAGGCAGAAGATCGCACTGGCCGCGAACGGATTGCCGCCGACGAGCAGCGGATGGAAGCTCAGAAGCTCGCGCAGCTGCGGATCCTGGATGTGCTTCGAGACGAGGCTGTAGACCGTGCGGTAGCTTTCGAGCCGCAGCAATGCAGGGGCTATCTTGACCATGTCGAGGAACGAGCCGAAGGGCTGGTCGACGAGCTGTTCGAAGCCGACCTTGAAAATGTCCTCGCTCGCTTTGACGAAGCGCTCGAACCCGGCGACGTCGGCCGGATTGAATTTTGCGACCTCCGCGCGCATGCGGTCGGGGTCGCCCGAATAGTCGAAGCTTTTGCCGTTCTCGAAGCAGATGCGATAGAAAGGATCGATCGCGCGCAGCGTCAGATCGTCCGCCATCTTGCGCCCGCACAGGGTCCAGAGTTCCTCAAGCATGTGCGGGGCCGTGATGATGGTGGGGCCGGCATCGAAGGCAAAGCCGTCCTGGCGAAAGACGGAAGCGCGCCCACCGGCCTGTTCGAGCTTCTCGAGCACGGTCACCCGGTAGCCGCGCGCGCCCAGCCGGATCGCGGCCGCGAGCCCGCCGAAGCCGCTGCCGATCACGATCGCATGCGGTCGCGGATCGAGATCGCTCGAACCGGTCTTCGGCTCGCGTATGAATGCCACGGTCATTTGCCCTTCCCCCCAGGCGAGTGACGTCCCCCGAGTCCTACTGTAAACCTAGCTTGGCACTTTTCGGAAGACGTTCATCAAGCTAAGCTGACAGAATCTTTACGACAGGGGATCTGGACGGGCATGGCGGCGGGACCAAACTGGGACCGGGCGGGAGCCGATTGGCCCAACCGCAGCGCTAGCCGCTTCGTAAATGCGGGCGGATTGCGCTGGCATGTGCAGGTCGCGGGCAGCGGTCCCGTGGTGCTGCTGATCCACGGCACAGGGGCTGCCACCCACTCCTGGCGCGGCGTGCTGCCGCTGCTCGCGGAACATTTTACCGTCGTGGCCCCCGATCTGCCCGGCCACGGTTTTTCCGACATTCCATCGGCACCGCACCTCTCGCTACCGGGCATGGCCAAAGCCACGGGCCAACTGCTCGAAGAATTGGTCCTGGCACCTTCGCTGTGCGTGGGCCATTCGGCCGGTGCGGCGATCGCAGCGCGCATGTGCCTGGACGGCCGCATAGCGCCGGCGGGCCTCGTGTCGCTGAACGGCGCGTTGCTGCCGCTGCGCGGGTTCGCCGGGCGCTTCTTTTCGCCGGCCGCCAAGCTGCTCGCGAACCTGCCGCTGATCCCCGATCTCGTGGCGTGGCGCGCCAAGGATCGTGCTGCGATCGAACGGCTGATGGCCGATACGGGCTCGCGGCTCGATCCGAGCGGCATCGAATTCTACCGCCGCCTCATGGCGAGCCCGCGCCATGTCGAAGCCACGCTCGGCATGATGGCGAACTGGGATCTCGATGCGTTCGTGCGCGATCTGCCGAAACTCGCCGTACCTCTGGCCCTGGTCGTGGGTGCCAACGACCGCACGGTGCCGCCGCGCGATGCGCAGCGCGTGCGCCTGCTGCTGCCAGAGGCGGTCGTGGAAACGCAAAGCGGCCTCGGCCATCTCGCACACGAGGAAGATCCCGCAGCGGCGGCCGCTTCCATTCGCCGCTATGCTGCAACCTGGGGTGCGTCTTAAGTAAAGCTGCCGCGCACGACCCGATTCAGCGTCGCGGCATCGGCGCGCGGCAAGGCGAGATACACGGCCCCCATCGCCGCACTCAGCGTCTGCGCAAGCGGCGTTGGGCGCGGACCCGTATCGACGAGCAAGGCACGCAAAGACGTCGCACGAATTCGGCGTGCCGCATCCAGCGCATCGGCCTCGGCGATTTCGCGGCCGCCGATCCCGGCCCGCGTCACGTTGGCGCGACCGTCTGTCAGCAGCACCAAGGTGGGCGTGCCGCCCTGGCGGCGAATGGCTTCGGCAAGCTCGCGCGCTGTATCCATGCCGGTCGCAAGCGGCGTTCCACCCCCGCCCGGCAAACCCGCCAAAGCGCGTTTGGCGCGCACAAGCGAGCGCGTGGGCGGCAGGACGAGTTCGGCACGCCCGGCGCGGAAAGCGATCACCGACACACGGTCGCGCCGCACATAGCAGTCGGCGAGCAGCAATTCGACCGCCCCCTTGGTCTCGGCCAAACGATGCAAAGCGGCCGAGCCCGACGCGTCGATCGCGAAGATCGTCGTCGTCTCGCGGCGCTGCTTGAAGCGCGTCACGCGGAAATCCTCGGACAACACGCGCACACGCGGAGCCGCTGCACCGGATGAAGCCGCGCGAATGCGCTGCCAGGGAGCGGCCGCACGCAAGGTCGCCACGAGATTTAGCCGCGCATTGCGCTGGCCCGGCAACCCACGAAAAATCCCGGCGGGCCTGCCGCGCTTGCCGGATTTCTGCAAAGCGCCCGACTTGCCAGCCGACGCAGAGCCCCCGCCAAGCGCCTTGGCAACCTTGAGGCGTGCCAGCAGATCGGGCGGGATCGCAGCGGCCGCCGCTTCGAGCACCATGTCGTCGAGCGGTTTGTCGGGCGTGGCCGAATCCGACGGCGGCTCGGCATCGTCGCCCTGGTCGGGCGGCGGGGGTGGGGACGCCTCTTCTTGTTCCTCTTCGGCTGGCGGGGCGGGCACTTGCGTCGCGCGATGCGCCAGCACCAGAGCACACGCCACCGACACATCGTCGCCCGCCACTTCCGCCCGGCCGAACAAGGCGGCCGAAGCGCGCGCGGCCCGCAAGGCGAGCAGGTCGGCGCGCGAAGAGCCGATGCCGAGCGCCAACGCCGTAGCGCAGATCGCGGCCTGCATCTCGGGCGCTATTTCGATCTGGCTCAGGCTTGCGCGTGCGGCTGCGATCGCGTCGCGGTCGATCGAAGAAGCACCGATCTCGCCGTGCCGCACGGCGCCAAGCTCAGCAAAAAACGCGAGCCGTTCGGCAAAAGCGGCAGGCAGCCGTTCGTCGGCTTCGACCGCTTCGTCGAGGGCGATCGCGGCAAGCCGGGTCGGTGTCACCGAAGATAAACCGTCGCGCGCCAGCACCACTTCGCCGCGGTCGAGTACGGCCACGATGCGCGCAGCCGTCTCAGGCGCCAACCGCTCGGCCATCGCAAACACGGCCACGCCGCCATCGACCTCGGCCAACACGCCGCGCTCGGCCACCGGGCGGCCCGCCTTCAAGGTCGCGGCAAGATCGAGCCCGCCCAAGAGCCGCTCGTCGGCGATCTGCAAGGGCACGCGCTTCCAGGGCGCTTGTGCGGGCAAGAGATCGCGCAGCAGTGCGAGCAAAGCATCGCGCGCAAAGCCTGCGGGGGCACGCAAATGCAAACCGCCCAACCCTGCCGGATCGATCGCAAGCAGTTGCACGGCCAAAACCGCGCGCTCCCACGCCGAGCCGGCCATGGGCCCGCCGTCGCTCACGCGCCGAAAAGTTCGGAAATGGCGCGTTCGACGCGCACGCTCGAGCCAGTATCGTCGAGCGGATTGCGCCGCAGCCGATGGCGCAGCACGGAAGGTGCCAAGCGCCGAATGTGCGAATCGCCGACGCTTGCATCGCCATCGAGGGCGGCAAGGGCGCGGGCAGCGCGAATGAGCGTGATCTCGCCGCGCAGACCGTCGGTGCCGAGCTTCATGCAAAGTTCGGCCACGCGCTTCAACGCGGCGTCGCCCACTTCGATGACGGCGAGGCGCTTGCGCGCGGCCACGATGCGCGCGCGAAGCTTGGCGTCGGCCGCCTTCCATTTTTCGACGAACGCTGCTCGGTCGCGTTCGAACAGGTCGCGGCGCTTCACGACCTCGATGCGCGTTTCAAGATCGGTCGGCGTTTTGACTTCGATCGACAGGCCGAACCGGTCGAGCAACTGCGGGCGCAATTCGCCCTCCTCGGGGTTGCCGCTGCCGATCAGCGAAAAGCGCGCGGGATGGCGCACGCTCAAACCTTCGCGCTCGACGACGTTCTCGCCCGAAGCGGCCACGTCGATCAGCAAATCGACGAGATGGTCCTCAAGCAGGTTCACCTCGTCGATATAGAGAAAGCCGCGATTGGCGCGCGCGAGCAGGCCGGGCTCGAAGGCTTTTTCGCCGCGCGCGAGCGCACGCTCGAGATCGAGCGCACCCACCACACGGTCTTCGGTCGCCCCCAAGGGCAGATCGACGACCGGAACGGGCGCAGCCCGCGTGCGCGTGCGCGCCTCTTTGTGTGTGCTGCAATAGGGGCAAGCGGCAAGATCGCCGTCGGGATCGCAACTGTAAGGGCAGCCATCGACCGCGCGCATCTTCGGCAGCAAGGCAGCAAGGGCGCGAACGGCCGTCGACTTGCCCGTGCCGCGGTCGCCGAACACGAGCAGACCGCCGATGCCGGGATCGATGGCGGCCACCGTCAAAGCGAGCTTGAGTTCGTCCTGCCCGACAATGGCCGAAAACGGAAACGCAACCGACATGCCCTCTCCCCCGCTATGCGAATCCCTTTGCCCCCAGGGACCTGCCCAGCCACATTAGCCGCGCGATTCGCCGGGTCAATGGGCAAAGGCGCCTCTTGCCGCACACCGGGCCAAGCACTTAGGCTCGAGGCCTTGTGACTGGGGGAAAACCGATCGACGCCAACGCGCTATACCGGCCGCCGGCACCCGCACCTTTGTCCGCACTCGCGGCCCTCGTGCGAACGGTGCTGCGCGGCGAGCAGGATCTTTTGAGCCTGCTACCGGCCGAAGCCTATTCGAAGCCAATCACGCCGCTTGGCTTCTCGCGCCGCTCGATCCTGCTCGTCAACGATCCTGCCGTCTCGACCGAAATCTTCGCCGATGCCGAAGGCATCTATCCGAAGAACGATCTGATGGTGGGCGCACTCGAGCCGCTCGTCGGCAATTCGATGTTCGTCTCGAGCGGCGAGATCTGGCGCCGCCAGCGCCGCATGATCGATCCCGCCTTCTCGCATATGCGCATCAACCGCGCTTTCGACGTGATGGCCGCAACAGTCGACGACTACGAAAACCATCTCGACGAGGTTGCAGGCAAAGGCGAAACGATCTCGCTCGACGCAGCCATGAGCCATCTGACGGCCGACATCGTCTGCCGCACGATTTTTTCCAAATCGCTCGAATCGCAGACGGCGCGCGACGTATTCGATAACTTCTTGGTGTTCGAGCGGCACGTGGCCAATGTCGAGCTCGGGCGGCTCATTTTCGGCAAGCCGTTCGCGCATGTGCACCAATCGGCGTCGGTGCTCGAGGCGTGCGCGCGTATTCGGCGGCATATCGGCGATCTCATCGATCCGCGGCTTGCCGCCGGGGCACCCCAGATCGACGACATCGCCGGTGCGGTGATCGCCGCACAAGATCCGCAAAGCGGCCTCAGCTTCACGCGCGAAGAGCTGATCGACCAGATCGGCGTCTTTTTCCTGGCCGGGCACGAAACGACCGCGAGCGCATTGACGTGGGTATTTTTCATCCTGTCGATGCGGCCCGAAATCGTGGCACGCATGCGCGCCGAAATCGCGCGCATCTCGGGCGACGGGCCGGTCGAATTCGACCACGCCAAGCAGATGGTCTATGTGCGCAACGTGTTCCGCGAGACCTTGCGGCTCTATCCGCCGATTACGTTCCTGCCGCGCGTGGCGGCGGCCGATACGATGATCGCGGGCCGGCGCATCAAGCGTGGGGCGATGGTGATGCTGGCCCCGTGGGCCACGCATCGCAATGCGATCTACTGGAAAAACGCCGATCGCTTCGATCCCGACCGGTTCGCGCCCGAAAACGAAAAGAACCTCGTGCCCGGCACCTACATGCCGTTCGGGCTCGGCCAGCGCATCTGCGTGGGTGCCGCGTTCGCGACGTTCGAAAGCTGCCTCATCTTGGCACGCCTCGTGCGGCGCTACGATTTCGAAACGCTCGCACCCGAAAAAGTACGGCCCGTGGCGCGCCTAACCACGCGCCCGGCGCGCGAAATCAGCGTGCGAGTGCGCCGACGTTGAGGCGTGCCCGCCGCGCTTTGCGGTCGATTTGGAACTGGTGGTAGACGATGAGCGCGATGCCGGTCGCCAGCGGGATCGCCCACAGGGTCGGGCTGAAGGCGTTGTGCGGCATGAGGCGCACGGCGCCGAACGCCAGAAACGCCGTATAGACCGAGATTCCCGCGCCCACAAGCGCCTTCACATGCTCTTTGAGATAGTCGGTGCGCCCCGGCTCGGCCTTGACTGCAAAATAGAGGTTGGTTGCGCCCGACGCGATCCCAACCGCGGAAATGCCCATCATCAATGGCTGGCCGATCAGCCAGCCCTGAAACGCGCAGTTCGCTGCAGTGGCAATCACCAATAGCTGCAATGCCACATTGGGCCAACTGCGGTTGGCCGCATGATCGAGTTTGTTGCGGATCACGGTCATGCCGTGCCAGCACAGGCTCACCGTCAAGATCGCCAGATAGAGCATCATCCAGCCGAACAGGCCGCGCACAAGGGCAGCATCGTCGAGCTTGGGATGGGTCTCGAGCGGTGCCGCGAGCGAGCAAAGGCTCATGCCGATCGCCATTGTGGCCGTGACAAGCAGGCAATTGTAGAAGACGCGCCCCCAGCGCCGATGTGCTGCTGCCCCCTTGCGGCCGACGACCGGCACCCAAAACGACACCAGCCCCGTTGCCCCCGTCGCGACATGCACGACCAGAAAGCACATGAAGACGATTTCGATCACGGCTTTTTCCCCCTGCAGAGGAGTTTAGCAGGTGCGCGCATACTTGCGAACGGCTTCGTCGGTTTACAGTCTCGCGGTACCAGTGTGCTGGCGCGATGCTGCAAGGTTTCTTGCATACAACCTGCGAGTTTGCGACACTTGCATGCGACAAGACGGCGAGATGAAGGGGGATAGTCTCGATGCGCGTCATACTGGCCCAGCCACGCGGCTTTTGCGCAGGCGTCGTGCGCGCGATCGCGATCGTCGAGCGGGCCCTCGCCAAATATGGCGCACCCGTCTATGTGCGCCACGAAATCGTGCATAATCGCCATGTCGTCGATGCGCTGAAGGCGCAAGGTGCGATCTTCGTCGAGTCGCTTGCCGAAATTCCGACCGGAGCCGTGGCGATTTTCAGCGCGCACGGCGTGCCGAGCGAAGTCGAGCGCGATGCCGAGCGGCGCGGCCTTGCCGCGATCGACGCAACCTGCCCGCTCGTGAAAAAAGTCCATATCGAGGGCCGGCGCTACGCGGCCCAAGGCTACGAAGTGGTGCTGATCGGCCACGAAGGCCATCCCGAAGTGGTCGGCACGCTCGGCCAGATCGACGGGCGCGTGCATCTGGTCGCGACCGTCGACGACGTCGCGAGCCTCAAAGTCGCGGACCCTGAGCATCTTGCCTACGTCACGCAGACCACGCTCAGCGTCGACGAAACGCGCGCGGTCGCCGAAGCCTTGCAACGGCGCTTTCCGGCCATCGAAGGACCCGACACGAAAGACATCTGCTACGCCACGCAGAACCGCCAGACGGCCGTGCGCGATCTGGCGGCACGCGTCGATGCCGTTCTGGTCGTGGGGGCTGCCAACAGCTCCAACTCGAACCGCTTGCGCGAAATCGCGGTCGATTGCGGCGTGCCGAGCTATCTTGTGGACGATGTCGATGGCGTCGATTGGCGCTGGCTCGACACGGTCGAAACGCTCGGCATCACGGCGGGTGCCTCAGCGCCCGAATCGATCGTCGATGCGCTGATCGACGGCATTCGCAAACACCATCCGGTCGAATTGGCCGTACTCGACGGCGTGCGCGAAACCATGCAGTTCCGCCTGCCGACCGTTCTGGCTTAGCTACCGCAATTCTGCACGCTTCTTGCACGGACACGCCCGGCGCTTCTTAAGCCCCTACAGCCGGACGAGGTCGATCCCCATGCCGCACCGAGCCGAACGCGAACGCGCCATGCGCGGCTGCGTCAAACTTCTGGGCGGGCTCGTCGGCGAAACGGTACGCGCCCAAGAAGGCGACGCGGCCTATGCCGCCCTCGAAGCGCTGCGCCAAGGTTTCGTCGCTCTGCGCCGCCACGCCAAGCCGGACACGAAGGCCATCGCGAAGCTGGCGGCGGGCCTTGCCGACATCGAACCCGACCGCGCCGTGATGCTTGCGCGCGCGTTCGCACTATTCTTCGCAGTGGTCAATATCGTCGAGGAAGCCTGGCGCGCCAACGAGCGCGTGCAGGCCGATGCGGCGTGGCCGCGTTCGTTTCCCGAGACCTTCGCGCAACTCGGCACGGCCGCCTCGGCCAAGCGCGTGCGCGCCTTGCTGCCCGATCTCGCCCTGATGCCGGTGATGACGGCACACCCGACAGAGGCGCGTCGGCAGACCGTGCAGCGCGGCCATCGCCGCCTCTACGATCTCGTGGCGGACTTGGTCGACCGCGATCCGCGCAGCCGGCTCTATGCCGACAAGGTCGATGCAATCCGCGACGAGATTGCGACCTTGTGGAAAACCGACACGGTGCGCGCCGAACGGCTCAGCGTGGCCGACGAGATCGCCAACGGCCTGCTGTTTTTCCGCATGGCGCTCTACGACGCGGTTGCCGACACGCTGCGCAGCTTTGCGGCCGCGTTGCCGCAAGGCTGCGCGCCGCCGCCGCATCTGCTCGCGTTCGGCTCGTGGATCGGCGGCGACCGCGACGGCAATCCGAACGTGACGGCCAAAACAACGCTGTTTGCCATGCGCGCCCAGTCGCGAGAGGTCTTGCGCGAATATCTGCGCCGCACCGAAGCGCTCGCCGATCGGCTCACGCAATCGGCCGCCTATATCGATCTCGATCCGACATTCGCAGGCCGGCTCTTGGCCGACGACAAGCTCTATGCGGCATCCGTGTTCGGCGAATTCACCGAGCGGCTGCAGCGCGAGCCCTATCGGCGCAAGCTTGCCTATATCCGCTTCCGACTGCAGGCCCGGCTCGACTGGACGGAAATGCGGCTGGCAGGCGGCGATGCCCCCTGCCCGGGCGAGGCCTATCCGGATGCCGCCGCGTTCGCGAGCGACCTCGCCGCGCTGCGGCAAGCCCTGCGCCACGACGGCGATGCGCGCCTCGCCGACGGGCAGCTCCTCGATCTCGAGCGCCTCGTCGGCGTGTTCGGCTTCCATCTGGCACGCCTCGACGTGCGCCAGGAAGCCAAGCGCCATCGTGATGCGGTGCAGGAAATCCTTGCCGGCATTCCGGGCCTGCCCGACTACCTCGCCCAAGACGAAGCAACGCGCCTCGACATGCTCGAAGAGCTCGTGGCACGTCCGGGGCCGGTGGTTCTGCTCGGCAGTGCGCTCTCGGCCGAAACGCGCGAAACGCTGGAAACGCTCGGCGCCATTGCGGCCCTGCATGCCGAGTTCGGCGCCAAATCGGTCGAGACCTATGTCGTATCGATGGCGGGCAGTGCGAGTGCGGTGTTCGAAGTGCTGCTGCTCGCACGCCTCGCAGGCCTGCTCGAGCCGCGGGGCCACGGCAGCTTTGCGATGGATCTGCGCGTCGCACCGCTGTTCGAGACCATCGCCGATCTCGAAGCCGCCCCCGGCATCGTCGAAGCTTTGCTCGCACGGCCAGTGTATCGCGCGATCCTTGCGGCGTCGGGGGGTTTGCAGGAAGCGATGCTCGGCTATTCCGACAGTTGCAAAGACGGCGGCATTCTGGCGTCGTCCTGGGCGCTGCACCGCGCGCAGACGCGGCTTGCCGAGATCTTCAAACAAGCGGGCATCGCGTACGTGCTGTTCCACGGTCGCGGCGGCAGCCACGCGCGCGGCGGCGGCCCGACGCACGATGCGATCCTCGCAGGCCCCCGCGATGCGGCCAACGGGCGCATCAAATTCACCGAACAGGGCGAGGTGCTGTCGTTCAAATACTCGAACCGCGATACCGCCGCCTACGAACTCACCGTCGCCCTCACGGGCCTACTCAAAAAATCGCTGGGGCCGCCCTATCGCAAGGGTGCGCGCCCGCAAGCTTGGGCGGCCGCCATGGCGCGACTGGCGGAGCTCGGCGAATCAGTCTATCGCGAGCTCGTCGCGAGCCCGGGCTTTCTCGACTATTTCTACGAAACCACGCCGGTCGACGAGTTGGCGTTTCTCAATATCGGCTCGCGGCCTTCGCATCGGCCCAAGGCCGGTCGCGACATCCGTGCGATCCGCGCGATCCCGTGGGTGTTCGGCTGGTCGCAAGCGCGGCTTGCCCTACCGGCGTGGTACGGCGTGGGGCAAGCAGTCGCGGCCTTCGCGCAGGAAGCGCCTGGCAATCTCGCACTGTTGCGGCGCATGCATCGCGACTGGCCGTTTTTCCGCAATCTCGTCGACAATGTCGCGATGGCGGAGAGCAAAGCCTCGAGCGAGATCGCGCGCCTCTACATGCCGCTGGCGCAGGATCAAATCGCGGCCAAGCGCATCTTCGCCGCGATTTCCGGCGAGCTGGAGGCGACCGCGCGCATGCTGCGCCGGATAACCGGCAATGCCCCGCTTGCGGGCAATCCACTGCTCGCTCTGTCGCTCGACCGGCGCAAACCCTATCTCGACGCGATGAACGCGCTGCAGGCGGCCTTGATCGCGCGCGCGCGCAAATCCGATGGGGCCGCGTGGCGCCATCCGTTGCTGCTGACGGTCAACGCGATCGCAGCGGGCATGCGCAATACGGGCTAGCGCCCGAAGCGGCGCAAGCGCAGCGCGTTACCGACCACGAAAATGCTCGAGGCGGCCATCGCGGCGGCCGCAAAGATCGGCGACATCTGGATGCCGAACCACGGATAGAGGGCACCCGCCGCAACCGGCACGAGGGCCGCGTTGTAGCCGAAGGCCCAGAATAGATTCTGGCGGATATTGCGCATGGTGGCTTTGGAGAGCGCCACGGCTTGCGCAACTGCCGCAAGGTCGCCCGCGACGAGCACCACGTCCGCACTGTCGATCGCGATGTCGGTGCCGCTGCCCACCGCAATGCCGATATCGGCTTGCGCCAAAGCGGGCGCATCGTTGATGCCGTCGCCGACAAACGCGATCGTTTCTCCCTCCGCGCGCCAAGCCGCAAGGGCGGCGAGTTTGTCGGCGGGCATTGCTTCTGCGACCACGCGCGAGATGCCGAGTTCGGCGGCAACGCTGGTTGCAGTTGCGCGATTGTCGCCTGAGACCATCGCGGTTGCGAGGCCCGCCGCATACAAAGCTGCGATTGCGGGTTTAGCACTTTCGCGGATCGGATCGGCGACCGCGACAAGGGCAGCCAAGCGCCCATCGATTGCGGCGAAGATCGGCGATTTGCCGACTTTTGCGAGTGCCGCTGTCGCGTCTGCGAAACTTGCGACCGAAATGCCGAGCGACGCGAGATAGCGGTCGGCGCCGACCACGACGTCGCGACCGCCCACGCGCGCGCGCGCACCCAAGCCGGGCTCGGCGGCGAAATCCGCAACGGGCAGGCTAGGGAGCTTCTTGTCGTGCGCTGCCCGTACGATCGCGGCGGCAATCGGATGCTCGGACGATTCTTCAAGTGCTGCCACCAGCGCCAAGACTTCGTCGGCCGCGAAGCCTGGGACGACAACGAGGTCGGTAAGCTCGGGACGCCCCTTGGTGAGCGTACCGGTTTTGTCGAACGCGACGAGGGTAACGGTCCCCAGCTGCTGCAGCGCTTCGCCGCGCCGAAACAGAATGCCGCGCTCGGCCGCACGCCCGCTGGCGACAAGGATCGAAATCGGCGTGGCGAGGCCCATGGCACACGGGCACGCGACGATCAGCACGGCGACCGCATTGGCGAGTGCAAGGCCAAATGCATCGGCGCCGCCCCACAGCATCCAGGCCACAAACGTGGTCGCCGCCGCCGCGAACACGGCCGGCACGAAGCGTGCCGTCACGCGATCGACGACCGCCTGGATCGGCAGCTTACCGGCCTGGGCGTTTTCGACGAGGCGCTGGATCTGCGCCAGCATCGTATCGGCCCCGACCTTCGTTGCCGCGAAAACGAAGCTGCCATTCTGGTTGACGGTACCGCCGATAACGGCTGCGCCGACTTCCTTGAAGACGGGCACGGGCTCGCCCGTGACCATCGACTCGTCGACATAGGAATGGCCGCTCGCAAGCGTGCCGTCGGCGGCAATGCGCTCGCCCGGGCGCACTTGCAGCCGGTCGCCGACGACGACCGACGCGATCGGCACCTCGACGAAGACGCCGTCGCGCTCGACGCGCGCGGTCTTGGCCTGCAGCCGACCGAGCCTTGCGATCGCATCGCGCGCATGCCCGCGGCTCAACCCCTCGAGATAACGGCCGAGCAGAACGAGGACGACGACCGACACGGCCGCTTCGAAATAGAGATGGGCCGCACCCGCCGGCATGAGATCGGGCGCCACGACTGCGGCCAGCGAATAGAGATAGGCGCTGAGCGTGCCGACCGCGACGAGCGTGTTCATGTCGGGCGTGCCGCGCAGCAGATTGGCAAGGCCCACGCGCTGAAAACCGAGACCCGGCCCGAACATCACAAGCGTGGTCAGCACCAGCGACGCATAGGCGACGAAGACGGGCGACAAAACGGCATGGACCCAACCATGCAGCGGCGGGAAGATATGGCCGCCCATTTCGACGACAAAAACCGGCGCGCCGAGCACGGCCGCAAGAACCAGGCGGCGTGCAAGGGTCGCATTCTCGTCGTGCGGCGCTTGCCCTGCCGCCTCGGACCCAACCAGCTTTGCATCGTAGCCCGCATCCGCGATCGCGCGCACGATTGCGGCCGGATCGGCGATGCCATCACGATAGACGATGTGCGCGCGCTCGGTCGCGAGATTGACGGTCGCTTCGAGCACGCCCGGCACACGTTTGGCCGCCGCTTCGACATGCGCCACGCACGAAGCGCAGGTCATGCCGGACACGGCGAATTCGGCGCTCGCATTGCGCACGGAATAGCCGGCCGCTTCGATCGCGGGGCCAAGCTTCGCCAACGCAGCCGGATCGGACAGCACGACGCGCGCTTGTTCGGTCGCGAGATTGACGCTGGCCGACGCAACGCCGGGGACAAGCGCCAACGCCTTTTCGACATGCGCCACGCACGACGCACAGCTCATTCCGTCGACCGGGATCGCGTAAGCGGTGTCTTTCGTTCGAGCGTCGTCGGGCATCGGGATACGGCTCCTTGCGACAGAGTCATGAACCCTTCCCGGGCGGCAAGGTCAAGACGCGCGTTTGTGCGCGCAATTTGCGCCCGAATTGCGACGGGCTTGGCCCGACCGTTCGTTTCGGTCTAGGGTCGGCCGCACGCGAAGAAAGGTTGCCGACCGATGGTGCCATTCGTCTGGAAACCGGCGCATTCGTTTGCCGCCATCGCCGTATGCACGATGGGCGGCGTGCTTGGCACGCTCGCAGCGTGGCTGCAAAGCCCGATATACCGCTACTGCCAGAGTTTTTCCGGCTTGCGCCTGCCGGGCTGCACGCGTGCCGCCTTCGGCGGCATCCCGAAACTGGCGCTTTATTGGTACTGGCCGCTGTTCGGCATCGCGGTCTTCGGCATCGCTTTCTACATCGTGATGCGCCTGCGCGCGGCTACTTCTCGCTAAAAGCCTGGTCGAGGGCGCGGTAGACCGGATTGAGCATGTAGCGCAGCACGCTGCGCTCGTCGGTTTTGATGTCAGCCAGCACGGTCATGCCCGGCAGCAGCGGATTGCGCGCCGGATCGTCGCCTGCGTAGCTTTTGTCGAGGCTGATGACCGCTTTGTAGTAGGTGCGTCCTTGCGGATCGACGAGGGTCGAGGCCGACAGGCTCGTGAGCGTGCCCGGCACGCTGCCAAAGCGCGCGAAGTCGTAAGTCGAGATCTTGACTGCGACCGGCTGGCTGATGCGCACCTGGCCGATATCGTTGGGCGGCAGGCGCGCTTCGACGACGAGTTCGCGGCCGATCGGCACCACTTCGAGCAGCGTGCCGCCGGGCGGCAGCACGCCGCGCTCGCTGCGCACGCGCATTTCCTTGACCACGCCGCGCACCGGCGACAGCACCTTGGTGCGCGCGACCCGGTCGTCGAGGCGCACGCGCGCCTCCTCGACCTGGCGCAGTTCGGCCGTGACGCTGCCTACTTCGCGCATTGCGTCGGCCGAAAGGCGGCTGTCGAGTTCGATCAGACGCTGCTCGGCCTCGGCGACCGCTTCGCGCGCACGCCCGATATTGACGGTCGCGGTCGAAAGCTCGCCCTGCACGCGGTTCATTTCGCGCTGCACGTCGAGCAGCGTGATGCGCGAATTGAGGCCCTGGTCGGTCAGGCGCTGGCGCATGCCGAGCGCTTCGTTGGTGATTTCGATCTGGCGCTCGAGCGTGCGGCGCTGGCTCAGCAGCGCTTCGAGATCCGCACGCCTGCCGCCGAGCTGACGTTCGAGGACCACGCGTTGGCTCGTGCGCGCGCGCTCCTGCGTGCGCAGGATCGCCGCTTGGTCGGCCGAAAGGCCTGTTTCGGTCGCCTCGGCAAGCGTGGCCACGCGGCCCTCGGCGAAGGCGCGCAGGCGCTCGGCCTGCAGGCGCAAGCTTGCCTCGCGCGAGGCGAGCTGATCGCGCTCGGCGGTCGCGGCCGTCGCGTCGATTTCGACCAGCAGCTGGCCTTCTTCCACGATGTCGCCTTCGCGCACCAGAATGTGTGCGACGATGCCGCCTTCGAGATGCTGCACAAGCTGCACGCTGCCGGCCGGCACGATCTCGCCGGGGCCTTGGGCGATCTGCGCGACGTTCGTGTAGGCCGCCCACGCGACGGCACCGCCCACCAGGGCCGCGATCAGCCACACAGCCGCGCGCATGAGCCACGGGGCCCCGCCCTCTTCGAGGTGGATCGCGAGGGTGAGATAGCGGATGCGGGCAGGATCGGCCCGCAACGCGGTCGAGGGCAGCGTCATCGAATGGCTCCGGGAACCGAGGCGGATGGGTTGGCGCGCATCTGCACGATGCGGCCGCCGTCGAACGTGGCGACGCGGTCGCACAGCGCAAGATGGCTGGGGCGGTGGGAAATCAGAATGATCGTCTGTTTGCCCTTGCGCCGCTGCAGGGCTGCAATGAGGGCTGCGTCGCCATTCGTGTCGAGCCACTGGCCGGGTTCGTCGAGCAGCAGAACCGCAGCCGGCCGCAGGAACACGCGCGCCAAGGCGATGCGCTGCAGGAGGCCGGCCGGCAGGCCGCTTGCCCCCTGGTCGCCGAGCTGCGTGTCGAGCCCGTCTTTGAGGGCCAGCACCTCTTCAAGGCCGCCCGCTTCGGCCAAAGCCGCATGCAGATCGGGCGTGCTCGCCGTAGGGGCTGCGAGACGCAGGTTCTGGGCGATCGTGCCGTAGAAGAGATGGCGGCTTTGCGGCGCATACGCAATCGCCAGGCGCAGCTCGGCCGGCGTCATCTGGCGGATGTCGAGCCCGTCGAGCTGGACCGTGCCGGCTTGCGGCTGGTAGAGGCCCATCATCACTTTGAGGGCGGTCGATTTGCCCGCACCCGAGTGGCCGGCAAAACCCACCATCTCGCCCGGTTTCGCCACGAAATCCACACCGAGCAAGGCGGGCTCGGCTTCGGCGCGGTAGCGCAGCGACACGCGATTGAGGGCGATCTGGCCGCGGAACACGCGCTGGACGACGGCCGGCGTGGCACGGTCGGTGAGTTCCGGGCGCAGGCGCAGCAGCTGGTCGATCTGTGCGAGGCTCTGGCGGATCTGCGTGAGGCGCGACAGGGCCGCAATGCCGACCTGCAGCGGCGACAGCACGCGCCAAGTGAGCGCCATTGTCGCGACGAGCGCGCCCACCGACATTTGCGCGTCGATGATGCGGGCGGCTCCCCACACGAGCACGATGGCGCCCGCCAGCATCGTGAGGCCTTGCGAAAACGTCTGCAGCACCGCGTTTGTGGCCTGCACCTTGCGCCCCTCGCCGACAGCCGAGGCCGACGCGGCGCGGTAGCGCTCGAGCCACGCATCGGCACCGCCGATCTGCTTGATGGCGCGCAAGTTCGACACGATTTCGACCGACAGCGCATGGCGCTGGCTGCGCGCCTTGCTGGCGCGCAGCGAGGGTGCTTGCAGCAGCATCGACCCGAGATAACCCGACACGACCAAGAGCAAGCCCAGCACCAGCGGCACCCATACGAGCGGCCCGCCGAGCAGGCCGATCGCGATCAGGAACACGAACAGGAACGGCAGATCGAGCGCAACACCTGCGAGCGGGCCGTTGAAAAACTCGCGTACGGACTCGAATTCCTTGAGGCGTGCGAGCTGCGTGCCGACAGGTGCCCCTTCGAGATACTGCGTGGGCAGCCGCAGGAGATGGCGCAGCACGGCAACCGAAATCAAACGCTCGATGCGGGCCCCCACATAGGCCAGCAGACGGCCGCGCAGCAGGCGCATGAGGAAATCGAACAGGAACACGACTGCCATGCCGACGGCGAGCGAGAGCAGCAATTCGCGCGATTGCGTGCCGACGACCTTGTCGAACACCGCCATCGAAAACAGCGGGAAAGCGAGGGCAAGCAGATCGGTGAACAATGTGAGCAGCGCAAGCTGGCCCAGAATGGGACGGAAACGCTGCAGCAGGCGCGACATGAACGAGGCTTGGGCCGCGTTCTCTTCGCGCGAAGTCTCGATCGTCTCGATCAGATAGATCGAGCCCAGCGGCACGTCGGCCGCCAGCACCTCGCGCTCTTCGCCCGCATGCGCGTCGAACACGCGCATATGCGGCCCCTCGCGCGACAAAAGCACGCGCGGCGCCCCCGACGGGCTCACATGCAGGCACGGCAGCAATCGCGGATCGATTTCGTCGGGCCGCTTTTTGTAGGGCTTGGTCGCGAAGGAGAGTTCGGCCAGCACGTTGCGCAAACCGTCGAGATCGAGATTGGCGGCGAAATGCGGCAGCGCTTCGACGATCACGCGCGGATCGCCGCGCCAGCCGAGCGCGTTCAGAAGCGGCATCAGGCACGCGGTGAAAGGCGAATGCGCCTGGAACGCTTCGAGCCTGCCCTGGCGCAGTTCCTCGGCCAGCGGATCGGCGCGCACGACAGCGATGTCGGGCCGCGTGCGTTGCGGCAGGGCGACGGGCTCGCTCATGCGGACCCTCGCGGGCGTTCGTGGAAGCGGCCGTCGCGCAATTCGAGCACGCGGTCGGCGATGCGCAAGACCGAGGGCTGGTAGCTTACCAGCACCAGCGTGCTGCGGCCTTTGAGTTCGCGCAGCATCTGCAAAAGCCGATCGTTCGAATCGTGGTCGAGGCTGTTGTTGCTTTCATCGAACAGCACGATGCGCGGCGCATCGGCCAATGCGCGCACGATCGCAATACGCTGGCGCACGCCGCCCGGCAGCGCTTCGGGATCGCCCAGTTCGGTCTCGTAGCCCTGCGGCTGGGCGGCGACAAACGCGTCGAGCCCGAGGCGGGCCGATACGTCGAGGGCGGCGTCCACGATCGGGCCGCGGCGGAACATCGTCAGATTGTCGATGAGACGGCCTTGGAACACGACACCATGGCGCGGCAGAATGCCGATCTCGGCGGGTCCGGGGCGCGCATCGTCGGCTTTGAGCACGGCGCCGTCATACGCGATCGTGCCCGCTTGCGGGCGCACGAGCCCGGCCAGAAGCGACAGCACGGTCGAGCGGCCCGTCCCGTTGGTGCCGACGATCGCCACACATTCGCCCGCCTTGATCGAAAGATCGGCGTCTTTGAGGATCGTGCGGCCGGGGCCGTAGCCGAAATCCACACCGCGCAGCTCGATCGCACCGGCCGCGACGCGCACTGCGCGCGCCTCGCCCGCGACCGGCTCCTGCGGCAGTTCGGCCAAGGCTTGCAGCCGTGCGCGTGCGTTGCGGATGCTCTGGTAGTTGGTCCAGATGCCCATCGCGCGCATCAACGGCTGCAAGGTGCGCCCGGCGAGCAACGAGCAGCAGGCGAGCTGGCCCACCGTGAGATCGCCGTCGATCACCTGCAATGCGCCGTAGCCGAGCACGGCCACGACCGCGAGGTTCGAGAACAGCATCCCGAGCGTTTGCGACAGGCTGGAGAGATTGGTGACGCGGTGCGCCCCCGCCGCCGCCTGGTCCATCAGGCGTTCGTAGCGGCGCATCATCTGGCGCTCCATCGTCAACGCCTTGACGGTGGTGACGCCGGTCAAAACTTCGATCATGAAGCTGATGCGGCGGTCGTCCGATTGCGCGCGCGCGGCGATCGCACTGCGCAGGAATCCGGCCACGCCGAGGGCCGCCACCGCAAACGCCGCGAATACGGCCGCCACGACCCAAACGAGCGAGCCGCCGATGACCCAGATAAGCCCTGCGAAAATCAGCGCAAACGGCAGATCGACGAAAATCGTCGCGCCTTGATTGGCGTAGAACTCGCGAAGGCGATCGACCGCCCCCAGCCGCTCAAGCTGCGTGCCGGCCGAATCGCGCGATACGGCAACATACTCGGCATTGAGCAGGCGGCCGATCGCGGCACACCCAACCGCATGCTCGAAGCGCGCACCCGCCCAACTCGTCAGCATGTTGCGCGCGCCGCGCAAAATCCCTTCGCCAACCAGAATTGTCGCCAGCAGCAGCACCAGCAAAGCGAGCGTGTCGCTGGCGGCATTCGGGATCACGCGGTCGTAGATCTGCAGCGTGAAAATCGGCAACGCCACGCCGAACAGATTGAGGGCAAGCGAAGCGACCAAAAGCGTCGGGTTTAGCGCCATGCCGAGCCCGGCGCCCATCGGTATGCGATCAAATTGAGCCATTGCGCGCGCGACGTCTCCCCCGGCCAGCCGCTGCGACGCGGCGGCCTGATTCTTCAGGCGAGCATTATAATGACTGATAATTTCGCTGGACTCAAACTTAAAAAAAGACGATAATTTTAGTTATCAGAATTTATCCATTAATATCAATACTCTGCAGAATGCGTGAGGATATGGCTGACCCTAAATCGACGGTGATTGCCGATGAAGCCCTGGCGACGGCGCAAAGCGCCGGTCTGACCCCCGCTTTACCCCTTCAGCCGCAGGCAACCCCGGCACCGCCGCCCGCCTCGATCATCGCGACCAACGCAACCGGAATGGGTTCTGTCCATTACGGCACATTGATGGGCGACGAGCGCAGCTTCGCACCCGCGCCGCCCGTCAATGACGGCCCAGCCATCGTCGCCAGCACCATTCAGATCGCGCAAGCGACGGCGCTTCAGGGGACAACGGCCGATGACAGCGCCGCCGCCAACACTTCACTGGCGACCGGCGACCGGCTTGCGACCAATCTGGAATCGACGCTGCAAACCGCCCAGATGCGCGGCCCGACGCGCGATGCGGAGAGTGCTGCGCGCGCGACCGGGCCTGATGCGACCGCCGCAATCCCGAATGCCGACACGCCGCAAGGCGCGCCTGCGGCCCCAGGTGCCGGCCCCGAGACGATTGCCGCCCCCACGCTTGCGAATGCGCCCGCCGACGCGGCCGCACGGGCAGCAACGAACCCAACCGCTACCGCCAATGCGCGCGCAGGCAGCGATACGACGGCAGCGCGGCCCGTTTCCGATGCCCCCGCACCAGCCGCTGCACCGGCACGCGCCGAACCGCTCGCAACCAACACAACGCCGACGGAACCGACCGAAACGGTCGCCGCCGCACCGCTCGACCTCGCCGCCGCAGCGCCGACGCTACAGCTTGCAAACGCGCACGGCACCGAAGATAGCCAAGTCGCCCTCGATGTGCGGGCAGCACTTGGTGACGCCGACGGGTCGGAGTCGCTAAGCGTCACGATTTCGGGCGTGCCCGCCGGCAGCAGCTTGAGTGCCGGCATCGACAATGGCGACGGCTCGTGGACGCTTTCCGCGAGCGATCTTGCCGGGCTCGCTTTCGTGCCGCCCGCCGACGGTTCGGGCCGCTACACGCTGAGCGTGGAAGCACGCGCAACCGAGTCGGCCAGCGGCGACGCGGCGACAAGCACCGGCACGCTCTATGTCGATATCGACAGCGTTGCCGACCAACCGACCGCCGTTTCGATCGCCGTTCAAAGTGCAAGCGGCAGCGACACGGTTTTTGTAAACGGCGAGACCGGCAGGGTCACGCTCGGCGCACAGTTCAACGACAATGACGGTTCGCAGACCCACAGCGCGACCGTCACGGTGCCGGACAAGCTCATCGTGACCGATGCGGCCGGCGGGATCTGGACGCCCGGCACGGACGGAACGGGCGGCACCATCGATTTCAGCGCCGTCGTCGGATCCGACGGGCGCCTCGATGCGACCTTCCAAGTGCGCGCGGCCGACACGATCCCGGCAGCGGCAATCGGCGGCTTCGCCTTCACCGCAAACTCAGCCGAAGCGGGCGGTGCAACTACATCGGCGAGCCAAACCGCGGCGGCCTCGGTTGCGACCGGCGCCTTGGCCGTCGACGGTACCGTCGGCAGCGACAATTTCGTCGACAGCGTGCGCAGCGAGGCCTTCGACGGCGGTGCGGGAAGCGATACAATCAGCTACGCCGCCGCAAGCGATTCCGTCGTCGTCGATCTTGCGACAGGGACGGGCAATCGCGGCGACAGCTACGCGAACATCGAAAACGTCACCGGCGGCAGCGGTGCCGATACGCTCACCGGCGACGCGAACGCCAACATGCTCAGCGGCGGTGCGGGCGACGATGTTCTCGCAGGCGGCGGCGGGGCCGACACGCTGATTGGCGGCAGCGGGATCGACACCGCAAGCTTCGCCGATCAGACAGCAGCGCTCACCGCGAATCTCGCGACCGGCACCACGAGCACCGGTGCGACACTTTCGGGCATCGAGAACATCACCGGCGGCAGCGGTGCCGACACGCTCACCGGCGACATAGGCGCCAACGTGCTTTCCGGCGGTGCGGGCAATGATCTTCTGTCCGGCGGCGGCGGTGCCGACACGCTGGTCGGCGGTACAGGCAACGACACCGCAAGCTTCGCCGATCAAACAGCAGGTCTTTCCGCGAATCTCGCGACCGGTACGACGAGCACCGGCGCCACGCTTTCGGGCATCGAAAATCTGACCGGCGGCAGCGGTGCCGATACGCTCACCGGCGATGCGGGCGCCAATACCCTTACCGGCGGCGCTGGCAACGACGTGCTCATCGGCGGCGGCGGCAACGACAGGTTGGTCGGCGGGACCGGCAACGACACAGCGAGCTTCGCCGATCAAACGGCAGGCCTGACCGCCAGCCTCTTGTCGAGCAATTCCAGCATGGGCGCCACCCTCATCGGGATCGAAAACCTGATCGGCGGCGGCGGTGCCGATACGCTCACGGGCAATGCTGGCGCCAACCTCATCGACGGCGGTGCGGGCGACGACATCCTGTCGGGCGGCGGCGGCACCAACCCCGTGCGACCGAGCAATTCGGTCGATCCGAACAACGAACCGATCGTCGCCAGCGGGGCCGACACGCTGATCGGCGGAGCCGGCAACGACACCGCGAGCTTCGCCGACCACCGGACGGGCCTTGCCGCAAACCTTGCGACGGGCACGACAAGCACCGGCGCCACGCTCTCCGGCATCGAAAATCTCACGGGCGGCAGCGCTGCCGACACGCTGACCGGCGATGCGGGCGCCAATATCCTGACCGGCGGTGCCGGCAACGACACACTTGTCGGCGGCGGCGGGGCCGACACATTGATCGGTGGTACCGGCACCGACACCGCGAGCTTTGCCGATCAGACGGCAGGCCTTTCCGCGAATCTTGCGACCGGGGCGACGAGTACTGGCGCCACGCTTTCGGGCATCGAGAACGTCACCGGCGGCAGCGGTGCCGATACGTTAACCGGCGACGCAAATGCCAACGTGCTTGATGGCGGCAGCGGCGACGACCTTCTTTCGGGCGGCGGCGGGGCCGACACGCTTGTTGGCGGCAGCGGCACCGACACCGCGAGCTTTGCCACTCAAACGGCGGCGCTCACGGCAAATCTCGCGACCGGTGCAACGAGCGCTGGCGTCACACTCTCGGGCATCGAGAACCTGACCGGCGGCAGCGGTGCGGATACGCTGACCGGCGACGCAAACGCCAACCTGCTCGACGGCGGCAGCGGCGACGACGTTCTTTCGGGCGGCGGCGGTGCCGACACGCTTGTTGGCGGCAGCGGCACCGACACAGCGAGCTTTGCCGATCAGACGGCAGGGCTCACCGCAAACCTCGCAACGGGTACGACGAGCAGCGGCGCCACGCTTTCGGGCATCGAAAACATCACCGGCGGCAGCGGTGCCGACACGCTGACCGGCGACACAAACGCCAACGTGCTGAGCGGCGATGCGGGCGACGACGTTCTTTCGGGCGGTGGCGGTGCCGACACGCTGATTGGCGGCAGCGGGATCGATACGGCAAGCTTCGCCGACGAAACAGCGAGTGTTTCGGCCAATCTCACGGCCGGCACCACGAGTACTGGCGCCACATTCTCGGGCATCGAAAATCTCACGGGCGGCAGCGGTGCGGATACGCTGACCGGCGACACGAGCGCCAACGTGCTGAGCGGCGGTGCTGGCGACGACATTCTGACGGGCGGCGGCGGGGCCGATACATTGATCGGCGGCAGCGGGATCGATACGGCGAGCTTCGCCGATCAGACCTCGGGCCTTTCCGTCAATCTCGCAGCCGGGGCGACGAGCACTGGCGCCACGCTTTCGGGCATCGAAAATGTCACCGGCGGCAGCGGTGCGGATGCGCTGACGGGCGACGCGAATGCCAACGTGCTCGTCGGTGGCGCAGGTGCGGACACGCTGGTCGGCGGTGCTGGCCTCGACACCGCGGACTACAGCGCTTCGGGTGCCGCCGTGACCGTCAATCTTGCGACGGGAACGGGGAGCGGCGGCGATGCGCAAGGCGACGCGCTCGCCACGATCGAGAATCTCGTCGGCTCCAACTTCGCCGATACGCTGACGGGCGACGCGAACGCCAACGCACTCAGCGGCGGTGCCGGCGACGATACGCTTGCGGGCGGCGCTGGTGCCGACACGCTGACGGGCGGCAGCGGCACCGACACGGCGAGCTACGCGGCATCGACGGCGGCGGTGAATGCGAACCTTGCGACGGGCACAGGCACGGTCGGCGACGCTGCGGGCGACGTCTATTCCGGCATCGAAAATCTGACCGGCGGCACGGCCGCCGACATTCTTACCGGCGACGCCAATGCGAATATCCTGACGGGCGGTGCGGGCAACGACTCGCTTTCGGGCGGCAGCGGCGACGATATTCTGGTCGGCGGTGCGGGTGGCGATACGCTGGTCGGCGGTGCGGGCAGCGACACGGCGAGCTACAGCGCTTCGGGCGCCGCCGTAACCGTGAACCTTGCCACCGGTGCGGTGTCGGGCGGCGATGCCGCAAGCGACGTATTGTCAGGCATCGAGAATGTCACGGGCTCGACGCTCGCCGATACGCTGACGGGCGATGCCAACGCCAATATGATCGACGGCGGGGCCGGCAACGATTCGCTGGTCGGCGGTGCGGGCGCCGACACGATCATCGGCGGTGCGGGCAGCGACCAGCTCAGCTACGCAGCCTCGACCGCAGGTATATCGGTCAATCTTGCGACGGGCCTTGGCAGCGGCGGCGATGCGGCCGGCGACGTTTTGTCCGGCATCGAAACAATCGTCGGCTCGACGCTTGCCGATACGCTGACCGGCAGCCTCGGTGCGGATCGCCTCGACGGCAATACCGGCAACGACATTATTGCGGGCGGTGCGGGTGCGGACACGTTGGTCGGCGGTACCGGCATCGACACGGCCGACTACAGCGCATCGGGCGCTGCCGTCACGGTGAGCCTCGCGACCGGCACAGGTATTGGCGGCGACGCGCAAGGCGACACGCTGGCCACATTCGAGAACGTCACGGGCTCGGCCTTTGCCGACACGTTGACGGGCGATACCGCCGCCAACGTGCTCGACGGCGGCGCGGGCAACGACACTTTGATCGGCGGTGCCGGCGCCGACACGCTGACCGGCGGGATCGGTACCGACACGGCGAGTTACGCGACTTCGACCGCGTCGGTCGCGGCGAGCCTTGCGACCGGTACGGGGACGGTCGGCGATGCCAACGGCGATCGCTTCTCGGGCATCGAGAATCTCACGGGCGGCACGGCCGCCGACACGCTGACGGGCGACACCAACGCCAACGTGATCGACGGCGGCGCCGGCAACGATTCGCTGGCGGGCGGTGCGGGTGCCGACACGCTTATCGGCGGCACGGGCAGCGACCAGATCAGCTACGCGACATCGACGACCGGCGTTTCGGTCAATCTCGCGACGGGCCTCGGGACCGGCGGCGATGCCGAAGGCGATGTGCTGTCGGGCATCGAGACGGTCGTGGGCTCGAGCCTTGCCGACACGCTGACAGGCAGCACACTCGCCGATCGCCTCGACGGCGGGGCGGGCGACGATCTTCTGGTCGGCGGCCTGGGCTCGGACTCGCTGGTCGGCGGTACGGGCATCGACACGGCCGACTACAGCGCATCGACAGCTTCCGTCACCGTGAGCCTCACGGCCGGTACGGGTGTCGGCGGTACGGCGCAAGGCGACACGCTCGCCACGATCGAAAACGTAACGGGTTCCGCCTTCGCGGACACTCTGACGGGCGATGCCAACGCCAACATGCTCAGCGGCGGCGACGGCAACGACACGCTGATCGGCGCCGCCGGTGCGGACACGCTTGTGGGCGGTGCAGGCACCGACACCGCGAGCTATTCGACCTCGACCGCGGCCGTGACGGCGAATCTCGCGACCGGTACCGGCACGGTGGGCGATGCCAACGGCGACGTGTTCTCGGGCATCGAAAATCTGACCGGCGGCACGGCCAACGACACTTTGACGGGCGATGCAAACGCCAACGTGATCGACGGCGGGGCCGGCAACGATTCGCTGGTCGGCGGTACGGGCGCCGACACGATCATCGGCGGTGCCGGAAGCGACCAGGTCAGCTATGCAGCCTCGACGCAAGGCGTTGCGGTCAATCTTGCGACGGGTCTGGGCTCCGGCGGCGATGCGGCGGGCGACGTGCTGTCCGGCATCGAAACCGTCGTCGGTTCGAGCCTCGCCGACACGCTGACGGGCAGCACGCTGGCCGATCGCCTCGACGGTGGTGGTGGCGACGATCTTTTGGTCGGCGGTGCGGGTGCGGATACGCTCGTCGGCGGTACCGGCATCGATACGGCCAATTATAGCGCCTCGACAGCCGCCGTGACCGTGAATCTTGCAACCGGTGCTGGATCCGGCGGCGACGCCGCAAGCGACGTATTGTCTGGCATCGAGAACGTCACGGGCTCGACGCTTGCCGATACGCTGACGGGCGATGCCAACGCGAACGTCATCGACGGCGGGGCCGGCAACGATTCGCTGGTCGGCGGTGCGGGCGCCGACACGATCATCGGCGGTGCGGGCAATGACCAGCTCAGCTACGCAGCCTCGACCACTGGCGTGTCTGTCAATCTTGCGACCGGCCTCGGGACCGGCGGCGATGCGACTGGCGACGTTTTGTCCGGCATCGAAACAATCGTCGGCTCGACACTTGCCGATACGCTAACCGGCAGCACGGGTGCCGACCGCCTCGACGGCAATACCGGCAACGACGTGATTGCCGGCGGTGCGGGTGCGGACACGTTGGTCGGCGGCACCGGCATCGATACGGCCGACTACAGCGCGTCGGGTGCTGCAGTCACGGTGAATCTTGCGACCGGCACAGGTATTGGCGGCGACGCGCAAGGCGACACGCTGGCCACGTTCGAAAATGTCACGGGCTCGGCCTTCGCCGATCAACTGACCGGCGACACTGCCGCCAACATACTCGACGGCGGCGCGGGCAACGACACTTTGATCGGCGGGGCGGGTGCGGACACGCTGACCGGCGGTGCAGGCACCGACACGGCGAGCTATGCAACTTCGACCGCGTCGGTCACCGCGAGTCTTGCGACCGGTACCGGTACCGGGGGCGATGCCAACGGCGACAGGTTTACGGGCATCGAGAATCTGACCGGCGGCAGCAATGCCGACACGTTGACGGGCGACGCCAATGCAAACGTGATCGACGGCGGAGCCGGCAACGATTCGCTCGCGGGCGGCGCGGGTGCGGACACCATTATCGGCGGCACGGGCAACGACCAGATCAGCTATGCAACCTCGACCGTCGGCGTTTCGGTCAATCTCGCGACGGGCGTCGGGACCGGCGGCGATGCCGAAGGCGATGTGCTCTCCGGCATCGAGACGGTCGTCGGATCGAGCCTTGCCGACACGCTGACGGGCAGCGGCTTGGCTGATCGCCTCGACGGCGGTGCGGGCGACGATCGTCTGGTCGGCGGCATGGGCTCGGACTCGCTGGTCGGCGGTACGGGCATCGACACGGCCGACTACAGCGCATCGGCGGCGGCCGTCACGGTGAGCCTCACGGCCGGTACGGGTGTGGGCGGTACGGCACAAGGCGACACGCTCGCCACGATCGAAAATGTGACGGGTTCCGCCCTCGCCGACACGCTGACGGGCGATAGCAACGCCAACCTGCTCGACGGCGGCGACGGCAACGACACGCTGAGCGGCATGGCCGGCAACGACCGTCTGTTCGGCGGGGTCGGCAACGACACGCTGATCGGCGGCTCGGGCAGCGACACGCTAACAGGCGGTGCGGGCACCGACACGGCGAGCTACTCGACCTCGACGGCGGCCGTCACCGCGAGTCTTGCGACTGGGCTCGGTACGGTCGGCGATGCCAGCGGCGACGTGTTCGCCGAAATCGAAAATCTGACGGGCGGCAGTGGCGCCGACAATCTGACCGGCGACGGCAACGCGAACATTCTTGAGGGTCTTGCCGGCAACGACGTGCTGACCGGCGGTCTCGGCGACGACACGCTGATCGGCGGTGCGGGCAGCGACACGCTGGCGGGCGGGACGGGCATCGATACGGCAAGCTACGCGACCTCGACGACGGCTGTCACGGCGAGCCTTGCGACCGGCCTCGGTACGGCGGGCGATGCCAGCGGCGACGTGCTGTCGGGCATCGAGAATCTGACCGGCGGTTCGGCGAATGACACGCTTACGGGCGACGGCAATGCCAACCTGCTCGCCGGCGGGGCCGGCAACGATTCGCTGACGGGCGGGCTCGGCGACGACACGCTGGTCGGCGGTGCGGGCAACGACACGTTGGCGGGCGGTACGGGCATCGACACGCTCGACTACGGCACGGCCGGCGGCGGCGTGACTGTGAGCCTTGCGGCCAACACCGCATCGGGCAGCGATGCTTCGGGCGACAGCATCAGCGGCTTCGAAAACGTCGCGGGCAGTGCCAACGCCGACACGCTGACAGGCGACGCAAATGCCAACGTGCTCGACGGGCGGGCGGGCAACGACACGCTGATCGGCGGCATCGGCGACGATACGCTCGCCGGCGGCGGAGGCAACGATCTTATCCAAGGCGGCGACGGTTCCGACCTCGCCTATTTCGGCGTCGGCATGGGCAACGACATCGTGCAAGGCGGCTTCGGCGCCAGCTGGACCGACACGATCTCGATCCAGGGCGATGTGGGCGGCCCGGGTGCGGGCGGTTGGACGCTTGCTTTGAGCGACGGCACCGTGCTGACCGATGCGTCGGCGCACGGCACGATCGCGCTGGGCCAAGACGTGTCGGGCACGGTCGTGATGTCCGACGGCAGCGAACTCACCTTCGAAGGCGTGGAACGCTTCCAGTGGTAGGGACCCGCCGGCGCACTTGAAAGTGTGCCGACATGTCAAAAGATGGTGGGCGCTGTAGGGCTCGAACCTACGACCCGGTGATTAAGAGTCACCTGCTCTACCAACTGAGCTAAGCGCCCTCGCCGAAGCGAAGAAGAGGGCGCCGTATAGCAAAGCGTCCGGCCCTTGTCGAGAACGAATCTTCACGCCCCCTGCGCCACGCGCGCACCGGGCGCGGGCTGGCGCAGTTTCTCGCGTTTCATCGCCTCGTGCAGCAGATCGCGCGCGATTGGTGCCGCCACGGCCGAGCCGCCGCCGCCATGTTCGACGATGACCGAAATCGCAAAGCGCGGCTGCTCGACTGGCGCGTAGCCGACGAACAAAGCATGGTCGCGCTCGCGCCACGGCACTTGATCAGGCTTGCGCAGGCCCACGCGCCGCTCTTCTTCGGTGATGCGGCGCACCTGCGAGGTGCCGGTTTTGCCGCCATAGGCGTAGGAAGCATCGAGGATGCGCGCGCGGAAGGCGGTGCCGCGCGGATCGTTGGTCACGCCGCGCATCGCCCGCAGCATAAGCGCCAGATGCGCTTGCTGCACGCCGATCGACGCGAAGTTTCCGGCCGGGCGGTCGATCATGCGCCGATCCTGCACGAGATCGCGCGTGAGATGCGGCACCACCGCGTAGCCGCCATTGACGAGGCGCGCCGTCATCGTCGCGAGCTGCAAGGGCGTTGTCAGCACGTAGCCCTGGCCGATCGAGGCCACCAGCGATTCGCCCTGCGCCCAGCCTTTGCCGGTGCGCGCGAGCTTCCAGGCGCGCGTCGGGATGATGCCGGCACGTTCGCCCGGCAGATCGATCGCAAGCGTCTGGCCAAGACCGAAACGCCGGGACATCTCTGCCATACGATCCGCGCCAAGGCGCCGTCCCATCTCGTAGAAATAGACGTCGCAGGACTGCATCAGCGCGTCGATCATGTCGACGCCGCCATGCCCGCCCCTCTTCCAGCAATGGAAACGATTGTCGCCGAGGTCCATGTGGCCCGGGCAGAAGACGCGCATTTCGGGCGCCACGCCGCTTTCGAGGGCAGCGAGGGCAACCATCATCTTGTAGGTCGAGCCCGGCGAATACATGCCCGACACGGCCTTGTTGGTCAGCGGCGCGCGGTGGTTGTTCAACAGCGCGCGCCAGGCCGGACCCGAAATGCCGCGCGCGAACTCGTGCGGGTCGTAGCTCGGATGCGAGGCCAGCACGAGCACGTCGCCGTTCGTGACGTCCATCATGACGGCGGCGGCACTCTCCTCTTTGGCGAGGCGGGTGGCCGCCATCAGCTGCAATTCGGCGTCGATCGTGAGCGTGACGTCGGCCCCCGGCTCGCCCTCGTTGCGCGACAGCTCGCGGATCGGCCGGCCGAGCGCGTTCACCTCGAGCTGCGTGTTGCCGGCCCGACCGCGCATCGCCAGATCGTAGATGCGCTCGATGCCGTTGCGGCCGACGCGGAAATCGGGAAGCTCCAGAAGCGGATCGCCGGTGAGATCGGCCTCGGCGGGCGGGGCCACGTAGCCGATCAGATGGGCCATGCTTTCGCCCTGCGGATAGAGCCGCGTCGAGCCCACGTCGATCATCACGCCCGGCAGGTCGGGCGCGTTGACCGCGATGCGGCTCACGTCCTCCCAGCTCAGATTCTCTTTGACCGTGGTCGGCAGGAATTTTCGTTTGCGCGCGACCTCGCGCATCACGCGCCGCCGCTCGGCCTCCGAGATCGGCACGATTTCGGACAGCGTGTCGAGCGTGGCCGGGATCGAGCCGGTCTGCTCGGCCACAAGTACGACGCGGTAGTTGAGCTGGTTGTCGGCCAGCACCGTGCCGTCGCGGTCGAGGATGCGGCCGCGGGGCGGCGCCAGCAGCCGCAGATTGATGCGATTGTCGTCGGCCATCATGCGGTACTTGTCGGCTTCGACGACCTGCAGATAGTACATGCGCGAACCCAGCACGCCGAGCAAAGCAAGCTTGCCCGCCGCCAGCAAGGCAAGGCGCCGGGTGAAACTGCGCTGCCGGTTGGGATCGTTGCGGGTCAGCATCGCACGGGACCTCAGCTCGCGCCCAGGAACAGGCGCTGCATGCGACCCAGCAAGGCCGCAAGGGCCGGATAGAGCGCTATCGTCAGCGCGAATTGCGACAGCCAGATCGGCCAGCCCGGCAGCCCGCCGCGGAACGCAAAACCGAGAATAGCGGCAAGCAGCTGGGCGCCGAACGCCACGATCACGAAAGCGAGCCACACGAGCCAGAACGCCTTGCCGCGAAACACCTTGTGCTGCGACATGATCGTGGCGTGCACGAGCAGCAGTACGAAGGCGTTGAGACCGACGAGACCGCCGGACAATGCGTCGGCGAACAGGCCGATCAGGAACACGCCCCAGGCCGGAAACAGATCGGGCCGATGGACGGTCCAGTAGAAGACCGACATCAGCGCGAAATTGGGGGCGAGCACCGCGTATTCGGGGATCGGGACCGGCACCACCGACAATGCGACGATGAGCACGCTCAAAGCGGCGGGCAATGCGCGTTTGACGAGCCGGTCGAATTGGGCGAAGGCGGCCGCGACCATCTGGGCCGCGCCCCTAGCGCCCGCGCCGCGTCTGCGGCGGCGGGGCGGCCATCGGCAAGGTGCCGCCGGTGCCGTAGTCGACCACGCGCAGATAGTCGAGCCGGTGGAAATCGACATAGGGCTTCACGCGAACACCCTGTTCACCGTTCTGCACGACGACGCCGACCGGCAAGCCCGGCGGGAACACGCCGCCGTGGCCCGAGGTGACGATGCGGTCGCCGAGCTGCGGCCGTGCCCCCGACGACAGGAACACGAGGCGCGGCAGGTCCGAATTGTCGCCGTCGACGATGGCGCGATCGCGCGAGCCTTCGATCATCACCGGCACATGGCTGTTGAGGTCGGTCAGCAGCAGCACGCGCGCCGAGCGCTCGCCCACTTCGCCCACGCGGCCGACAAGCCCGTCGGGCGACAAGGCCGTGTGGCCTTTGGAAATGCCGTCGCGCGCACCGGCCGCAATCAGCACCGAGCGCACGAAGGCGCCGCCGGCATCGGCCACCACGCGGGCGGTAACGTAGGTGAAACTCGCCTCGGTCGAAGCGCGCACCGTATCGCGCAAGGCGCGGTTCTCGGCTTCGAGATTGCGCGCGACCTGCTGCCAATGCATCAGCATGTTGTTCTGTTCGCGCAGCCGCACGTTCTCGGCATGCACCGAAAGCAGACCGCGGACATTGTCGGCGAACTCGTTGGCCGTGTGCACGGGCCGGGCGGCCGCATCGAGCAAGGGGACGACCGCGTCGGCCACGAGCATGCGCCCGCGCTCGATGAACGGGGCCTCGGCTTTGCCGAGCACCATAAGGCCGGCCGCAAGCCCCACCAGTCCCAGAAACGCCGTGCGCTGGGCGAGCACCCGCATCGGGGCAGCCAGCTTCAGCACGGGTCCGGAACGCTTCATGGGCGGCTCAGTACATCGAGATCAGAACGTTGCGAAGGGTCTTCATCTCTTCGAGGCAACGACCCGTACCAAGGGCGACGCAGCTCAGCGGGTCGTCCGCGACCGACACGGGCAGGCCCGAAGCATGCCGCAGCACATAGTCGAGATTGCCGAGCAGAGCGCCGCCGCCGGTGAGCACGATGCCCTTGTCGACGATGTCGGCGGCGAGTTCGGGTGCCGTGTGCTCGAGCGCCACCTTGACCGCCTCGATGATGGCGCTCACGGGTTCGGCAAGGCTCTCGGCGATCTGGCGTTCGGAGATCAGCAATTCCTTGGGCACGCCGTTCATGAGATCGCGGCCCTTGATCTCCATCATGCGGCCCTCGCCGTCGTCGGGCGGGCACGCCGAGCCGATTTCCTTCTTGATGCGCTCGGCCGAGGATTCGCCGACCAGCAAGTTGTGGTTGCGACGGATATAGGCGATAATGGCTTCGTCCATCTTGTCGCCGCCGACGCGCACCGAGCGCGAATAGACGATCCCGCCCAGCGACAGCACCGCGACTTCCGTCGTGCCGCCGCCGATATCGACGACCATCGAGCCCGTGGGCTCAGTCACCGGCAGGCCCGCCCCGATGGCGGCCGCCATGGGCTCTTCGATCAGGAACACGCGACGTGCACCGGCACTCTCGGCCGACTCTTGGATGGCGCGACGTTCGACCGCGGTCGAGCCCGAGGGCACGCACACGATGACCTGCGGCGAGGCGAACGAGCGGCGATTGTGCACTTTGCGGATGAAGTGCTTGATCATCTCTTCGGCAACTTCGAAGTCGGCGATCACGCCGTCGCGCAACGGGCGAATGGCGGTGATGTTGCCGGGCGTGCGGCCGAGCATGAGCTTGGCTTCGTCGCCGACCGCGAGCACTTGCTTCTTGCCCTTGATTTCGGCGATGGCGACGACCGACGGTTCGTTCAGCACGATGCCGCGACCCTTGACGTAGACCAGCGTGTTGGCCGTGCCAAGATCGATCGCCATGTCGGCGGAGAGCATTCCGAGAAGACGCGAAAACATAAGAAAGTCCGTACCTTTCGTGGATGGCGGGGCAACCCGAAACCCCACCGGATAGACGCAGATTCGGTCGGAATTAAGCCGAAATAGACGCGACTGTCGACATATCTGCGGCAGCCCCGGCGGGGGCCGATTTCTTGCGCTTTATCAAGAGCTTGTTGAGGGCGTTCAGATAGGCCCGGGCCGAGGCGCACAATGTGTCGGCATCCGCCCCCTGCCCGTTGACGGTCTTGCCGCCCTCGTCGAGTCGAACCGTGACCTCGGCTTGGGCGTCGGTTCCGGCCGTCACGGCATGCACCTGGTAGAGCTGGAGCTTGGCTTCGTGCGGTACGAGTTTTTTGATCGCATTGAAGACCGCATCGACCGGCCCGTTGCCGCGCGACTGGGCGTTGTGGACGATCCCCTCGATCTCGATTTCGAGATCGGCGATCTGCGGACCCTTGGAGCCGGCCACGACCTGCAGCGACACGAATTTGATCGCGTCGTCGGTGCTGCCCATCTGGTCATCGACCAAAGCGACGATGTCTTCGTCGAACACGTCCTTCTTGCGGTCGGCGAGATCCTTGAACCGCTTGAACGCGTCTTCGAGCAGATTGTCGCCGAGCGCTTCGAAGCCGAGTTCTTTGAGCTTGGCGCGGAACGCCGCACGGCCCGAATGCTTGCCCATGACCAAGGTCGAACGCACGAGCCCCACGCTTTCGGGCGTCATGATCTCATACGTCTGCGCATTCTTGAGCATGCCGTCCTGGTGGATGCCGCTCTCGTGCGCAAAGGCGTTCGCACCGACGATGGCCTTGTTGGGCTGCACCGCGAACCCCGTGATCGCCGACACGAGCCGCGAGGCGCGAACGATATGCGTGGTATCGACGTTCGTGCAGAAAGGCAGACGGTCGGGGCGCGTACGCAGCGCCATCACGATCTCTTCGAGGGCGGCATTGCCGGCCCGCTCGCCAATGCCGTTGACCGTGCATTCGACCTGGCGGGCACCCGCCCCCAAAGCCGCCAAAGAATTGGCGACGCCGAGGCCCAGATCGTTGTGGCAATGCACCGACAGCCGCGCCTTGTCGATATTCGGCACATTCGCGACGATCGCCGCGATCAGCGAAGCAAACTCGGCGGGCTCGGCATAACCGACCGTGTCGGGGATGTTGATCGTCGAAGCGCCCGCCTTGATCGCACTCTCGATGCAGCGGAACAGAAACGGCAACTCGGTGCGGCTGCCGTCCTCGGCACTCCACTCGACGTCGTCGCACAGATTGCGCGCATGCGTCACACTGTCGACGACCGCTTGATGGACCGCATCGGGCGCCATCTGCAGCTTGTATTTCATGTGCAAGGGCGAGGTGCTGATGAAGGTGTGGATACGCGGACGCGCCGCCCCCTTCAACGCTTCCCACGCCCGGTCGATGTCTTTGCGGCCCGCGCGTGCCAGGCCGCACACGACCGACTTTTTGAGTTCATGCGCGATCGCCGACACCGCTTCGAAATCGCCGTTCGACGCGATCGGAAAACCGGCCTCGATCACGTCCACGCCCATCTCTTCGAGCATGCGCGCGACGCGAAGTTTTTCTTCGAGATTCATCGAGCAGCCCGGCGACTGCTCGCCGTCGCGCAAGGTCGTGTCGAAGATCCAAACCCGGTCGCTGTCGGCCATCTTGGCGAATCCCTGAAAAGCCTGTGGATAAAACCCAATCCACGCAAGGTGGAAGGTTAACAGAGATAGCCCCAATCTGACCAGCGATGGGCAGGCGAGCACCGCAAAGCCGGCCAGCCACCGCAAAATTTCGCGCGACATTTGCGCGACATCGACGCGACGCCCACGCAACGCAGGCGCAACATCGACGCGACATTTCTTGATATAAGATCCTGAAAAGAAAAGAAATGTTGCATATGTCTCGGCAAAAACCCGCCTGTTGCGGATGAGCCGAAAGACCCTCTTCACTTGTCAAACAGCGCCCGGCCCGGATGAAAAGCCGATCTGCCAAGCTTGCATCAAAAATAAGAATAAAACAAGAACAAGTGTCACGCGAAGATATTTGACCACCGTCGGGATTTCTGGACCGATGGGACGAGCTTTTTTGCCCCCCGCGGCCCCCCGGAGGCTTCATGACCCGCCTGCCCCGTTTCACGTGCAGCAACGCAGATGTCGCTGAAGCGCAATGCTCGTGCTGCGGCTACGACGATCCGATCTTCGCACCCGAAGCAATAGCAAGGCGCGATCTGTTCCGGCGTGCGGGCGGGCTCGCCGGTGCGGCGGCCCTCGCAACGCCGCTGATGGCGCAAGCGCAGGCCCCGCAATTGGCGCAAGCGCAAGCTCCGGTGCGCGAGATCGTGCAGATCGCAGGCAATGTCTATCGCTTCCGCAACAATTTCCATTTCTCGGTTTTTGCGGTCACACCGGCGGGCGTGGTCGCGACCGACCCGATCAATGCCGACGCCGCGACGTGGCTCAAAAACGAGTTGCGCACAAGATTCAACCAAGCCGTGCGCTATCTCGTCTACAGCCACGACCATCCCGACCATATCAACGGCGGCGAAGTCTTCGCCGATACCGCGACCGTGGTGGCGCATGCCCGCGCGCGCGACAAGATCCGCGACGAGCGCCGCCGCACGGCCCCGGTCAACATCGCCTTCAGCGAAGCGCTGACGCTGGAGCTCGGCGGCACCGTGGTCGAGCTCGAATATGTCGGGCGCAACCATTCGGACAATTCGCTCGTGGTGCGTTTCCCGGCCGCGCGCACGTTGTTTGCGGTCGATTTCATCCCGGTCGAATCGGTCGCCTTCCGCGACCTGCACGAGGGCTACGTGGAAGAATGGTTCGACTCGCTCAAGCGCGTCGAGGCGATGGATTTCGACCTGCTGGCGCCCGGCCACGGGCCGATGGGCACCAAGGCGCATGTGCGCCAGTTCCGCGAATACATGGAAACGATCCGCGACGGCGTGCTTGCCGGCTTGCGCGCCGGCCGCAGCCTCGAAGAAATCCGCCCGAGCATCGATCTTTCGAAATACGCGAGCTGGGCCGGCTACGCGCAGATGCGCGATCTCAATATCGACGGCATGCATCGCTACTACACGCTCTTCAGCCGCCGCAGCGGCTAAGCCCATGCGCCTCACGCCCAAGCACCTCACCAGACGCGAATTCGGACTGGGCGCACTTGGTTTGGCCGCCGCAACGCCGCTTGCCGCCCAAAGCGCCAATGTCGATCTGCTGCTCGTGTTGCTGAACGACGGCTCGGGCTCGATCGACGAAGACGAATACCGGCTGCAGCGCGAGGGTACCGCCGCCGCCATCGAACGGCCGGAGATCGTGAACGCGATCCTGCGTTTGCCCACGCGCGCCATCGCGGTTGCCTACGGCGAATGGGGTTCGCCGCGCGAACCTGCGATCATCCTGCCCTGGGCGCGCATTGCGAGTGCGGACGATGCCGCCGACTTCGCCGACCGCCTGGTGGCGGCCCCGCGCGTGCGCCAAAGCTGGAACGCGATCGGCGACGCGATCGCCATCGCAACCGACCTCATCGCGGTGGCACCCTTCCGCAGCCCGCGCGCCACGATCGACATTGCGGGCGACGGCCCGGACATGCGCAGCGCCATCCTGCCGGCCCCTGCCGCCCGCGACCGCGCGGTTGCCGCCGGCATCACGATCAATGCGCTCGCCATCGCCTCGCCGGGCTCGGGCTCGGCCATGCCGATCGAGCGCCTGCGCGCGAGCTACGAAGAAAACGTCATCGGCGGCCTCGGCGCCTTCGTGATGACGGCCAGCGACCGCAACGATTTCGCCTACGCGATCTTCAACAAAATGGCGCGCGAATTGGCGTGAGGGCGGGCGACGCTCTCCGACCCTAGTTCAAGGCGTAGGGCCGCTGGAACCACCATCGGGTTCGCCGAACTCTCTCTTCGAGGCAATTCCCGCGCTGTCCAGAACCGCATATTCGCGGGGCGACAATGCAGCGACTATTTCGAGAATTCGAACGGCGAGATCGAGCACGACGCTTCGCCTGTTGGTCGGCAAGACGAGTATCGAAAGCGTGCTGTCGGAGAGATTCTGCTGGGCGTACATGTTCTTGTCTGCAGTGATCAGCAGATCGTAGCTGCCTTCCATTTGGGAAAGCAACTTGCCGTTCTTTACGGTCTTCCATCCGATATCTTTGTCGTTGACCGACTTGACGACATGCCCCGGAAGCAAGGGCTTCAATTGGATCGGTATGTTCTCGTCGAGAAGAATTCTCACGTAGGTTCGCTTTTGACCGTCGCACAAGCGGCCGCAAGACACGCGACGAGATCGTCCCGATTGAGACTGGGATAGGACTGGACGATTTCGTCTATCGTGAGTCCGTCCTCGAGATTTTCAAACAGAACTTCGACCGGAACCCGCGTTCCGCGAAAAACCGGGCGCCCGCTCAGAACATCTGGATCGCGAACGACAATTTCCGCCATTTACGCCTCCAAGAGCCGATTTTTGCGATTGCATTAGCTTCATCTTAGCCGTCGCATGCGCAGGCATCAACCGCGTAGCCCGGATCGAAAGCGCAACCGCTAGCGCCGCGAGTGCGCGCGACATCAGGTGCCCCCCAAACGAAAAACCCCGCCCGGTTGCCCGGGCGGGGCTCTGTCGTCGTAGATCGTCGAGAGAGGCTTAGTTCTTGGCCTTGTCGACGAGCTTGTTCTTGGCGATCCACGGCATCATGGCGCGCAGCTTTTCGCCGACCATTTCGATGTCGTGGGCAGCGTGCTTGCGGCGCATCGCCTTGAAGCTCGCCTGGCCTGCGGCGTTCTCGAGCACCCAATCGCGCGCGAAGCGGCCCGACTGGATGTCGTCGAGGATGCGCTTCATCTCTTTCTTGGTCTCGTCGGTGACAATGCGCGAGCCGCGCGTGTAGTCGCCGTATTCGGCCGTGTTCGAGATCGAATAGCGCATCGTGGCAAGGCCGCCTTCGTAGATCAGGTCGACGATCAGCTTCACCTCGTGCAAGCACTCGAAATACGCCATTTCGGGCGCGTAGCCGGCTTCCGTGAGCGTCTCGTAGCCCGCCACGATCAAAGCGCACAGGCCGCCGCAAAGCACGGCCTGTTCGCCGAACAGGTCGGTTTCGCACTCTTCCTTGAAGGTCGTCTCGATGGTGCCCGCACGCCCGCCGCCAATGGCCGACGAGTACGAGAGCGCGATTTCAAGCGCGTTGCCCGAAGCGTTCTGGTGCACGGCCACGAGGCACGGCACGCCGCCGCCCTTCTGGTATTCCGAGCGCACCGTGTGGCCGGGGCCCTTGGGTGCGATCATGAACACGTCGAGGTCGGGGCGCGGTTCGATCAGGCTGAAATGGATGTTGAGGCCGTGCGCAAACGCGATCGCGGCACCCTTCTTCATGTTGGCCTTGAGATCGTCGTTCCAGAGCTTGGCTTGCAGCTCGTCGGGCGTGACGATCATCATCACGTCGGCCCATTTGGCGGCGTCGGCGGGCGTCATGACCTTGAAGCCCGCACCCTCGGCCTTGGCGATCGTGGGCGAACCGGCGCGAAGTGCAATGACCACGTCCTTCACGCCGCTGTCGCGCATGTTCAGCGCATGCGCATGGCCCTGGCTGCCATAGCCGACGACGGCGACTTTTTTGCCTTTGATCAGGTTCACGTCCGCGTCGCGGTCGTAGTAAACGCGCATGGGTCTCTCTCCTCTGGGGTGTTCTTGACTGGCGTTTCGATGAAGCTTGGGGGCGGATTTACATCCGCGCTTCGCCGCGCGCAATGGCGACGATGCCGGTGCGGCTGACCTCGGCGAGGCCCAGCGGCACCATCAGATTGACGAAGGCGTCGATTTTTTCGCCCGAACCCGTGATTTCGAACACGAACGAGCCGATGGTGCTGTCGATGGCTTTGGCGCGGAAAATGTCGGCAATGCGCAAGGCTTCCACGCGCTCGTTGCCCTTCGAGATGACCTTCACCAGCGCCAGTTCGCGCGCGACATGCGCACCTTCTTGCGTCAAGTCCGATACGCGATGCACGGGCACCAGGCGGTCGAGCTGGGCTTTGATCTGCTCGATCACCATCGGCGTCCCGGTCGTGACGACGGTGATACGGCTCTGGTGCTTGGCGGCGTCGGTTTCGGCGACGGTCAGGCTCTCAATATTGTAGCCGCGGCCGGAAAACAGGCCGATGACGCGCGCAAGCACGCCCGGTTCGTTGTCGACGATGACGGCGATGGTATGGCGCTCGATGGCGGCTGGCGTTTGGGGCACGGCGATCTATTCTCTATTTCTTGGGATGCGGCAGGGTCGAAAGCGGTACCGGCCCTTAGACCAGCACCATGCCTTCTTCCGAGATCGGGCCTTTGCCGCTGCTGCCCCCGCCGGTTCCCGGCTGCTTGTCGCTGGGGCCGAGAATCATTTCGTTGTGCGCAGCCCCCGACGGGATCATCGGGAAGCAGTTTTCTTTCTGGTCGACGCACATGTCGACCACGACCGGGCGCTTGACCGCGATCATTTCCTTGATCACGTCGTCGACCTCGGAAACCTTGGTGGCGCGCAGGCCCACGCAGCCGAAGGCTTCGGCGAGCTTCACGAAGTCGGGCAGCGCATCCATGTAGCTTTCCGAATAGCGCGAGCCGTGCAGCAGTTCCTGCCACTGGCGCACCATGCCCATATATTGGTTGTTCAAGATGAACGTCTTTACCGGCAGCCGGTACTGCACGATGGTGCTGAGTTCCTGGATATTCATCAGGATCGAAGCTTCGCCGGCAACGTCGATGCACAGCGCGTCCGGGTGCGCGATCTGCACGCCCATGGCGGCGGGCAGACCGTAGCCCATCGTGCCGAGGCCGCCCGACGTCATCCAGCGATTGGGCTTCTGGAACTTCATGAACTGGGCCGCCCACATCTGATGCTGGCCCACTTCCGTCGAGATATACACGTCGTCGCGATGGGCCGTGAGGGCCTGCAGGCGCTCGAGCGCGTATTGCGGCTTCACGATTTCGGCCGAATGCATGTAGGCCAAGCAATCGCGCTTGCGCCATTGCTCGATCTGCGTCCACCAATCGGCGAGCGCCTTCTTGTCGGGCTTGGCACCGGCGGAGACGCGGCGCTTCCACTCGGCGATCATGGCGCGCACGATCTTGCCGGCATCGCCGACGACGGGCACGTCCACGCGCACGTTTTTGTTGATCGAGGACGGGTCGATGTCGGCGTGGATCTTCTTGGAATTGGGCGAAAACGCGTTGAGGCGCCCGGTCACGCGGTCGTCGAAGCGCGCACCCAGATTCACCATCACGTCGCAGCCATGCATCGTGAGATTGGCCTCGTAGGTGCCGTGCATGCCGAGCATGCCCAAGAACAGCGGATCGGATGCGGGCATCGCACCCAGCCCCATCAGCGTGCTGGTGGTCGGGAAGCCGGTGAGATGGGCGAGCTCGATCAAGGCCGCCGACGCATCGGGGCCGGAATTGATGATGCCGCCGCCCGTGTAGAGGATCGGGCGCTTGGACCCCAGCATCAGATCGACCGCCTGGGCGATCGCTTTGGCATCGGGCTCGGTGCGCGGCGCATAGGTCGGATGCGGCTTGGCGGGGGCCGGGGCATATTCGGTCTTCGCCATCAGCACGTCTTTGGGAAGATCGATCACGACCGGGCCGGGGCGGCCGCTGCGCGCCACGTGGAAGGCTTCGTGGATCGTCTTCGACAGGTTCTTGACGTCTTTGACGAGATAATTGTGCTTGGTCGCGGGCCGCGTGATGCCGGTCGTGTCGGCCTCTTGGAAGGCGTCGTTGCCGATCAGGTGCGTCGGCACCTGGCCCGTCAAGCAGACGAGCGGGATCGAATCCATCAGCGCATCGACAAGGCCCGTGACGGCGTTGGTGGCCCCAGGGCCGGACGTGACGAGCACCACGCCGACCTTGCCGGTCGAGCGCGCATAACCTTCGGCCGCGTGCACGGCCCCTGCTTCGGCGCGCACGAGGATGTGGCGCACGGAATTCTGCTGGAACAGCGCGTCGTAGATCGGCAGCACCGCACCGCCCGGATAGCCGAAAATTACGTCGACGCCCTGCTCGGCCAGCGCTTTGAGGACGATCTCCGCACCCGACAACGGGGCGGTGTCCTGGGCGAGCTTCGCATCGGGAGCGGTCGACATTTTGGGTTCCTTTCAAGCACGGGCAAAATCGGGACCGGGACCATATTCGCCGCGTCCCAGCCCGTCAACGGATTTGTTTAACAAACGTGCGAATCTGACCCATCAGACTTTCCGAATATTGCGCATCGAAGCGCAGCGCATGTTTCATCTGGCCGCGGAACCAGGTCGCCTGGCGCTTGGCAAATTTCGCCGTCGCGAGGCTCAACATATTGATCACACTATCAAAATCGTACTGCCCAGCGAGATGCCCAGCGAATTCGCGCACGCCCAAGGCGCGCATGGCGGGCAGCGTGTCGGGCAGGTTTTGGGCAAGCAGGGCGCGCACCTCGTCCAAAGCGCCGTTTTCTGCCATTTTGCGCGTGCGCGCCGCAATGGCCGCCCGATGCGCCTCGCGCGGCGGCAGCAACACGAGCGTGGGCCATGTCGCGACCATAAGCGGGTCGGCCGCTTGAAAGTCGGACAGCGTGCGGCCGGTGGCTTCGACGACCTCATAGGCGCGCAGCATGCGCTGGCTGTCAGCCATCGTGAGCTTGGCACCCGCAACGGGATCACGCGCCGCAAGCTCGGCATGGAATGCGGCCGCACCGATGTCGGAAAATCTGGCGCGAACGGCGTCGCGGATTTCAGGCGGGATCGGCGGCACGTGGCTCAAACCCTCGACCAGCATTTTGAGATACATGCCGGTCCCGCCGCAGACGACCGCAAGTTTCCCTGCGGCGTTTGCAGCCGCGATTTCGGCCAAGGCCGCTTGGCGCCAGCGCCCGACCGTGCCGTGCGAGGCGGCCTTCCACACGCCGTAGAGACGATGCGGCACAGCGGCTTCGTCTGCGCGCGACGGGCGCGCGGTCAGCACGTCGAGCTCGGCGTAGAGCTGCATCGAATCCGCGTTGATCACCACGCCGTCGAATTCGCGCGCGATCGCCATCGCAAGAGCCGATTTGCCCGACGCGGTCGGGCCCGCGACGATGAGCGCATCGGGCTTGCGCTCGCCCACCGGCTTCACCATGATCCCGCCGCCATGAAGCTTGTCCTTGTCCTGACTGCCGATCCCGCGAAACCCGCACTCGATGCGGCCACGCTTGCCGAATTCGCCGCCGCATTCGGGCCGGCGCGCATCCTCGCCCCCGGCATTGCCGCCGAGCTTTACCCGAACGACGAAGATCCTGCACGCATTCTGGCGACTTCTCGAACGCTGGTGGGCGCGCGCGCCATCGACGCCAATGTGGTACCCGCACTGGGCCGCAAAAAGCGCCTACTCGTGGCCGACATGGAATCGACCCTCATCGAAAACGAAATGCTCGACGATCTGGCCGAGCGCTTGGGCATCGGCCCGCATGTGGCCGCGATCACGCGCCGTGCCATGAACGGCGAGCTCGATTTCCGTTCAGCCCTCACCGAACGCGTCGGCCTGCTCAAAGGCCACGACGAAGCACTGCTGGCGCAAGCGGCCGAGGGTATCCGCATCGTGCCGGGTGCCGCCACGCTTGCCGCGACGATGGCGGCCAATGGGGCGCTGACCGCGATCGTCTCGGGCGGATTTACGTTCTATACGTCGCGCATGCGCCGCCAACTCGGCTTCGCGCGCGACTACGCCAACACGCTCAACGTCGAAAACGGCAAGCTTCTCGGAACCGTCGCCGAGCCCATCCTGGGCCGCGAAGCAAAACTCGCCACGCTCGAAAAGCTCGCGGCCGAAATCGAAGCGCCGCTCGAGGCGACGCTCAGCGTCGGCGACGGTGCCAACGACCTTGCGATGCTGGGGGCGGCAGGCTTCGGCGTGGCGTTCCGCGCCAAACCGGCGGTCGCCGCCCAAGCGCGCCTCAACATCGTGCATTGCGACCTGACCGCCCTATTGTATCTGCAAGGCTACGCGGCAAACGAGTTCGCAGCCCCCAAAGAGGCGTTCGCATGACCAAACGGCTTGTTGTCGGCATTTCGGGCGCATCGGGGGCGATCTACGGCGTGCGCGCGTTGCAAGCGCTGAAAGCCGCCGGCATCGAAACGCATCTCGTGATGACCAAAACCGCGGCCATGACGCTCGCCTACGAGACCGAATGGACCGCGCGCGAAGTGACCGCACTTGCCGACGTCGTGCATTCTTCCGAGGATTTGGGGGCGGCGATTTCGTCGGGCTCGTTCAAGACGCTCGGCATGCTCGTGGCCCCGTGCTCGATGCGCTCGGTCTCCGAGATCGCCTACGGCAACACGACAGGCCTGCTCACGCGCGCGGCCGACGTGCAATTGAAAGAACGCCGCCGCGTGGTGCTGCTGGCGCGCGAAGCGCCCTTGCATGTGGGCCATCTGCGGGCCCTCACGCAGGCCGCCGAAATCGGGGCAGTGATCCTGCCGCCGGTCCCGGCCTTCTACGCCAAACCCAAGACGATCGACGATCTCGTGGCGCACACGGTGGGCCGCGCCCTCGACCTGTTCGACATCGACACCGGCCTCGTCAAACGCTGGGGCGAAACGCCCAGCGTTTGAACGAAGGCCCGCGTCAGCCGCGCGGTTCGACCGGCAAGCCCACGAAGCGCTGCTCGCCGCCGCGCTCGACCATAATCAGCACCGAGCGGCGGCCTTGGGTGCGCTGCTCGCGCACCTTGTCCTGAACCTGGCCGGGCTGGGCGACTTCGGTCTGCGCCACTTCGACGATCACGTCGCCTGGACGAATGCCGCGCTCCTGCGCGACCGAGCCGTCGACGACAGCCGTCACCACCACGCCGCGCTGGCGCTCGGGCAATTGGAAGCGCTGGCGCAGTTCGGGCGACACGGGCGCGAGCGTCATGCCGAGCACGTCGAGCTCGTTGCGCGGCGCGCCCGGTGCGGGCTGGCCCGGTGTGGGACGGGCACCCGGGGCCGCTTGGGCCGCCTGCTCGTCTTCGAGCTCGCCCAACGTCACGTCGAGCGTCACGATGCCGCGATTGCGCCACACCTCGACCTTCACGCTTTTTTCGACCGGCGTTTCGGCCACGAGGCGCGGCAGGCGGCGCATGTCGGTCACGTCCTTGCCGTCGAACTTCACGATGACGTCGCCCGCACGGATGTTCGACTTGGCGGCGGGGCCGTTGTCGGGCACGCGCGCCACGAGGGCCCCACGCGCCTTGTCGAGGCCCACGCCCTCGGCGATTTCGTCGGTGACACTCTGGATGTTCACGCCGAGCCAGCCGCGCCGCACGCGGCCGTCTTTGCGCAATTGCGCGACCACGTTCGTCGCGATCGAAGACGGGATCGAGAAGCCGATGCCGACCGAGCCGCCGGTCGGCGAATAGATCGCCGTGTTGACGCCGATCACGTCGCCCTGGAGATTGAACAAGGGCCCGCCCGAATTGCCGCGATTGATCGAGGCGTCGGTCTGCAGGAAATCGTCGTAGGGGCCTGCGTTGATATCGCGCTGGCGTGCGGAGATGATGCCTTGCGTGACCGTACCGCCAAGCCCAAAGGGGTTCCCGATCGCCACGACCCAGTCGCCGACACGCGATCTGTCGCTGTCGCCGAAACGCACGAAGGGCAGCGGCGTACGGCTCTCGACCTTCAACAAGGCGAGGTCGGTGCGCGCATCCTTGCCCACGAGCTTGGCCGTGAGGGTCTGGTTGTCGTGGAAGACGACGCGGATTTCCTCGGCACCGTCGATCACATGGTTGTTCGTCACGATGAAGCCGGCCGCATCGACGACGAAGCCCGAGCCCAGCGACTGGCCGCGGCGCTGCTGCGGCTGATCGGGGCCGCGACCCTGGCGGTTCTCGAACTCGCGGAAGAATTCCTCGAACGGCGAGCCCGGCGGAAATTGCGGCTGCCCATCGGGGCGGCGCTGCTGCGGCCCTTGGCCCTGCGGCCCCTGCCCGCGCGGACCCGCCTGCGCGGCTTGGGCCGTGACGACCTGGATGTTCACGACCGCCGGCAGCAACCGCTCGGCCAAATCGGCGAACGTGTTGGGCGCCAGCGTGTTGGGCACGGCGCGGCCCGGGCTCTGCGATGTGGGCGCTTGGGCCTGTGCCTGCACGGCAAAAGGCTGGGCCAGGGCCAAGGTCAGAACGAGGGCAGCGGAAGCGAGGGCGCGGACGATCACGGATCGGAACTCCCTGAAAACATTTGAACCGACCAAGTATGCCCGATCAGCCGGGCGTCGGTCGATCCCCTATAGATAGGCGGAAAAATGGCGAAAACAGGGCACCCGCAGACAAATCTTTTTAGCGCATGCTCGAAGACGTCGATGGAACCAGCACCAAAATCGCGTGACCAGAATTCAAAAAAAACGGGGCCCGAAGGCCCCGTTTTCCTGTCTGCCGTTGCGGGCGTCTTCAGCGTCGGGCGGGGGCCGGCGCGTTGACGCCGCGTTCGCGGAAATAGCGGAAGAACTCGCTGTCCGGCGAGAGCACGATCGTGGCGTTGGTGTCGCCGATGGCCCGGCGATACGCCTCGAGGCTGCGCCAGAAGGCGTAGAACTCCGCATTGGCATTGTAGGTACGCGCGTAGATGTCGGCGGCTTCCTTGTCGCCTTCGGCGCGCGTGACCGACGCCTGGCGCTGGGCTTCCGCCAGCAGCACCGTGCGCTCGCGGTCGGCTTCGGCGCGGATGCGCTGGGCCCCTTCCGCACCTTCGGCACGCGCCTGGCGCGCTTCGCGCTCGCGCTCGGTCTGCATGCGCGCGTAGATCGCGTTCGAGTTGTCGGGCGGCAGGTCGGCACGCATGATGCGCACATCCACCACTTCGATGCCGAAATTGCGCGTCTCGCCGACCACGCCCGCCGTGATCTGGCGCATGAGGTCCGAACGCCGGTCGGTGAGCAGTGCCTGCAACGGCACGCCGCCGAACGTGTTCTGCAGGTTCGACTGCACGGCATTGGCCAAGCGCTGGCGCATGCCGAACTCGTTGCGCGCGGTCGTGAAGAAGGCAAGCGGATCGACGATGCGGTAGCGCGCGAACACGTCCACCACCACGCGGTTCTGGTCGCCCAGCACGATTTCGCGCGGCGTGTCGTCGAAATCGAGCAAGCGCTTCTCGAAATAGAGCACGTTCTGGACGAAGGGCAGCTTGAACTGCAGGCCCGGATCCTTGACCACGCGCACGGGTGCGCCGAACTGCAGCACGAGCGCCTGTTTGTCCTGCGCCACCGTGAAGAAGGCGTTGATGGCCGCAAACAGCACCGCCACGAGGGCGACGGCTGCGACGATGAGACGGGTCTGGTTCATCGTGCGGCTCCTTGCGGGGTAGCGACCGAGGGCGTTTGGTTCGGCATGGCGCTCGTCGAGGGAGCCGTCGAAACGGGGGCCGCGGGGGCCGGACGGCGCAGCAAATCGCCGAGCGGCAGGATGGGCACCACGCTCTGGTTCTGGCCGGGGCCGCCATTCTGGTCGAGGATGACCTTCTGGTTGCCGCGCAGCACCTGCTCCATCATCTCGAGATAGAGACGCTGGCGCGTGACTTCGGGTGCGGATGCGTAGGCCGCGAGCAAGGCTTCGTAGCCAGCGATGTCGCCCTGGGCGCGGGCCACGACCTGCTGGCGGTAGCCTTCCGATTCCTGGATCAGGCGCTGGGCTTCGCCGCGTGCGCGCGGCACGATGTCGTTGCGGTAGGCTTCGGCTTCGTTGCGCGCCCGCTCGCGGTCCTGGTTGGCGCGCTGCACGTCGCGGAACGCGTCGATGACCTGGGCCGGCGGTTCGACCGCGCGGAACTGCACCTGCTCGATCGCAATGCCCGCATCGTAGAAATCGAGGATGCCCTGCATCGTCGTGCGGACGCGCGTTTCGACCGCGTTGCGGTTCGTGAAGATGGCGGTCGCCGTCGTCTGGCCCACCACTTCGCGCATGCCGGCCTCGGCCACGGCTTTGACCGAGGCTTCGGGCTGGGCAATGTTGAACAGGAACTTGGCGGCATCCTGGATGCGCCACTGCACGGTGAAGCGCACGTCCAAGATGTTCGCGTCGCCCGTCAGCATCAGGCTTTCATCCAGCATCGTGCGGTCGCGACGCGCCTCTTGCCCGTCGCGGAAGCCGATATTGAGCTGGTTGACCTGCAGAACGTTGGGCTGGATCACCGACTCGACCGGATACGGCACATGCCAATTGAGGCCCGGATAGGTGATGCGCTCCATCTCGCCGAAGCGCAGCACGACGCCGACATTGGCGGGCTCGACGCGGTAGAAGCCCGTGAGCAACCACATCGCCACAAGCGCGATGAAACCGATGGCAAGGCCGCGCCCTGCCCCCATGCCGCCCGGCAAAACTTCGCGCAGGCGCTGCTGGCCTTGGCGGATGATGTCCTCGAAATCCGGGCCTTTGCCGCCGCCGCCGAATGGACCCCCGCCGCCGCCGTTGTTGCCCCCCGGGCGTCCGCCCCAAGGGTTGTTCGGTTTTTGGCCGCTGCCCCACGGGCCGCCGCCACCACCTTGATTCCACGGCATTGTGCTGTTGTCCTTTTTCGACGTTGCGGCTCTGCCCGCTGTCGCCGTCGTCACGCTTGGACGGCGGCTGGGCAAGGCCTATATAAGCGGCAGGCTTGGCTGGGCCAAGCGCTGCTTTTTGGTGCCCCCGTTATTTGGGCGCGATTTACCCCGAATCAAGACAGGAATTCACGTGACCGCCGCAAAAGCCCCCTCGGAAGCCGAAATTTTGGCCGCCCTCAAGAAGATCCCCGACCCCGACCGGCGCCAGGACATCGTGGCTTTGGGCATGGTCCAGGGGCTGATCGTCAAAGACGGCCATGTCGCGTTTTCGCTCGAGGTCGATGCCAAGCGCGGCGGCGCGATGGAGCCGTTGCGCAAAGCGGCCGAAAAAGCCGTCGAAGCGCTGCCGGGCGTGCTCAGCGTGAGTGCCGTTCTGACCGCGCAAAAGCAAACAGCGGCGGCAGCTCCTGCCCGCCAGGCCGGTACGGGACCTGCGGGTGGGCCCAACGCGCCAGGCGGCAAACAATTGGTGCCGGGCGTGCGCGCGATCGTGGCCGTGGCCTCGGGCAAAGGCGGGGTCGGCAAATCGACGACCGCGACGAACTTGGCGCTGGCGCTGTCGCAGCAGGGGCTCAAAGTCGGCATGCTCGATGCCGACATTTACGGCCCTTCGCTGCCGCGCATGATGGGCATTGCCGGCAGGCCCAATTCGCCCGACGGCAAAACGCTGACGCCGATGACCAACTACGGCGTCAAGTGTATGTCCATGGGGTTCCTCGTTCCCGAAGACACGCCGATGATCTGGCGCGGGCCCATGGTGATGGGGGCGCTTGAGCAGATGCTGCGCGACGTGGCGTGGGGTACCCTCGACATTCTCGTCGTCGACATGCCGCCGGGCACGGGCGACGCGCAGCTCACGATGGCGCAGCGCGTGCCCTTGGCCGGGGCCGTGATCGTCTCGACGCCGCAGGACATTGCGTTGCTCGATGCGCGCAAGGGCCTCAACATGTTCCGCAAGGTCGACGTGCCCGTGCTCGGCATCGTCGAAAACATGAGCTACCACATTTGCTCGAATTGCGGCCATCGCGAGGAAATCTTCGGCCATGGCGGCGCGCATCGCGAGGCCGACAAGCTCGGTGTGGAGTTCTTGGGCGAAGTGCCCTTGCATATCGCGATCCGCGAAACGTCGGATGCGGGCCAACCCATCGTGGTGAGCCAGCCCGACAGCCCGCACAGTGCCGCCTATCGGGCCATCGCAAAACGCCTGTGGACAAAAGTCGAAGCAGGGTTCGCAAACCCGGCGGCATCGGGCCCGCGCATCGTGGTCGAATAATCCCCAGCCGAAGAATCGCTTGTTCGACGCGGCTGCTGCAGTTGGGTAAAATCCTCGAAACCGGTCGAGTCGATAGGGTTCGAGAGTCCATGGAAAAATTCGTCCCTCTGCGCGTGCTTGCGGGCCTTTGTTTGGCGCTAGCGGTTGCTTCTTGCGCAAACGAAGGCCCCAACCCGCGCGCAGCCAACATCGCTCCGCCGCCGCCGCCGCCCAATCCGCTGCAAGCGCAAGCGCCGCAACAAGCAGCACCCCAGCAGATGGTGCAGCCGCAGCAGATGATGCAGCAGCAGCAAATGCAGCAGCAACGCCCGCAGCAGCAGGCGCAAGCACAGCCGCGCAGCGCCGGGTCTGCGAGCGGCGGGTCTACGAGTAGCGGGCTCGCGATGGGCGGACATCTCGTATCGTACAAATCGATGGAAGCGGCCGAAGCGGGCTGGCAAGCCTTGGTGCGTCGGCAACCGGCGTTGCAGCAGCTGCGCCCCTATTTCGTGCCGGTGCTGGTGCGCGGCGAACCGTGGGTGCGCCTCGTGGCCGGCGATTTCCCCGACCGCGACGAGGTCAACCGCTTCTGCAACTGGGCGCGCGCCCAGCAGCTTTATTGCGCGCCGATGCCGCTCGCAGGGGCGAGCCTCGAAAACCCGTCATCCTTGACCGGTGGGGCATCCGGCGGCGGCGCACCGGCCGCTTCGCGCCAGCGCCAGCCGCGCCCGGCCGCACCGCCGCAATCGGGCCTCAACGATGCGTTGCCGGTCCCCGGCCCGGCGGCGGCCCCCACGCCGGTGGCACCGCCGGTTGCAGCGGCCCCTGCCTTGGTTGCACCGGCACCGAACGCCAACAACGTGCCGGCCCAGCCGCTTGCCCCGCCGCTGCCGCCGCGCCGCCAGCCCGGCAATCCGAGCCTGCCGCAGTAAAAGTTAAGCTGGCCGCCCGATTGTGGCCATCAGCTCGGTCCATTCGCGTTTGCTGAGGCCGCTGTCGGCTTGCGTTACGGTCTCGCCCGCCAGCATCCGCTTGATTACAGCCATACCCGGCCCCGAGACGGCCGTTCCGCCCATGCGATAATCCTGGAACGCTTCGAACGCGATCGGGCACCAGCGCTTGACGATGTCGAGGATCACGGCGGCGTAGACGCGGATCTCGTACTGCGCATGGTCGTCGGCGCGCAGGCTCAGGAAATGCAGAAGGTTGCTGAGATCGACCTTCCAGTACCATTGCGTGTAGTAGTTCGTCGGCAGCACCATGCGCGCCAACTCGCGCGCAAGGCCGGGCTGCTCGGAATTGGCTTTTTCGCCTTCGTTGAGCAAACGCTCGTAGACTTCGTAGGCCTCGTTCGACAGGCCTTCGATCGCGGCGAGCGTCTGCTCGGCCGCACTGCCTTCGAGCACTTCGCCGCGCCCCTGGCGGTTGCTCTGCGACTGGGCGGCGAGTTTGCCGGGCTCGGGCACGTAGAATTCGCGGTCGAGGATCGAATAGCGCGCCGAATATTCGTTCACATTGGCGGTGCGATGGCGGATCCATTGGCGCGCCACGAAGATCGGCAGCTTCACATGCAGCTTGATCTCGCACATCTCGAAGGGCGTGGAATGGCGATGGCGCAAGAGATAGCGGATGAGATTGCGGTCGTCGGAGATCTTTTTGGTGCCCGTGCCGTAGGACACGCGTGCTGCCTGCACGATCGCCGCATCGTCGCCGAAATAGTCGACCACGCGCACGAAGCCGTGGTCGAGCACCGGCAGGGCCTCGTAGAGGATTTCCTCGAGGGCGGGCACGGTCGGCCGGCGCGTCGGCGTCGACTGGGCGCGGGCGGCGGCGATTTCGGCAAGCTGTTCGGGCGAGAGCGAAGACTTCATCGGACGGCTTTCAGGGAAAAGGGCGGGAGCTGGCCCGAATCGACCGGGCGGGGCCAAATCCTACCGCCCCTTCCCCTGGCGAGGCAAAAACCCTATATTCGGCGGTGCCGGGCAACCGGCTATGACGATAAACGGCTTGCGTAATAGCCGATGCGGACCCGGGGGCAGTGCCCGGCGCCTCCACCATCTCCGGTCGCTTGTCGAGGCCGTAGGGGGGCGAACCAGGATCGACGCGCGGGTAAAGGCATGACTTTCGTTCGGCATGGTTCCGCCGTTATCGGGCCATTCAAGAGATGCCAACGACAACGTGGCTCTCGCTTCGGAAGCGCGTCTCGCGGCCTAACGGCCCCTTGATACGTAACCTGTAGCGCGGTTCGGGGGGGCACCGGGCAACAGAAGCCCCCCCACTTTTCCATTCATAGCTTGACTGAAATTCGCGCTATGCTGGAGCGAACTTGCGAGGATTGCCGTGGCCGACGCAGCGAACGACAAAATGCAGTACGACCGGATGATGGAGAACGCGCTGCGCAGCGTCGTGCGCGAAGCGCTTGGCGTTGCCGCGGCCGCAGGCCTGCCGGGCGAGCACCATTTCTACGTGACCTTCCGCACCGACTATCCGGGCGTCGAGATCCCGGCCCGGCTGCGCAGCCGCCATCCCGAAGAGATGACGATCGTGCTGCAGCATCAATTCTGGGGCCTCGAGGTGGACGCAAACGAGTTCCAAGTGACGCTGTCCTTCGACCGCGTGCACGAAACGCTGAAGATTCCGCTCGCTGCCATCACCGCCTTCGTCGATCCGTCGGTGCAGTTCGGGCTGCAGTTCCCGCATGTGGCGGCGAGTGTCGCCACGCTCAAAGCCGCACCCGCCAAGAAGGCGGAAGCCCCGCCCGCACAGCCGGCCGATGCCGACGCCCCGGCTACTGCCGAGGCACCGGCCGACGCGTCGGCGCGCGTCGTCACGCTCGACGCGTTCCGCAAAAAGTAACCTTCCCAGCAAAGAGATTCCGAGATGGCCGAATTCGTCTTCCGCGACATGCTCGAGACGGCGCATGCCCATGTGCCGTGGCGCAAACTCACCGCCGACTTCGTGTCGTCCGCCAAATTCGACGGGCGCGACATCCTGAAGGTCGAAGCGCAAGCCCTCACGCTGCTCGCGCGCGAGGCGTTCGTCGACATCGCGCACCTGCTGCGCCCCGGCCATTTGGCGCAGATGCGCGCGATCCTCGACGACCCCGAGGCGTCGGCCAACGACAAGTTCGTGGTCTACGACCTCCTCAAGAACGTCTGCATTTCGGCGGGCCGCGTGCTGCCGATGTGCCAAGACACCGGCAACGCGATCGTGATGGGCAAGAAGGGCCAGCAAGTCTGGACCGGCTACAACGACGCCGAGGCGATCGCGCGCGGCGTGTGGCGCAGCTACGGCGAAACCAATCTGCGCTATTCGATGGTGGCCCCGCTCGAGACCTTCAAAGAAGCCAATACCGGCGACAATCTGCCTGCCCAAATTGACATCTATTCGACGGAAGGCGAAGACTACGATTTCCTCTACGTCGCCAAGGGCGGCGGTTCGGCCAACAAGCAGTTCCTGTTCCAGGAAACGCCGTCGCGCCTGACCGAAGCCGGCATGCTCAAATTCCTCGACGAAAAGATCAAGACGCTGGGTACCGCCGCCTGCCCGCCCTACCACCTCGCGGTCGTGATCGGCGGTACGTCCGCCGAAATGACGATGAAGACGCTGAAGCTTGCGACGACGCGCTATCTCGACGATCTGCCCACACACGGCAACAAATACGGCCAGGCCTTCCGCGACCGCGAGCTTGAGGCGAAGATCCACAAGCTCACGCAAGCCAACGGGATCGGCGCGCAGTTCGGCGGCAAGTATTTCTGCCACGACGTGCGCGTGATCCGCCTGCCGCGCCATGGGGCGAGCCTGCCGGTCGCACTCGGCGTGTCGTGCTCGGCCGACCGCCAGGCGCTCGGCAAAATCACGCGCGAGGGCGTGTTCCTCGAGCAGCTCGAAACCGATCCCGCGAAGTACCTGCCCGACATCGACGTGTCGAAGCTTGCGGGCGATCCGGTCGCGATCGACCTCAATCAACCGATGGCGTCGATCCGCAACACATTGTCGAAATTCCCGGTGACGACGCGCGTGATGCTGACCGGCACCTTGATCGTCGCGCGCGATTTGGCCCACGCCAAGTTGCGCAGCGAGCTCGAAGCCGGAAAACCGCTGCCCGACTATTTCAAGAACCACCCGATCTACTATGCCGGCCCCGCGAAGACGCCGGCGGGCTACGCGTCGGGTGCTTTCGGGCCGACGACGGCGGGCCGCATGGACAGTTTCGTCGAGCAATTCATGGCGGCCGGCGGCAGCCATGTGATGCTGGCGAAAGGCAATCGCAGCCGTGCGGTCACGGATGCGTGCAAGAAGCACGGCGGCTTCTATCTGTGCTCGATCGGCGGCGAAGGTGCTTTGCTCGCCGAGAACTGCATCAAGAAGGTCGAGTGCATCGCGTATCCCGAGATGGGCATGGAAGCGATCTGGAAAATCGACGTCGTCGATTTCCCCGCCTTCATCGTGGTCGACGACAAAGGCAACGACTTCTTCGCCAAATGGATGGGGTGAAAACCGTCCCCTCCCCCGACGGCGCACTCGTGCTGTTTTCAGGCGGGCAGGATTCGGGCGTGTGCTTGGCCTGGGCGCTCGAGAATTTCGCGCGCGTCGAGACGGTCGGGTTCGATTACGGGCAGCGCCATCGCGTCGAACTCGAATGCCGACTCACGCTGCTTGAGAATCTGCGCGCACGCTTTCCCCATTGGGCTGCCAAGCTCGGACCCGACCATGTCGTCGACATGACGGGACTTGCGGCGATCTCGCAAACGTCGCTGACCAGCGAAGCCGCGTTCGCTTACGAAAAAAACGGCCTGCCCAACAGCTTCGTGCCGGGGCGCAATTTGCTGTTTTTCGCCTACGCGGCCGCCATCGCCTATCGGCGCGATTTGAAACGCCTCGTCGGCGGCATGTGCGAGACCGACTATTCGGGCTACCCCGATTGCCGCGACGATACGCTCAAAGCCCTGCAAGTCGCCTTGTCGCTAGGGCTCGACAAGCGGCTCGTGCTCGAAACGCCGCTGATGTGGATCGACAAAGCCGCGACCTGGGCGATGGCCGCGAAACTCGGCGGGGACGCGTTCGTCGATATTCTGCTCGAAGACAGCCACAGCTGCTATGCGGGCGAGCGCAACACGCGCCACGCATGGGGCTACGGCTGCGGCGTGTGCCCCGCGTGCGAACTGCGCAAGGCCGGTTTCGAGAAGTGGCGCGCCAGCGTCGGTTGAGCCGGGGCTAGTTGAGCCGGCGCGTCTCGCCCGATTGGTGGGGCGCACCCGGCACGTTGAGGCCCCATTCCATCGGCAATTCCCACTCCGCCGTGCGGGCGGCATCGCGCAGCAGCTTCATGAGGCCGAACAGCCCGTCGTCGGCGAGCGTCAAATCGAGACGCATGCGGTCCCAGGTGATCAGCGACAGAAGCGTCGAGCCGTCCGGGTTGCGCAGAATGTGAAAGGCCCACAGGAGATGCGCATCCGGGATCGGATTGCTCCCACCCTCGGCGGACGCCGCCGCAGCCGCTTTGGCAGCGGCCGGATCCTCGAACGGCTGGGAGAAATTGGCGGACGCGGTGGCGCGCGTCTCGGCCATCTCGAGCAGAAAGTCGCGCGCGACGGCGTTTTTGGTTTCGGCGAGCGACTTGTGGAGTTCGCCCGTCAACGCCGTCCAGAACAGCGACAGATAGCGCCGCGTGATCAGCAGACGATAGATGTCGGCCGCCCCCTCGGTGCGCAGCCGCAGCAGCAGCCGGTCTTCGAGCGACACATAGTCGATGGCAAATTGGCGGATCGCGCTCAGGCTCATGATGCGCTAGTTTGCGGCCGCAAGGGCGCAAACGCAATGGCCGATCCCGATCTCGATCTTCTGTTCGACGCGGAATTTCCGCCCGGCGAATTGCTGTTCGCCAATGCCGATTGGCACAACGCGATGGGACCGCTCGCAAATCGGCTGTGGTGCCTGCAGGATTGGAAGCCTGCCGCCGACCGGCTGTCGGCACGCAATCTGCGCCTCGGCACCCCCGAATCATCCGTCGCAACGGCGCTGGTGCGCCTCGGCCGGCAGCGCGCGCGCAATCTTTTCAACATTGCCCAGGCGCTCGCGTCCCTCGGCCCCGGCGGGCGTCTGCGCGTCGCAGGCCGCAACGAGATTGGGCCCGCACGCTACGCCAAGGACCTTGCCGCAATCGGCCTCGTCCCGATTGCCACAAGCAAAGGCAAAGCAAGGCGCCTCGATGCGACCGTGACGGGGCCGCTCGATCTCGCGGCGTGGGCGGGGGAAACCGCGGAGCGCCCGATCCTCGACGGGCGCTTCGTCTCCGCCCCCGGCATTTTCGCCTGGGACCGCATCGATGCGGGCTCGGCCGCCCTTGCGGCGTTGCTGCCGACCGACCTTGCGGGCCATGTCGCCGATCTCGGGGCGGGCTTCGGGTATCTTGCGGCAACGGCCTTGGCGCAGTCGCCCGCGATCGAGCGTCTCGACGCGTTCGAAGCCGATCGCCCGGCGGTCCGCTGTGCAGCTGCGAACCTGTCCGCGTTCGGGGCGCGGGCTCAGGCGAGGTGGCACGACGTGACCGCCGGGGTCGGCGCAGCACTTTACGACGCGGTGCTGACCAATCCGCCCTTCCACGAAGCGCACGGCGAAGATCGCAGCCTCGGCTTGCGCTTCATCGACGTGGCGGCGGATGCGCTCAAACCCGGCGGGCGACTCTATCTCGTCGCCAACCGGCATCTGCCCTACGAGCAGAAGCTCGACGCGCGCTTCAAGCGCGTCGTGCGACTGCACGAAGGCAACGGCTTCAAGGTCTACGCAGCCTGGGCGTGAACGAGGCCCGCCGTATTCGCAAACGCACCCGGCACGAGTTCGAGCCCAAGAAAGCGCTTGGCTTCGACCGGCCCCGGCAAGGCGAGCGTGCGCGTGTGGTCAGCCGTGAAGCCGAAGCGCCCGTAATAGGGCGCGTCGCCGACCAGGAACACGCGCCGATGGCCGAGGCGGCGGGCAAAAGCCAGCCCCTCCTCCACCAGGCGCGCACCGATGCCGCCCGTGCGGGCGTCCGCATCGACCGCAAGCGGACCCAGCATCAGCCCGTCCTGCGACCGACCGAAGCGCACGTGCCAGAAACGCACCGTGCCCACGAGTTTGCGCCGCGTGCGCGCAACAAGGCTCAAGCCGCGCACCGGCGCGCGGCCCGCGCGCAGGGCGTGGCAGGTCTTGCCGCGCCACGCACCCGCGAACGCCTGGTCGAGCATCCCCTCGACCGCCGGATCGTGCTCCGGCAGTTCGGCCGCGATCTCGATCATCGCCGCCTCAGATGCAGTAGCACTTCAACGGCTCGAAGCCGTTGAAGGCGACCGCCGAGTAGGTCGTGGTGTACGCACCCGTCGCACGGATCTCGAGACGGTCGCCCGCCACGAGATCGATCGGCAGACGGTAGTCGGCCTTTTCGTAGAGCACGTCGGCCGAATCGCAGGTGGGCCCTGCGAGGATCACGCGCTCGACCTTGCTGCCCTTCTTGGCGGACACGATCGGGTACTGGATCGCCTCGTCCATCGTTTCGGCCAAACCGCCGAACTTGCCGATATCGAGGAACACCCAACGCTTCGTGTCGGTCTTCGACTTGCGCGACACGAGCACCACTTCGGTGTCGATGGTACCGGCATTGCCGACCATCTGGCGGCCGGGCTCGACGATGATCTCGGGCACGCGGTTGCCGAAATGGCGCGCGAGGGCCGCGTGGATCGCAGCGCCGTAGCTGCCCATCGTCGGGATGTCCTTGCGGTACTTCGTGGGGAAGCCGCCGCCCATATTCAGCATGTTGAGCTGCACGCCTGCGTCTTCGCATTCGCGGAACAGCCAAGCGGCCTGCGCCACGGCCGCATCCCATGCGTTCGGGTCCTTCATCTGGGAGCCGACATGGAACGACACGCCGTGCGGCACGACGCCCTTCGACGCCGCCGCGATCAGCAGTTCGCGCGCCATCGCCGGATCGCAGCCGAACTTGCGCGACAAGGGCCAGTCCGCCCCTTCGCCCGAGGTGAGAATGCGGCAAAACACTTTCGCGCCCGGTGCGGCAACCGAAAGCTTCTCGAGTTCGGCTTCCGAGTCGAACGCGAACAGACGCACGCCGCGCGCATAGGCGGCCGCGATATCGGCCTGCTTCTTGATCGTGTTGCCGAACGAAATGCGGTCGGCCGCCACGCCCGAACGCAGCGCCATGTCGATCTCGTTGACCGACGCGGTGTCGAACGACGAGCCGAGCTTGGCAAGCGTGTCCAAGATCTCCGGTGCGGGGTTCGCTTTGACGGCGTAGTAGATGCCGGCCTGCGGGACCGCGTCCTTGAGCTTGCGGTAGTTGTCCGCGACGATGTCGAGGTCCACGACCACGTAGGGGGTCGGGCGTCGTTCGGCGAGGAAGTCGCGGATCTTTTTGCTGTTGGTCATCCCGAGATACTCCAGTTCTCCAGAGAATGCGTCAGGCGACGCGGAAGTTGGTGAATTGCCAGGCGTCGGACCGGTCGAGCGGTTCCGGGAACAGAAGTTCGCGGTCCTGCAAGGGCGTCCAGTCGGTGTAGGCGCCGACGACTTCGCCCAGATACGGGCGGCAGACTTCCATGCAGCGCGCATGGTCCATCTCGTCCGCTTCGACGAGGCCGGCCTTCGGATTTTCGAGCGCCCACACGATGCCCGCGAGGACCGCCACCGTGACCTGCAGCGAGGTCGCGTTGTTGTGCGGCACGAGCTTGCGGGCCTCGGCGATGGTGAGGCGCGAGCCGTACCAGTAGGCGCCCTTGGCGTGGCCCATCAGCAGCACGCCGAGCTCGTCCATGCCCGAAACGATTTCGTCCATCATCAGGCGCTTGGCGGGCTGCATGTGCCAGTTCTTGCCGGCCACTTCGTGCACCGACTTCACGGCGTCGTCGCACGGGTGGTAGGCGTAGTGAACGGTCGGCCGGTACGTGACGGCACCGTCTTTCTTGACCGTGTAGTAGTCGGCGATCGAGATCGCTTCGTTGTGCGTGACGAGGAAGCCGTGGAACGGCCCTTCGAGCGGCGTCCAGGTGCGCACGCGCGTGCTCGCACCCGGGCGCAGCAGATAGATCGCCGCGTCGCAGCCGAATTCGTGGCGGCGGCCGTCGGCGGGCAGCGCCTTTTCGTGGCTGCCCCAGCCGAGTTCGGCGGGCTGGCAGCCTTCGCCAACGAAACCGTCGATCGACCATGTGTTCACGAACTCGCCGACCTTCTTGGGGCGGTCGGCGACTTGCGTGTCGCGCTCGGCGATGTGCACGACCTTGACGCCGAGCTTGGCGGCAAGGCCGGCCCAGCCTTCGCGCGTGGCGGGGGCCGCCTGCGGCACGCCCGTGTCATTGGCGATGTTGAGCAGCGCTTCCTTGACGAGGTGCGAGACGAGGCCCGGATTGGCGCCGTGCGTGAGCACGGCCGTGGGGCCGCCCGCGTATTTCGTGCGCAGTGCGCGCGCGGATTCGCGCAGCGCGTAGTTCGAACGCTGCGAGGGCGTGAGCGACGGATCGGTGTAGCCGCCGGCCCAGGGCTCGATGCAGGTGTCGAGATAGAAAGCACCCTTTTCCTGTGCGAGCTCGATCAAAGCGACCGACGACACGTCGACCGACAGGTTCAACAGGAAATCGCCGGCGGCCAGGCGGGAGCCCACCACGGCGCGGTAGTTTTCGCGCGTGACGGCGATTTCGGCGAAGTCGATACCGTATTCGGCGGCCACTTCGCGGCCGCGCGGCTCGGCCGTCACGATCGCGATGTTTTTGGCCGGCATGTCGATGTGGCGCAGGATGAGCGGCAGCACGCCCTGGCCGATCGAGCCGAAGCCCAAGATCAGCAGACGCCCGCCATAGGCCACATGCTTTTTACCCAATGCTTCCATCAAAAGACGCTCCCGATGTCCTGCCGATTGTGCGAGCCTTGCGCAAAAGACAAAGACAAGTCCGGTCCAACGGGGCCGACCAAAGCGGCCAACGACGTCGAAATCCGGTTGTTCGAACGGAACGGAAAAAAGGCTTCCGCAGCGAAGTCGCTGCATCGGGCGCCGTCAGAACCCGAAAGCGGGCATGACGACGCTGGTCCCGATGCAGGCGATGCCGATAAAGCGCGGCACCGCCCCCGCGGCGGTTATCCTTTTATGGTCGGAAGGCGCAAAGCCCCGAACTCGGCCGCAACCATGTCACATCCCCTAAGGTTCACCGGCCCACTGTCGACCGGTTCGTACCGAAAAGGACGCGTCACCGTCGTTGCTTGACCTCGAGCGCTTGGTGGTCGAGAGGCGTGAGAGCTCTTCGCGAGCTCGCCGCCCTACCTCTTAGCGCTTGCCTCGTGGGCCTGGGGCACGTGCGATTGGCGTCTGAGGGGGTAAATATCACAAATGCCCGCGCGCGCAATAGGAAATTGGCCCCGCGCGCAATTTTTTTCGCGGCGGCGGCTCAAGCGCTGCACACGGCCGCACGCTTTATTTGTATTTGGCACTCGCTGCACGCAAGGCCGCGAGCAGTTCGGATTCGATCTGCCCGCCGAAGCCGGTGATGCGCTGGGCGAGCACCACGTAGAGCGCGTCGATATGGTGGCCGACGATGACGGCGTTCCAGGCACTCGGCGTCTTGATCTGCAGCACGTAGTCGTGCAGCGATTTGGCGATCTGCGTCAGCAGCGGAAACCGGAAGGTGCCGCCGAGACCCTTGATGTCGATCGCGTCGTTGCCCACGCGCGCCAGCATGTCGCGCGTCAGGACTTCGCCCTCGGGCAGAGCCGCCAGATCCTCGCGCAGCTTGCGCAAGGTGGCACCGATGTCGCGCACGAATTTCTCGGAACTCTTCTCGACGACGTTCTGCAGCTTCTGCGTTTCGCCTGCCGACAGCACGACGCCGAATCCGGTCTTGAAATTGACCGCGCGTTTGCGCAAGTCGCCCGACGGCTGGATGATCTGGACTTTCGGACCGGCCACGCAACGCTCCCCAAAAACGGCGCATCGACGCGATGCGAAGCTGCAATCCTACCGGGGCGTCGCGTTCGGGTCCACACCGCGCCGGTCGGGCCCGTTGAAGGGCTGCTGGCGGCGGCGGCGCTCGGGCCCGAAATAGGTGGGCGCGTTCACGTAAGGGCGCGGGAAGGCGATGATCGCGGCGAGGCGCTTGTAGAGCGAGTCGACCGTATAGGGCTTGGCCACGAACTCGTTGGCGCCGTGGTCGCGCGCCTCGATCACAAACGGCTCTTCCGAGCGCGCCGTCAGCACGATGACCGGCAAGAGCCGGTCGCGCGAGGCGGGGTCTTTGCGGATATAGTCGAGCATGTCGATGCCCGAAAGCGGCGTGAGATCTCGCTCGGTGATCACGATGTCGATGCCGCCTTCCTTGATCACGGCCATCGCCTTGTCGTAGTCGGTCGCCCGGCGCACGTAGTTCGCACCCAGCATCGCCAGAATGTCGTTCAGCATCTGCAGGGCGAGACCGTTCGGATCGACGATCAAAAAACGCACTTTGCTGAAATCGATTTTTTCGGCCATCGCTTCGCGTTTCTTCGGACAGTTTCTGACGTTCTATTTACGGCGGCAGCCCGCAGCATACAAGCAACATACAAAACCAGCGGCAAAGCGATGCGCCGCACGGCAGCAAAACTTGAAAAACCGCCCGCCCGGGCGCCTAATCGAGAACCAATCTCAGGCACCGGCGGAACGGAGTAGGACTTGGAAAAGACAGGCAAAACCACGCGCACCGAACGCGACACGCTGGGGCCGGTCGAAGTTCCGAGCGACCGCTATTGGGGGGCGGCAACCCAGCGCAGCCTGACCTTTTTCACGATCGGCGACGAGCGCATGCCGACGGCCCTCATCCGCGCCTTCGGCGTGCAGAAGAAGGCGGCCGCCCTTGCCAACGCCAAGCTCGGGACGCTGGCGCCCGCCCTGCTCGAGCCGATCCTTGCGGCGTGCGATGCGGTCATCGACGGCAGCCTCGACGCGCATTTTCCGCTGTCGGTCTGGCAGACGGGGTCGGGCACCCAGACCAACATGAACGTCAACGAAGTGATCGCCAACCGCGCCAACGAGATTTTGGGCGCGGCCTTGGGTGCCAAATCGCCCGTGCACCCGAACGACCATGTCAATCGCGGCCAGTCGTCGAACGATTCGTTTCCGACCGCGATGCACATTGCCGCGGTCGCGGAAATCCACGACACGCTGATGCCGGGGCTCGATCGGCTGCACAACGTGCTGCTCGCCAAAGCAACCGAAATGGCGGGCACGGTCAAACTCGGCCGCACGCATCTGCAGGATGCCGTACCGATGACCTTGGGCCAGGAGATCGGGGCGTGGGCGCGCCAGGTCGAATCGGCGCTTGCACGCCTCGAGCAGATGCTGCCGCGCCTCTATCGCGTGGCGCAGGGCGGGACGGCCGTCGGCACCGGGCTCAACACGCATCGCGACTTCGCAAGCCTGTTTGCGCGCGAATTGACGGGCCTCTCGGGCCTGCCTTTTGCGTCGGCCGACGACAAGTTCGAGGCGATGGCCGCCCACGATGCGCTCGTCGAATGTTCGGGCGTGCTGAACACGATTGCCGTTGGCCTTCACAAAATCGCCAACGATGTGCGCCTGCTGGCCTCGGGCCCACGTGCGGGACTCGGCGAATTGCGGCTGCCCGAAAACGAGCCCGGCTCGTCGATAATGCCGGGCAAAACCAATCCGACCCAGGCCGAAGCCCTGACGATGGTGTGTGCCCAAGTTTTCGGCAATCACACGACTGTCACATTTGCGGGTGCCTCCGGGCATCTCCAGCTCAACGTGTACAAGCCCGTAATCATCCTCAATGTGCTGCAGTCGATCCGCTTGCTGGGCGACGCGGCGGCAAGCTTCGCCGACCATTGCATTGCCGGACTTGGCGCAAATGCCCAGCAATTAGCGCAAAATATCGAGCGGGCCTTGATGCTGGTCACGGCGCTCAATCCGCATATCGGCTACGACGCCGCTGCCAAGATCGCACGCTATGCCGATGCGCAGGGAATTACCCCCAAGGACGCGGCAATTGCGTTGGGGCTCGTTTCGAAGGAGGATTTCGAACGTTGGGTGCAGCCCCTCGATATGCTTGGTCCAAACGACAATTAACGTGCTATGGTTTTCAGTCGGTCGTGTTTGGTTTACGGGGGAACGACCGGCATCGGAATTTCGAAGGGGACTTCGAGAAGCTTGGGGGCTGCGGCCTCATTGGGGTAAAATCGGGGGAGTGGGATATGTCAGGTTCGATTCGCAAGCGGTCCGTGGTGATCGCAGGACACCGCACGAGTATTTCGCTGGAGCCGGAATTTTGGACGGCACTCAAAGACATCGCGCGCCAGCGCAACGCATCGATCAACGATCTCGTGACCGAGATCGACAAGATGCGTGCAGTCAAGGACGAGGCCGGCAATTTGTCGAGCGCCTTGCGCGTCTATGTGCTGCAGGCTTTGACGGGCGGCAACTCGACCATGGGCGACGCCGTCCCCGCCTGATCGGCAAACTACTCGGCCTGGGTTTGGCGCTGGCGGTTTGGGGCAGTCCCGCCGCAGCGTTCGACCGGGACCAGGAATGGGAGCGCGGTGTCGCTGCCTTCGCGGCTGGCGATTTCGAATCCGCGTGGTTCCGGTTTTTTGGACTCGCCCGTGCGGGCGACGTCGAATCGCAATTCAATCTCGGACAGATGTACCGGACGGGGCGCGGCATCCAGCGCGACGTGCTGGAGGCCAAACGCTGGTACGAGCGCGCGGCGGCCCTTGGCTATGCGCCCGCGCAATTCCAACTCGGCGTGCTGTGGGAGCGCGGCGACGGCGTGCCGCCCGATCTCGTCGAAGCACGCAGCTGGTTTGCGCGCGCGGCCCAGCAGAATTTCGAACCGGCGCGCGAAGCGCTTGAAGCCGTCGAACAGATCCTGGCCGGGCGCGGGCGCCCGCTGCGCCAACCGCCCGCAACGGCCGCAACCGAAAACGCCGCCCCGCGCCCGAATCCGCCGGCCCGCCCCGGCCAGAATAGTCCGGGCCAGACCAGCCCGACGGCCGCAGCTCCGACCCCGCCAGCGCCAGCGGCTGCTCCGGCACGCGCGGCAAACCAGCCCGCACCGGCGGCGCGCACCGCTGCACAAACGACAACGCCGCCCGCAACCTCGCAACGTCGCGAGCCGGCCGGCGGCTGGCCCACAAGTGCCGGTGCGATCGCGCCGACACTTACCGTGCCGGCGACGGCCGCCCCTGCCCCGGTGCCTGCCCAGGGGCCTGCAGTAGCAAATTGACGCGCGGCCGGTCGGCGGCCCCGGCCAAGCCCACCACGGCGCGCGGCGCGTTTGCGGCGGCGCTCAAACCGAACGCCAGATCCAATCGCCAATTCGCGATGTCGAAATCGCCGACGAGATCGCCCGCGAGTTCGCGTGTCCCGCCGCGCAAGGCAAGGCGCGTATCAGTTGTGCGCGCCACACCCTTGGCGACGGTCCAGCTGCCGGCAAGATTGCGAAAATCGCTGCGCCCGCCGCGCGCGAGCAGGCGGCCAAGCTCGAGCAGATCGGGTGCCCGCCCGCCGCTGGCGAGCCGGTCGGCAATGCCGGAAAACTCGACGCCTTCGATCGAGCCTGTGGGTGCCGACATGCGGATCTGACCGGCGAGCCCCGCCGCCATTTCGGCCGCATCGCGCCCGGCCGTTGCAAGACGGCCCGACAGGCTCAACGGCCCGCGCAAGCTTTGCGGATTGCCGAACAGTGCGGCAAGGCGCGCGAGCTCGGCGTCGACAAGCGCAAACTCGACGGCGAGATCGGGACGCGGACCGCCGGTGAGGCGCATCGCAGCCTCGAGCCGTCCACCCCAAAAGCCGCCGACGAGCCGCGTGACCGTCAGGCCGTCGGGCGCAAAGGTCGCGGCGAGTTGGGCATCGGCCAAACTGAACGCATCGAACACCAGCGTGCGCGCGGCCAGGGCGAGATCGAAACGGCTGCCGCCGACAAGATCGAACTGCAGCGGCGTGCGCGCCCAGCCGCCGGGACCAGGCGGCGGCGGTTGGGCGGCGGCGGCGGCGCGCGCGGTTTGGCTGCGCGTCAAAAGCGGGCCGCGTTCGGGCGGGGCTGTCGCAGCCCGCGCAAAAAACGGCCCGAGATCGATGCGGTCGCCATTCAATTGCGCGCGCAATCGGCCGTCACGGAATGAAACTGCCCCGGTCGCCCGCTGGCCTGCGAGCGACAATTCGAGCGGGCTCAGCACTGCACTCTCGGTGGCGGGATCGACCGCAAGACGCCCGCGCATCGACAAAGCGCCCAGATGCCGCGCCACGTCAAGGCCGAGGCCGCGCAAGAACCGCGTCGCATCGGGCGCTTGCAGATCGAGCTGGCCGTCGCGCACGCGCAATTGGGCACCGGCAAAAGCGCGGACCGCTAACTCGTCGATGGCAAGCGTGTCGCCGGTGCGGGCGGCCGCCAGCACGATCCCTTCGGCCTCCCCGCCCGCCCAGCCAAGCCGCGCGAGGCGGATGCGCAGATCGAGATCGCCCATCGGCAATGCTGCCGCAAGGGCCGCAAGACCGGCCAGATCCGTGTCGGTCACACGCAGGTCGAGGGCGGTGCGCCCGGCTTCTTGCTGCAAAGCCCCGCTCGCCGCCAACAGACCGCCGCCGAGCTCGAACGCGGCGATGTCGAGCAGCGTGGTGCTCGCGCGCAGCGATCCTGCCACCGTGCCCAGCGCCGCGACGGGCCCTTCGAAGCGCGCCTCGAGAATATTCTCGCGCGGATCGTAGCTGCCCGCGAGCTTAAGCGGCGACACGCCCGCGAGCGCAAGGTCGACCGCGACATTCGATGCTTGCCAAGCGACTTCGCCGGTCGCCGCCAGATCGCCCCATTGCACGGCGACCTTCGCGCCCTCGCCCACGACCGCGACGGCGCGGCCGGCAAGCGTGCCTTCGATGCGCCACGCAGCGCCCGACGCCGCCCGTTCGAACGCGACCCCGTCGCCCGCAAAACGCAGGCGCTCGGCATCGCCCGAAATCTGCCCGGCCCGGCCGAACAGTTCGGCCGTACCCGCAAGTGCTGTGCCGGTCGCCGCCACGTCGCCAAGCCAGCCGACAGCCCCCAGCTCGATGCGCGCCACATGCAGTGTGCCGGGCCAGCCGTAATCGTAGGCAACCGGCCCCGCCACACGCGCAGGCTGGCCGACGGCTGCCCCGAGCCGTTCGGCAAGCAGGTCGGCTTCGCGCGCGGGGTCCGGCAGCAGCAACGCGACCGCGGCACCTGCAAGGGCCACGAGCCCCACAAGCCCAAAACCGGCCTTTTGGATGCGATTCATGGCGCGCATCCTTCCCGATTTCGGCCCCAGCCGCTACCCCAGAAACGCGCTGGGGAAAGAGGCTGGCAATGGCAGCCGCCGCCGTGCTATCGAGCGGGACAATCTACAAGAGCCGAAAGCAAAAAACGCCATGCTGGAAGATTTTCTTGCCTCGTTTACGCCGGATGCCTTCGTGGCTTTGGGCACGGTCATCATGATCGACCTGGTGCTCGCAGGCGACAATGCGGTCGTGATCGGCATGGCGGCTGCGGGCCTTCCGGCCGAGCAGCGCAACAAGGTACTGCTGATCGGCATCGCGGCCGCAACGGTGCTGCGCATTGCGTTTGCGAGCGTCACCACGCAGCTTTTGGGCATCGTCGGGCTGCTTTTTGCGGGCGGCGTGCTGCTGCTGTGGGTATCGTGGAAACTGTGGCGCGAAATCCGCGAGCAGGGCCGCCACGACGCCGAAGAAGGCGAGCGCGTGCTCGAAGGCCAGGAACCCGATGCCGGCACGCCGCGCAAGACGCTGCGCCAGGCCGTGATCCAGATCATCGTCGCCGACGTGTCGATGTCGCTCGACAACGTGCTGGCCGTGGCCGGTGCGTCGCGCGACCATCCTTACGTGCTGATTATCGGGCTCGCCGTGTCGGTGGTGCTGATGGGCGTCGCGGCCGTCGCGATCGCGAACCTGCTGCAGAAGCACAAATGGATCGCCTATGTCGGCTTCGCGCTGATCCTTTATGTCGCGTTGCAGATGATGTGGGACGGCGGGCACGAGATCTACAGAACGATCGGCGTTCCCGCTTAGACGAAGCGAACCTCGACCGTGCCGAACGGCCCGAAATCGGCCGTGAGCTTTTCGCCTTCTTTGGCGCGATAGAAACCCGTGCAGGTTCCGGTCGAGACGATCTCGCCGGCCTGCAAGCCCTCGGGCGTGGGCGGATTGTTGACGAGCCACCGCAACGCTTCGAGCGGATGGCCGAGCACGTCGGCCCCCGTCCCGCGTCCGACGATGCGCCGGCCCGCGCGCATCGTGACCGCGGCGGCCGCCAAATCGCGCCGCCGCCAGTTTTTGGCGGGTGCCCCGATCACGAGGGCCCCGTTGGCGCCGAGATCGGCGACAATCTCGGGCAAGGTCACGCGGCCCCAATCTCTATAGCGGCTGTCGATGATTTCGATGACCGGATAAAGATCTTCGACGGCGGCCAGCACTTCGGCGCGGCTATAGGGCTTCTTGCGCGGCTTGAGGGGCTTGGCGAGGGCAAACGCAAACTCGCCCTCGATGCCGCGCATCGGATAGCTCTGGCTCGGGATGGCAGCGCCGCCCGCAAAACAGCGCGGGGCGAGCACACGGCCCGCAAACGGCCCGTCGGCGCGCAGGATGGCGCGCGCAGCCGCACTCGTGCAGCCGATCTTCCAACCCGCCGGATCGATGGCGAGTTCGGCCACGAGTTTGGCCTGCACCGCATAGGCCTCTGCCATGTTGCGCGGGCGGCAGGCCTCGGGCAGTTCGGGCAAGGTCATGCCGATCGAATAGGATTGCAGCAGTTGATCCGCTGCTTCCGCGATCTGCGCTGCCGACAGTTTCTTGGCCATCAGTTGTTCCCGTACAGAAACTCCGGCAGCCACAAGGTGAGGCCCGGCCAGATATACATGAGCACCATGCACAGGATGACGATGAGCATATAGGGCATCATGCCCGCGAATATCTGGTTGATCGTCACGTGCGCAGGAGCAACGCCCTTCAGATAGAAGGCCGACATCGCAACCGGCGGCGACAGGAAGGCCGCCTGCAGATTGACGAACACCAAAACGCCCCACAGGATCGGGTCGATGCCGAAATGCTTGAGCATCGGCAAGAAGATCGGCACGAAAATCACGATGATTTCCGTCCATTCGAGCGGCCAGCCCAGGATGAAGATAATCGCCTGGGACAGCAGCATGAACTGGAACGGCGAAAGGTCGAGTGCGAGCACCCAGCTTTCGAGCAGCGCTTGGCCGCCCAGAATGGCGAACACGCCCGAGAAGATCGCCGAGCCCACGAACAGCCAGCACACCATCGCGGTGGTCTTGGCCGTGAGGAACACGGCTTCTTTCGTGCGCTTCATGTCGAGCGTGCCGGCATAGAGGGCGAGCAGGAACGCACCCGCCGCCCCCACGGCCGCCGACTCGGTCGCCGTCGTGATGCCGAACAGGATCACGACCAGCACGATCGCCGTCAGCAGCCCCAGCGGCATGATCGAGGTCGTCAGCAGCCGTACGACTTCGAGCCGTTCGGCCGTCATGCGCAGATAGTAGCGCGCCATCACGAACGCCATAAACGCCGTGATAATCCAGAACCACATCTGGAAGCCTTCGGGCGGCCCACGCTCGACGACTTCTTCTTCGATCGGATCGCCGAGCTGCTCGAGCACTTCCGAATAGTCGACGAGCGCGTCGGCCTGCTGGTGGACCATCACGTACCACCAGACGAGGGCAAGCGTGCCGCCGACGAGCAGGATCGGCACGAGTGCGAAGCCCAGATACTGCAACAGCAGGCCCGCACCGACGCGGCCCTTGCCGGTATCGATCGTCTTGGCTTTGGCGGGTGCCAACAAAGCGCCGACGAGCATGCGCGGCATGTTGCGCGAATAGGCGTCGCTTAAGCGATCGAGCCAAGTCGGGACCGGCACTTTTCTCTGCTCGGGCGGCAGAGGCGGGGCGATCCTCGGATTGAGGAGCGCCCAACCGACGATGTAGACGAGATAGAGGAAGGCCAGGAAAAAGCCGGGGAACATCGCGGCCGCATAGAGCTTCACGACCGACTGGCCGGCCACGGCCGCGTAGACGATGATCATAACCGAGGGCGGAATGAGAATGCCGAGCGTGCCGCCGGCGGTGATCACACCCGAGGCGAGCTTCACGTCGTAGCCTGCGCGCAGCATCGGATTGAAGGCGATGACACCCATCAGCACGACGACCGCCCCCACGAGGCCGCTCGCGATGCCCCAGAAGGTGCACACGATGAGCGTGGCGACCGCAAGGGCGGCGGGCACGTTGCGAAACGCGAGCTGCACCGAATAGAACATGCGGTCGACGAGGGCACCGCGCTCCATCACGTAGCCCATCAGCACGAAGAGCGGGATCGAGATCAGCACGTCGTTGGTCATCGCACCGTAGGTGCGCTGGACCATCAGGTCGAAGACGAGATTGTCGGTCCACGCCTGGCCCGATTTGAAATAGGCGATGAAGCCGAAAAGAATGCCGAGACCCATCAAGGTGAAGGCGGTGGGGAACCCCATCATGATCACGACCACGATGAGGACGAGCATCAACAGCCCGAGTGCGGGATCGCTCATGCTGTTTCAGGACTCCCCGCCGCGGCCGCGCTGGCGGGCGGCTTCGTCGATATCGTGGACATGGGCCAGCACCTGGCTGCGCGATTCCGCATCGACATGTTCGCTGCCTTCGAGCTGTTCGGCGATAACGTCGGTCTCCGACACGTCCTTGAGGCGGGCGGGCCATTCGCCGGTCTTGAGGCACACGACGCAGCGCACGATTTCGGCAAGGCCCTGCAGCATCACGAGGGCACCCGCAACCGGGATCACGGTCTTGAAATGGTAGATGGGCGGCCCGTCGGCGGTCACGCTCGAATGTTCGCCAATGCGCCAGCTGTCGGCCGCGAAGGACGAGCCCGCATAGACGAGAGCGGCAATGCCGGGCAGGAAAAACACGACATAGAGCACGATGTCGAGCATGGCTTGCGTGCGCGGGCGCATCGAGCTGTAGAGGAAATCGCCGCGCACATGCGCGTTCTGCGCCAGCGTGTAGGCGCCACACAGCATGAAGGTGGTGCCGTAGAGCATGTTGGTGGCGTCGAAGATCCACGCCGTCGGCGCGTTCAGAATGTAGCGTTTAAAGACTTCGGCGCACACGAGCAGCATGAGCCCCACGATCAGCCAGGCTGCCGCCTTGCCGACCCAGGTGCTGATGCCGTCGATCGCGAAAAGAAACCGTTGGACCGTCATCGCCCGTCTTTCTGCATCCATCCGAACAAGACGCCCGCCGACCTGTCGAGGTCGGCGGGCGTTTGTCGGTTCACCCCGTTCGGGCTAGGCGCGGCGATGCACGCCGCGTGCGCCGAAATAGTGGTCGTAGGCCATGCGGCGGCCGACGACCGTGTCCTGCTCCCACTTCGTCGCACGGCGCGCGAAGGCGATCTGCGATTCGAGGATTTCCTTGAACAGCGGATTTTCGGCCGCCTTCTTGGCCACGACCTCGTCGTAGACCTCGAGCTGGCGCTTCAAGACCGCATCGGGCGTGCGGAAGAAGCGCACACGGTCCTTGGTCTGCAGCTCGGCATAGTCGGTCGAATAGCGATCGACCGCCTTCCACGACATGTCCGACGACGCCGCTTCGACCGCGTTGTCGATGATCGCCCGCATCTTTTCGGGCAAGGCGTCGTAGCGCGCCTTGTTGAACATGATCTCGAACTGCTCGGCGTTCTGGTGGTAGCTCTGCAGCATGCAGATCTTCGAGACGTCGGCGAAGCCGAGAACGCGGTCGGACGAAGCGTTGTTGAACTCGGCTGCGTCGAGCAGACCGCGATCCATCGCCGAGACGATTTCGCCGCCCGGCAGCGCGTTGACGGCAACGCCCAGGGCGGTGAACACGTCGATCGAGATGCCGACTGTGCGGTATTTGAGGCCCTGCAGGTCTTCGATCTTCGTGATCGGCTTCTTGAACCAGCCGAGCGGCTGGGTCGGCATCGGCCCGTACGGGAACGACACGACGTTCGCACCGATCGAGGCGTAGAGCTTGGCGAGCAGCTCTTTGCCGCCGCCGTATTTGTGCCAGGACAGCAGCATGTTGGCGTCCATCGCGAAGCCGGGGCCCGAGCCCCAGAGGGCGAGTGCGGTCTGCTTGCCGTAGTGATAGACGAGCACGCCGTGGCCGCCGTCGAGCGTGCCGCGCGAGACCGCATCAAGCAGGCCGAAGGCCGGCACGACCGCACCCGCAGGCAGCACTTCGATGCGCAGATCGCCGCCGGTCATGTCGTTGACCTTCTTGGCGAAGTCGTTGGCGTATTCGTGGAAGATGTCGCGTGCGGGCCAGGTACTCTGCCAGCGCATTGTGATCGGGCCCTGCGCCTTCACCACGCTGGGGGCGGCGACGCTGGCGGCAGCGGCGGCCGCGAGCGAGGCAGTCAGGAACCGGCGCCGATCGGGCGCGGCTTTGGCGGTCTTGGTCATTGGGCTTGCTCCCTATTGGTTGTTTTGTCGAACCGGGGGTGGAAGGATTCGAGTTTCCCTCTCTTGATCGAGAGGCAACTTTGCTATCGAATCTTTCCTTTACGCAATAGGAACGTGAAATTCCGCCTAGTTTTTGCAGTGCACCAAATCACGAAGGTTTATCGTAAAATATGGCGATCGCGCTGGAAACCGATTTCGAAGCCTACGTCGCCGACGGCGTTGCGGTTGTGCGCGGCTTGGTCGATGCGGCAATGGTGGCGCGGCTCGCCGCCGCGATCGATCGCGCGATGGCAACGCCTGCCAAACGCGCGATCGAGTTCAACGCGCCCGGCGAGGCCGGTCGGTTTTTCGGCGACATGTTCATGTGGCGGCGGGATGCCGATTTCCGCGCGGCGTTTTTCGAAACGCAGGCGGCCGCCATTGCGGGTGCTGCCATGCAATCGGGCGAGGTGCGCCTATTCTACGACCAAGTGTTCGCCAAAGAACCCGCCACACCGCGCACGACCCCGTGGCACCAGGACTATCCTTATTGGCCGGTAACGGGCGACCAGTTCTGCACGGTCTATGTGGCACTCGACGAGATCGATGCCGAGAATGGCGGCGTCGAATACGTGGCGGGCTCGCATCGCTGGGGCAACGACTATCGCCCGGCCCCGTTCCGCGCAGGCGGCGAAGACGCCCAGCGCTACACGAACTCCCCGCTCGCCCCCGGCCCCGACATCGAAAACTTGCGCGCCACTCTCGACATTCGCCGCTACGCGCTTGCCCCCGGCGACGCGACGATCTTCCACGGCCGCCTCGTACATGGGGCACCCGGCAATGCGAGCCCCACACGCCGGCGCCGCACGCTTGCCTTGCGCTTTGCGGGCGACGATGCGCGCTGGCAAACCGGCATCAACACGTTCCAGGCGTTGCGCAAAGCCGGCCTCAAAACCGGCGACCCTTTGAGTGCGCGCCCCGACCTGTTCCCGATGCTGTGGCAGGCCGGAGCCTAGATCCGCACGACCTTGCCCGGATTCATGATGTTGTCGGGATCGAGCGCTTTTTTGAGCGTGCGCATGACCGAGACGGCGGCCCCGTGCTCGTCGTCGAGAAAGTCGATCTTGCCGTAGCCCACCCCGTGTTCGCCCGTGCACGTGCCTTCCATCGCGAGGGCGCGCGCAACCAGGCGGTCGTTGATGCGGTTGGCCTCGGCGATCTCTTCGGGCTTCGTGGGATCGAGCACGAAGGCCAGATGGAAATTGCCGTCGCCGACATGGCCCACGATGGGGGCGGGAAGATGCGTGCTTTCGAGATCCTTCTGCGTTTCGACGATGCAGTCGGCCAAGCGCGAGATCGGCACGCATACGTCGGTCGCCCACACCTGGCAGCCCGGGCGCAATGCCTTGGCGGCGTAGGCCGCGTCGTGGCGCGCCTGCCAGATGCGCTTGCGCTCGGCTGGATCGGTCGTCCACTGGAAATTCTCGCCGCCATTGTCGGCCGCGATCGCCTGCACCATGCCGGCCTGCTCGGCAACCGACGCTTCCGTGCCGTGGAATTCGAGCCACAGCGTGGGGACTGCCGCGAGATCGAGCTTCGAATAGCGCGCGATGGCGCCCATCTGCACGCCGTCGGCAAGCTCGATGCGCGCAACCGGCACGCCCGCCTGGATCGTCGCGATGGTGGTGTCGACAGCACCCTTCACGGTCGCGAAGGTGCACATCGCCACGCTCGAGGCTTCGGGAATGCCGTAGAGCCGCAGCGTGACTTCCGTTATCACGCCGAGCGTGCCTTCCGAGCCCACGAACAGGCGCGTGAGATCGTAGCCCGCCGACGATTTGCGCGCGCGCCGTGCGGTGCGGATCACGCGCCCGTCGGCCAGCACCACTTCGAGCGACAGCACGTTCTCGCGCATCGTGCCGTAGCGCACGGCGTTGGTGCCCGAAGCGCGCGTGGCCGTCATGCCACCCAGCGACGCGTCGGCCCCCGGATCGATCGGGAAGAACAGGCCGGTGTCGCGCAGATGGTCGTTGAGCTGCTTGCGCGTGACACCCGGCTGCACGCGCACATCGAGATCCTCGGCATTGACCGCAAGGATGCGGTTCATGCGCGAGAGATCGATGCAAATGCCGCCGTGCAGTGCTGCCGTATGGCCTTCGAGCGACGTGCCTGTGCCGAAGGGCACAACCGCCAACCGATGGCGCGCGCAGATCTTCACGATCGCGGCGACCTCATCGGTCGATTCGGCGAACGCCACCGCATCGGGCGGGATCGAATGGTGGTAGGCCTCGCCCTTGCCGTGCTGCTCGCGCACGGCACCTGCAGTCGAGAGCCGCTCGCCGATCAGCGCTTTGATCTCGGCGATCGCGCCGTCGCGCGCGACCGGGTTGGAAGCTTTGATTTGGGCCATGCTGGCCATGTTCGCGATCCCTCGGCTGGTGCTTCTGTTTGGATGCAAGCCTAGTCCGCTTGCGCCGTTTTCGCAATGTGCGCGGCTGCCACACGCACGCGCTCGCGCCATATCGTATAGAGCCCGGCTGCGACGACGACCGAAGCCCCCCACCAGACATTCGCGGGCGGCCATTCGTGCCAAAAGACGAGCCCGATGATCGAGGCCCAGACGAGCTCGGTATACTGCAAGGGGGCGACCGCCCCCACGGGGGCGAGCCGCATCGCGCGGAAGCTCAAAAACTGCCCGCCGATCAACGCGGCCGCAAGGGCTGCTGCAACGCCCCACATGAAATCGGGCACAGGGATTGCCACGAACGGCAGAAAGGCGGCACTCGCGCACAGCAGGAAGGCCCCTTGCGTGAGCATCATCGTGATGTCGCTCTCGGTCGCCGACAGCACACGCACCATCGTCATGCCGAGTGCGTAGAGGGCGGCCGAAGCGAGCGCCCACAAGGCACCCGCCGCAACGACGCCGTCGGCGGCATCGGGGCCGACGATGATGCCCACACCGACCAGCCCCAATGCCAGCGCCGCCCAGCGATGCACGCCCACGCGCTCGCGCAACAGCACCACCGAAAACGCCGTCATCAGCAAGGGAGCCACGAAACAGATCGCCACGGCCGTGGCGAGCGGCAGCGTGCGCAGGCATTCGAGAAAACCGTAGACGGCACCGATCGAGATGGCGCCGCGCGCGGCATGCGCCCAGGGGCGCTTGGTACGGAACGCGGCGGCCCCGTGCACGAACCACGCGAACGGCACGAGGACGACCAGCACATAGGCCGAGCGGAGTGCGACGAGCTGGAAGACCGGCAACTGGCCGACCGAAAATTTCGACAGCGCATCCATGACCGACAGCACGAACATGCCGGCCAGCATGTAGACGATGCCGGCCAGCGGCCGGTTGTGGCGGCCGACACTATCCGGGCGCTGGGAAGAAGAGAGGTCGCTCATCGCCCCTCTATAGACGCTCAGCACCGCCGCCGACAGAAGCCGATTGTCAGGCGACATTCCCGGCCCGGTTGGCGGACCCCGGCGACGCTTACGCTTGCCGCAGGTTGGCGACGATGCCGCCAACGTCGCTGCGCAACCGGTCGGCTTGTGCTGCCAAGTCGCGCGACTGGGTTTCGAGCGCCCCCGTGCGCTCGGCGGCTGCCGCCGCATCCGCAACGATCTCGGCCATCATGTCGGAAACCCCGCTGGTCGTTGCGGCCGTCTGCGCGACGTTGCTTGCGATGGCGCTCGTAGACTGGTTCTGATTCTCGACCGCATCGACGATGGCGCCGGCATAGCGCTGCACTTCGCCGAATGCACCGCGCACGTCGCCGATCGTCTCGACCACGCGGTCCGTCGCCGTGCGGATCGCTGTGATCTGGCGGCCGATATCTTCGGTGGCGCGCGCGGTCTGCAGGGCGAGCGACTTCACCTCTCCCGCCACCACCGCGAAGCCCTTGCCGGCATCGCCGGCGCGGGCGGCTTCGATCGTGGCGTTGAGGGCCAGCAGATTGGTCTGGCCCGCGATCTCGGCGATCAGCTTGGCGACGTCGCCGATCTTCTGGGCCGCCTCAGCAAGGATCGCGATCTCGCGGTCGGTGCGCGCGACGGCGTCGTTGGCGGTCGCGACACTCTGCGAGGATTGCTGCGCTTGGCCGCGCACCTCGTGGATCGAAGCGGCAAGCCGCTCGCATTCGGCGGCAAAACCGCCGACGGCTTGCGAGGCTTCGACGGCCGAGGATGCCGCGCGCGTCGAGCCCTGGCGAATGCGCGCCGAGTTCGCGACGAGTTCGGCCGCCGTCCCTTGGCCGGCTTGTGCGGCCGCGACGACGCGTTCGATCACGTCGCGCACGCGCGCTTCGAGCGTTTGGGCGAGCGTGTCGAGCGCTTGGCGACGTTCGGCGGCCGACTGTGCGGCTTGCGCTTCGCGCGCCTGCGCCTGGCGTACCTGGTCGGCCAGCAGGCCCTGGCGAAACAGCTCGACCGCTTTGCCGATGCGCCCGATCTCGTCGCTGCGCTTGGCTTCCGTGAACTCGACATCAAGTTCGCCCGCCGCCAGCCGGTTCATGGTTTCGGTCAGGTGTGCAAGCGGCCGCACGATCGACAGCAGCAAGCCGACGCCGACCGCGACTGCGATCACGACCAAGCCGACGGCGAGAGCGACGCCCGCGATCAAATCCTGGCGCCGGGCGCCGAGTTCGGCGGCGTTCGCGGCGGCAAGATCGGCCAGCAAGGCGGTTTCGGCATTTTGTGCTGCACGGCCGCGGGCCGCCGCCGCATCGAGCCACGCGTCGCCCGCCATCCGCTCGCCCGCCAACAGACGCGTGCGCAAGGCCGCGATCGCCGCCCCGTCGCTGCCGGAGAGGGCCGACAAGCCCGCCGCCTTGATCGAGCCGTCGGCAAAGGATTCGAACAAGGTCGCATAGACGGTCTGTTCCGCCCCGAAGCTGCGCAAGTTCGACAGATCGGGGGCCGCCATCGCACCGGCAGTCGCAAGGTTGCGCGCAACGAACACGGTTTCGCGCGCCGCCGCATCTTTGGCGCGGAGCAGAAACACGTACGCGTTGACGCGCGCCGAGATTTCGGGTGCGGCCCCGAGCCCGGCAATCTCGCCCACTACATCGAGCATGCGTGCGATCGTCGTATCGAAGTAGGCGGCTGTCTCGGCAGGGCCGAGGCGGCCCGCATCGAACTCCGCACGACGCCCGTCGAGATTGCCGAAAGCTTCGCCTGCGCGCGCAAACGCATCGGCGAAGCGCTTGCCGAAACGCTCCTGCGTGATGCGGTCGGCGACTTCGTAGAGCCGGGCGCTCGCGGCGTCGGTCGTCGCACGCTGTGCGCGCAGGTCCGCGCGCGAGGCCCCTGCCGCCAGGGCAGCTTGCGACGCGGAGTTCTCGAGTTGCAGCGCGTGCAAGGTGGGGCCAAGACGTCCGGCCAGTTCGACCACATCGGCGATGCGCTGGGTGTCGCCAAGGGTGCGCCAACCCTCGAGGCCGCGCTGAATTGCAAGCCCGCACAGGCCCAGCAGCGGGATCAGCAGCAGAAGAACGATTTTGCGGCGAAGGTCGAGCATGGCGGATTTCCCGGCGAAACGAACGCGTGCGAAACGCACGCCGATGCGTTTCGGATCGGGGGCGACGAAGGTTACGCGGGGCCGAACCCGCCGCCGCCCGGCGTTTCGATGACGAAAACGTCGCCGGGCTCGACCTGCCATTGCGCGGTCGCCCCCTTCTCCTCGATTCGGCCGTCGACGCGCACGACCCAATTGCGGCCGAGTTTTCCAGCCTTGCCGCCTTCAAGGCCGAACGGGGCGACGATACGGCGGTTGGCGAGGATCGCGCAGGTCATTGCTTCGAGGAAGCGGATCTTGCGCACCACGCCGTCGCCGCCACGATTGCGCCCTCCCCCGCCCGAATCTCGGCGGATCGAGAAACTTTCGACGCGCACGGGGAAGCGCCATTCGAGCACTTCGGGATCGGTCAGGCGCGAATTGGTCATGTGCGTCTGCACCGCATCCGTGCCGTCGAAATCGGGGCCCGCGCCCGAGCCGCCCGCGATCGTCTCGTAATACTGATGGCGGGCATTGCCGAAGGTGAAGTTGTTCATGGTCCCTTGCGCACCGGCCATCGCACCCAGTGCGCCGTAGAGACAGTCCGTCACGGTCTGCGAGGTCTCGACATTGCCCGCGACGACGGCAGCCGGATAGCGCGGCCGCAGCATCGAGCCTTCGGGGATGCGCACCTCAAGCGGCTTCAACACGCCCGCATTCATCGGAATGTCGCCGGGGACGAGCGTGCGGAACACGTAGAGGACTGCCGCCATGCAGACGGCGGCGGGCGCGTTGAAATTGTTCGGGCGCTGCGCGGAAGTGCCCGCAAAGTCGATAATCGCACTGCGCGCCTGCCGGTCGATCGAAATCACGACGCGCACGACCGCGCCGTCGTCCATCGCGTACTCGAACGCGCCGTCTTTAAGCACGTCCAGCACGCGGCGCACTTGTTCTTCGGCATTGTCCTGCACATGGCCCATATAGGCGCGCACGGTGTCGAGCCCGAAATCGCGCACCATCTTGCGCAGCTCCTGGGCACCCTTCTCGCACGCCGCGATCTGCGCTTTGAGATCGCCGATATTCTGGGCGGGATTGCGCGCGGGGTACCGCCCGCTTTGCAGCAAGGCCACCATCTCGGCCTCGCGCAGACGGCCTTCTTCGACGAGCAGGAAATCGTCGATCAGCACGCCCTCTTCTTCGACGCTCGTCGAATCGGGCGGCATTGAGCCCGGCGTGAGGCCGCCAATATCGGCCTGGTGGCCGCGACTTGCGACGAAAAACAGGATCTCCGCTCCTGCTTCGTCGAACACCGGCATCACGACGGTGACGTCCGGCAGATGCGTGCCGCCATTGTAGGGCGCGTTCAGCACATAGACATTGCCCGGCCGCATCGTGCCTTCGCGCGCGCGTGTGACGGCGGCCACACTCTCGCCCATCGAGCCCAGATGGACAGGCATGTGCGGCGCGTTGGCGATGAGGTTGCCGGCCCGGTCGAACAGCGCGCACGAAAAATCCAAGCGCTCTTTGATGTTGACCGAAAACGCCGTGTTCTGCAGCGCCACGCCCATCTGCTCGGCGATCGACATGAACAGATTGTTGAAGACCTCGAGCATCACCGGATCGACCTTGGTGCCTGCCGCATGCGAGCGGACGATCGCCGCCACGCGGCGCAGCACGAGATGGTCCTTCGCCGTGACCTCCGCCTGCCAGCCCGGCTCAACGATCGTGGTGGCGTTGGCGTCGGCAAGGATCGCGGGGCCATCCACGCGCATGCCGGGCTTGAGCCTTTCGCGGCGATAGATCGGCGCATCGACAAAAGCTCCATCGGCGAACATTCGCACGTTCGCGTCTGCGGCCGGCGGTTCGGGATCGCCGCATGCGACGGTCGCATCGTCGCTCGCCTCCGATCGGCCGATCGCCTCGATCGCGACTTGCTCGACGACGATCGCCTTGCCCGGCAGCGTAAAGCCGTAGCGCTGGCGATGCGCCTCCGCGAATTCGGCCCGCATGGTGACGAGCGGCGCATCGGCAACCGGCAACGTGGAATCCGTACCCTCGTATTTGAGATGCAAACGGCGCTGGACCTCGATCTTGTCGCCCGGCACGTCCTGGCGGCGCAGCTCGGTCAAACCTTCGGCGGCGAGCGCGTCGAGATCGGCGGCGATGCTGGGGAGCAGGCTTTCTTCGAGGCGCCGTTCGACCGCGCGCTCGCGCAACACGCGCAGGTCGGCCAAGCCCATGCCGTAGGCCGACAGCACGCCCGCAAACGGATGCACGAACACGGTGCGCATGCCGAGCGCGTCGGCCACTTTGCAGGCGTGCTGGCCGCCAGCCCCGCCGAAGCAATTCAGCGCGTAGCCTTGCACGTCGTAGCCGCGCTGGATCGAGATCTGCTTGATGGCATTCGCCATGTTCTCGACAGCGATCTTGAGGAAGCCTTCGGCGACTTCTTCGGGCGTCGTGGGCTTGCCCGTCGCGGTCGCGACGCGGGCGGCCAGGGCCGCGAATTTTTCGCGCACAATGTCGGCATCGAGCGGCGCGTCGCCGGTGGAGCCGAACAGCTTCGGGAAAAACGCAGGCACGATCTTGCCGACCATGACGTTGGCGTCTGTGACTGCGAGCGGCCCGCCGCGGCGATAGCAGGCGGGGCCTGGATTGGCGCCGGCACTGTCGGGGCCGGCGCGAAAGCGCGCCCCGTCGAAATGCAGGATCGAGCCGCCGCCGGCCGCGACCGTGTTGATCTTCATCATGGGCGCGCGCATGCGCACGCCCGCCACGATCGTCTCGAAGGTGCGCTCGAAGGCGCCGTTGTAGAGGGCGACGTCGGTGGACGTTCCGCCCATGTCGAAGCCGATGATCTTGTCGAACCCGGCCGAAGCACCCGTGGCCGCCGCGCCCACAATGCCGCCCGCCGGGCCCGACAGGATCGAGTCTTTGCCCTGGAACAGGCGCGCATCGACAAGCCCGCCGTTCGACTGCATGAACAAGAGCCGCGTTTCGCCAAGGGCAGTCGCCACGCGGTCCACATAGCTGCGCAGGATCGGCGACACGTAGGCGTCCACCACCGTCGTGTCGCCGCGCCCGACGAGCTTCATCAAGGGCGACACGGCGTGGCTCGCCGAGATTTGGGTAAAGCCGATGCGCCGCGCGATCGCGGCCACCGCCTGTTCGTGCGCGGGATAGCGATAGCCGTGCATCAGCACGATCGCGAGCGCGCGAATGCCGTCGTCGTAGGCTTTCTGCAATGCGGCTTCGGCCGCCGCCTCGTCGAGCGCTTGCACAAGCGTGCCGTCGGCGGCGACGCGCTCGACGATCTCGAGGCTGCATTCGTAGAGCAGCTCGGGCAGCTCGATCTTGCGCACAAAAAGCTTGGGCCGATTCTGGTAGGCGATGCGCAGCTGGTCGGCGAAGCCCGCCGTGATCGCGAGCGCCACGCGTGCACCCTTGCGCTCCAGGAGCGCATTGGTCGCAACCGTGGTGCCCATCTTGACCGCGTCGATGGGTCGGCCTGCAAGGCTTGCGTCGGCCGGCAAGCCCAGCAGATCGCGTATCCCCTGCAAGGCTGCATCGTCGTAGCGCCCTGGGTTTTCCGACAGCAGCTTGTGCGTGGCGAAGCTGCCGTCGGGCCGCTTGGCGACGATATCGGTGAAAGTGCCGCCGCGGTCGATCCAGAATTGCCAGCCGGTCATGCCGAGGAGGCTAACGCGTCATGCGGCCTGCCGCCAACTGCCGCGAAGCAACCTCCGGCGTTCGACGGCACCCGACACGCCGGCAAACGCGTTGCGCGCCAACGCACAAGCGAACAGCCGGTCTGGATTTTCGCCGGGCATATGCAAGCCCATCGGGGCGGCGGGCACAAAGCCGAAGCGCTTGTAGTAGCCGATGTCGCCGACCAAAACGACGCGTGCTGCATTCATCCAGGCGGCCGCGTCGAGCGTGTCGCGGATGAGGGCAACTCCGATGCCGCGGCCTTTCAAGGCGGGCTCGGCCGCGACGGGGCCGAGCAGCAACGCGTCATGGCCGCCGATTGCGACGGGCCAATAGCGGATCGTGCCGAGGATGCGGCCGTCGGCGTCGGCGCGCGCGACGCGCGACAATTCCCGCACCGGCGGCACGTCCGACCGGTAGCGGTACGAGATTTTGGCGTGCCGGTCGGGGCCGAAAGCCCGGTCGAGCAGGGTTTCGATGGCCGACCCGTCTTCGGGCCGTTCGGTGGTCAGGTGGAACATGGAATCCTCAAGCGGCAAAGCGGTGACGTCGATCAGCGACGCGCGCGATTGCCGGAGAGGACGGGCTTAATTTATGGGTAAAACGAAAAGCCGGTCGGACGACGAATCAACGCGCACAAGGGCCGAAGCCCTGCGCTCGTCGTCGCAACCGAAGAAGACCGGCGTTTTCCATGGTTTCTATTTAGACGACGACGCGGCCGGCCGTCAAACCTTGAATTTGGGGTCGAGCCAGTCGCGCAAGCTGTCGCCGAACAGATTGAAGGCAAAGACGGCGACCGAGATGGCGAGGCCCGGAAACAGGATCATCCAGGGCGCTTCGCGGTAGAAGTCCGACGCATTGCCCGACAGCATGAGGCCCCAGGCGGGCGTGGGCTCGGTGACGCCGAGGCCGAGGAACGACAGCGAGGCTTCGAGCAGGATCGCCTGGGCGATGAAGGCCGTGAACATGATGAGGAACGGGGCCGAGACGTTCGGCACCATGTGGCGGAAGATGATGCGCGTGTGGCTGAAGCCTGCCGCACGTGCGGCGTCGATATAAGGCATCTCGCGGATCGAAAGTGCTGCCGAGCGCACGACGCGCGCGACCTTCGGCACGATCGGGATCGCGATGGCGACGATGAGGTTCACGTCCACGCCGCCCACGAGATTGCGGCCCAGCATCGCCACGACGACGAGGGCCAGCACGATGATCGGGAAGGCCAGCATCACGTCGATGAAGCGCTGCACGGCCATGTCGATGCGCCCGCCGAAATAGGCCGACGACACGCCGACGACGGCCCCCAGCGTGCAGCCGAACAGCGACGAGAAGAAGCCGATCGTGAGAGCGGTGCGCGCGCCGTAGATCACGCGGCTGAAAATGTCGCGCCCGAACGCGTCGGTCCCCATCGGATGTTCAGCCGAGGGTGCCGCCAGCATCGCGCCGAAATCGATCGTCAGCGGATCGAACGGGGCGACGAGCTCGGCGAACATGCCCGCAAACAGCATCACAAGGATGGCGACACCCGAGATCGCACCCAACGGCTGGGCAATGCAGAACTCGACGATGGCCGGGCGGCGCTTGCGGATATTGTAGGTAACGGTGGGTTGGGATACGGCCGCCATATCACTTGCTCCCGTAGCGGATGCGCGGATCGAGCCAGGCATAGAGCAGGTCGACGACCAGATTGGTCACGATGAACACGACTGCGATCAGCATGACGATGGACTGGATCAGCGTGAAATCGTTGCGGCTGATCGCCTGCACGAACAGGCGGCCGAGGCCGTTCAAGTTGAAGACCTGCTCGGTCACCACGAGGCCGCCGATCAGGAACGCGAATTCGAGGCCGATCACAGTGATGGCGGGCAGCATCGCGTTGCGCATGGCGTGGCGCGAGACGACGAGCTTCTCGAACACGCCCTTGGCGCGCGCGGTGCGGATATAGTCTTCCTTCATCACTTCCACGATCGACGAGCGCACCATGCGCGCCACGACCGCCGAATAGCGGTAGCCCACGGCCAAAGCGGGCCAAATGAGCTGGCTGATATTGGCAACCGGATCGACGTAGAACGGCGTGTAGGTGATCGGCGGCAGCCAGTTGAAGAGATAAAGCAGACCCAGAATGATGATCATGCCGAGCCAGAAGCTCGGCACGGCCAGACCTGCGATGGTGACAATACGTATCGTGTAGTCGATCCACGTGTCTTTGAACAAAGCCGACAGCGTGCCGAGCGGGATGGCGATCAAGATCGCGATCACCGTCGCCATCACCGCGACCTGCAAAGTGAGCTCGAGGCGAAGCGAAATCTCCTCGACCACCGGCCGGTCGGTCCACATCGAATTGCCGAGATTGAGCGTGGCGAGGCCCGTCATCCACTGACCGAATTGCACGATCATGGGCTGATCGAGGCCCAGGCGCGCGCGCTCCTTCTCGATCGTCTCTTGCGTCACGCTGCCGCCGTCGCCGCGCAGTTTTACCTCGACAATGTCCCCCGGCACGACCCTGAGCATGAAGAAGATCAGGATCGCGACCCCGACCAAGGTCGGGATCATCAGGAGGGTGCGGTTGGCGAGATATCCGAGCATCGGCGACGGCGGCTTTCTGTGACGTGGACGGCGACGTTACTGGTTCAGCCACACCCCGGCCAGGTTCTGGCCCAGATTGTGGCTCGGCGACATTTCCCAGCCCATCACGGCCTTGTTGGTCGGGATGATGCGGTGCCACCACAGCAGCGGAGCTTGGTAGACCTGGTCGAACATGCGCGCTTCGAACTGGCGGATGATGTCGTAGCGCTTGCTCGTGTCGCGCTCGCGCGACTGCAGATCGTAGAGCCGGTCAAGCTCGCGGTCGATCGAGCGCGAGCGGTTTTCCGGCGCCCGGTCGAACGACACGTACTTGGCAAGGCCCAAGCTCGGCTCGTCCATGAACAGGTTCGAGAAGTCGACCGCGACGTCGAAGTTGCCGCTCGACATGGCCGCAAGATACGGCGACGTCTCCGACTGGCGATGCTCGACCTCGACGCCGATCTGGCGCCACTGGTCGACCAGATAGATGCCGGCCGGCGTGTAGGGCTGCGGGGTCGCACGGTTGTGCAGCACGAATTTGAGGTTCGGAACCCCTGCCGCCTGCAGAAGACGGCGCGCTTCGGCGCGGGCGGCGGCGATGTTGGTGCCGTAGCCCGGAACCTTGGCGAGGTCTGCGTCCTTGATCGCGAACGGCGAGCCGGGGCGCACGAGGCCGCCCACGTCGCGCAACGTCGCTTGGCGCGCAAGACCTTGGGCACCCGCACGGCGGTCGATCGCCATGTTGAGGGCCTGACGCACGCGCACGTCGTCGAAGGGCTTCTTCTCGACGTTGAACACGACGAGCAGATTGAGCGTCCAACCGGATTCTTCGATGCGAACCCGGTCGCCCATGCCCTGCACGAGACGGTCGCGCTCGGCGGGGCTGATGCCGCGGAACTCGGCCATCACCTGCCCGCCCTGCAGCGCGTTCAGCATCGCGGCAGGCTGGCTCATGAACACGCCGCGGAAGCCGTCGAGATAGGGCTTGCCGGGCTCGAAATAGCGCTCGTTGCGCAGACCCGTGACATGGCTGCCCTTGACGTGCTCGCCGAAGCGGAACGGCCCCGAGCCCATGATGTTGTTGCGCGGGAAGTTGGGATCGGTCGCGAGTTTGGCGGCCGAATAGACGCAATTCCACGGGCTTGCGAAATGCTCCATCATCGCGGGATTGGGCGCCTTCATCTTGAAGGTGATCGTGGTCGCGTCCGGCGTTTCGATCGTGTCGATGTCGCCGAACGTGGCTTGGCGCGTGGACACGATGCCCGTGGGCGGGCTGCGCAGGCGGTCGTAGGTCGCCTTCACGTCGGCCGAGGTCAGCGGCGTGCCGTCGTGGAACGCGGCGTTGCTACGCAGCTTGAAGGTATAGGTCATGAGGTCGGGAGCGACCGTCCAGCTCTCGGCCAGATCGCCCTTTACGCCCGGATATTTCGACAAGTCGAACTGCATCAGCGTCGAATAGAAGGGCGAGACGAAATGCAGCGTGGCGAACGTGTCGGACGCGTGGCAGTCGTAGTGCGGCGTTTCAGCCGAAATCGCGAAGGTGAGCGTGCCGCCGCGCTTGGGAGTCTGGGCATCGACCGGGCTTGCGAGGGCAAGACCGGCAGCGGCAATGCCTGCCGCAAGCAAACGAAGATAGCTCATCGGGACAGTTCCTCCTTCAATGGCGGCGCGGGGTTCTTGGGGGGTCCTAGCCCCCGCGTCCGTTCTGTTGCACGCAATGGAAGACGCGTTGCAGGCGTTCCGTCAAGCGCTAGACCTTGATGCAGGCCACGAGATGGCCGGGTTTGACCTCGCGCGGTTCGGGCACGATCTTCTTGCAATCGCCGTCGGCAAGCGGGCAGCGCGTGTGGAACACGCAGCCCGAAGGCGGATTGAGCGGCGACGGCGTTTCGCCTTTGAGTGCGCGCGGCGCGCGCGCGCGCTCGACCGACGGGTCCGGCACGGGGGCCGCATCCAAGAGCGCCTTCGTATAGGGGTGCAAAGGCTCGGCATAGAGCGCGTCGCCGTCGGCCATCTCCATCAAACGGCCCAGATACATGACCACGACGCGATCCGAAATGTGCCGCACGACGGCCAAATCGTGCGCGATGAAGAGATAGGTGAGATTGAGCTTGTGCTGCAACGTTTCGAGCAGATTGATGATCTGGCCCTGGATCGACACGTCGAGGGCCGAGACGGGTTCGTCGCAGACGATGAACTCGGGCTCCATCGCAAGGGCGCGCGCAATGCCCACACGCTGACGCTGGCCGCCCGACATTTCGTGCGGATAGCGCTCGGCCATGTATGCGAAGAGCCCGACCTGCACCAGGAGTTCGGCCACGCGCTCGGCCGCCGCTTTGGCGTTGGGCACGATTTTGTAGACCATCAGCGGCTCGGCGATGATCTGGCCGATCGTCATGCGCGGATTGAGCGAGCTGTAGGGGTCCTGGAAAATCACCTGGATCTTGCGGCGGATGTCGCGCAGTTCGTTGAGGCTCTTGGCCGCGATGTCCTCGCCCTTGAACTTGATCGCGCCTTCGGTCGGATTTTCGAGCCGCAGCACGAGGCGGCCGATCGTGGTCTTGCCGCAGCCGGACTCGCCCACGAGGCCCAGCGTTTCGCCGGGTGCGATCTTGAACGACACGTCGTTGACCGCGCGCACCTGGCTCGTGGTGTTCGAAAAAAGCCCGCCCTTGCGCGTGACCGTGAAGAATTTCTTGAGGCCCTGCACGTCGAGCAGCGGCGGGGCATCTTTGGCGATACGCACGCCCGCATCGATGCGCGCCTGCGGGGCCGGCTTCAGCGTGCCGGCCGCAAGTTCCGGCGCGCGCAAGCAAGCCGAGAAATGGCCTGTTTCGACTTCGACGAGCGGCGGATCCTGCGCGCAAATGTCGGCCTTGAAGGCGCAGCGTGCCGCAAAGCGGCAGCCTTTGGGCGGGTCGAGCAGATTGGGCGGCAGGCCTTCGATCGTCTCGAGCTTCAGACCGCGCGGCTGATCCAAGCGCGGCACCGAGCGCATAAGGCCCATCGCGTACGGATGGCGCGGGGCCAGGAATACCTGGTCGGCCGTGCCCTGCTCGACCACGCGGGCTGCGTACATCACATTCACGCGGTCGGCATAACGCGCGACCACGCCCAGATTGTGCGTGATCACGATGAGCGCGATGTTGAGCTTGCGCGACAGCTCCTTCATCAGCTCCAGAATCTGCGCCTGGATCGTCACGTCGAGGGCGGTCGTCGGCTCGTCGGCGATGATGAGCTTCGGATTGCAGGCAAGCCCGATCGCGATCATCACGCGCTGGCGCATGCCGCCGGAAAACTGGTGCGGATACTGGTCCAAGCGGCGCTCGGGATCGGTGATGCCGACCATCTTCAAAAGCTCGACCGCGCGCGCCTGCGCCTGCTCTTCGGTCATCTTGAGATGGATGAAGAGCGGCTCCTTGATCTGCAGCCCGATCGGCAGGACCGGATTGAGCGAGGTCATCGGCTCCTGGAAGATCATCGAAATGTCGCGGCCGCGCCGCTCGCGCATCTCTTCGTCCGAAAGGTCCAGGAGATTGACGCCTTCGAACATGATGCGCCCGTGCACCACGCGGCCCGCGGGCTTGGCGAGCAGGCGCATCACGGCAAGCGAGGAAACCGATTTGCCGCAGCCGGACTCGCCGACGATGGCCAGAACTTCGCCCGGACGGATTTCGTAAGACACGCCCTCGACCGCGCGCACGACGCCGCGCGACGTGACGAAATGCACGTGCAGGTCTTCGACCGACAGCAACGGCGGGGTCAGCAAAGGCGGCGGCAACGTTTCGGATTGAGGCGTCAAGCGGGGCGTCCCTGCATTTTATCGTTGGCAAAGCGTCTAACACGCTTGCGGTACATTTTCCAGCCTTCGAACGGCGCGCGCATCAGCCCAACAAAGCGGCAACCCCGTCGAGATCGGCGACGATCCAATCGGGCTTCGGCACCTCCGGCGACAAGGCGACGCCCCGCCGATTGACCCAGGCGATCGCAAGGCCGAGCGGCTTGCCGCCGACAAGATCGGTGAATTGCGACTGGCCGGAATGCAGGATGGCCTCGCGCGGCACGCCCGCGTTATCCAGCAAATGCCGAAACAGCGCGCCGTCCGGCTTGTAGCCGCGCGCGCGCTCGGCCGTGCAAACGAGATCGAACAGCTTGGGCAACTTGGTTGCAGCCAAAAGATCGTCGTCGATGTTCGACACGATCGCGAGCCGGCAGCGTTTTGCGAAGTTTTCGAGTGCCTGCGGCACGTCGGCAAACAGCGGAAAGCCGCCGAAGGCGGCAAAGTAGCGGTCGATCAACGAAGGATCGCCCGCAATGCCGAACTGCGCGAAGGATTGCGCAAGGGAGTCCCGGCAGATCGCGCGATAGCCGCGATAGGGCTGCCAGTATTGCGCGATGTTGCGGTGCTCCCAATCCTCCCAGAAAAGTCTGACGTCGACATTTGCGGCTCCGCAATCGTCGAGGATCGATTGGAACGCCGCATACGAGCCCGCACGCACATCGAGCAGCGTGCCGAACACGTCGAACGACATGAGTTGCGGGTGCAGCTGCCCCGTCACCAATTCCCGCCTTCGATCGCCGCGACGAGCGCGTCCGTCACGGACTCGGTCGTGGCTTTGCCGCCGAGATCGGGCGTGTGGCAGGCAGGATCGGCGGTCACGCGTTCGATCGCAGCCATAAGGCGGGCGGCCGCTGCAGGTTCGCCCAAATGCTCGAGCATCATCACGGCCGACCAGAAGGAGCCGACGGGATTGGCAATGCCCTTGCCCATGATGTCGAAGGCCGAACCGTGGATCGGCTCGAACATCGAGGGGAAGCGGCGCTCGGGGTTCAGATTGGCGGTGGGGGCGATGCCGATCGACCCGCCCAGTGCCGCGGCAAGATCGGACAAGATATCGGCATGCAGGTTGGTGGCAACGACCGTGTCGATCGAGGCGGGCTTGCGCACCATGCGCACGGTCATCGCATCGACGAGTTCCTTGTCCCAGGCTACGTCGGGGAATTCGGCCGCAACTTGGGCGGCGATCTCGTCCCACAGCACCATGCCGTGGCGTTGGGCGTTGGATTTTGTCACGACCGTGAGTTTGCGGCGCGGCCGCGAGCGTGCGAGCGCGAACGCAAAGCGCATGATGCGCGTCACCCCGGCGCGCGTGAAGATCGAAGTTTCGGTCGCAACCTCCTCGGGCAGGCCCTTGTGCGTGCGCCCGCCTTGGCCCGCATATTCGCCTTCGGAATTCTCGCGCACGATCACCCAATCGAGATCGCCGCGCTTGAGGCCCGCGATCGGCGATTCGATGCCGGGCAGCAGGCGCACCGGGCGCACATTGGCGTACTGGTCGAAAGGCTGGCAGATCGCCAGGCGCAAGCCCCACAAGGTAACGTGGTCCGGCACGTCCGGCATGCCAACGGCCCCGAAAAAGATCGCATCGAACGGTTTGAGCTGGGCCAGCCCGTCGGCCGGCATCATGATGCCGTGGCGCTTGTAATAGTCGCTGCCCCAGTCGAAGGCTTCGGGGGCAAGCGCAAACCCGCTGCGTTTTGCGAGTGCGGCCAGTGCCCGCAATGCGGCGGGCACCACTTCCTTGCCGATTCCGTCGCCGGGTATGGCGGCGATGCGATAGGTTTTCACGGTGTGCGATTCCTCTCGGATGCTTTTGCTTGGCGACATCTGATATACGAACTGCAGTGCCGGGGGAACAGCACAGCATGTCGATTTGGGTCGGTATTCTCGGAGGGACGGCGGGTTTTGCGTTGGGCGGGCCGCTGGGCGCATTGCTTGGGGCTGCTGCCGGCTACACCTTGGCGACGGTCGCCAAAAAAGCCACAAGCCCCGACGCCAACGCGGCGCGCGAAATCGCCTTCACGATCGCGACCGTCGCACTCGCCGCCAAGATGGCCAAATCCGACGGGGCCGTGTGTGTGCGCGAAAAGGCGGCGTTTGCCGAGCTGTTCCGTTTCGATCCCGCCGAACGCGCCAACGTCGAGCGCGTCTTCGATCTCGCCACGCGCTCGACCGCCGGGTTCGAGGCCTATGCAAGCCAGCTTGCCGCGATGTTCGAGCCCGGTGCGCCTGCACTTGAAGAATTGCTCGACTGCCTGTTCCACATCGCGCGCGCCGACGGCAATCTGCGGGCCGACGAGGTCGCGTTTCTGGCCGCCGTCGCCAAGATCTTCGGCATCTCCGACAGCTCCTTCGAAAGCCTCGTCGAAGCCCAGCGCGATCCAGCGACTGCCGACCCCTATCGCGTGCTGGGGATCGCAGCCGACGCTTCGGAAGACCAAGCGCGAACGGCGTGGCGCCAATTGGTGCGCGACCACCATCCAGACCGCCTGACGGGGGCCGGCATGCCGCAGGAGTTCGTGGCCCTCGCCAACGAACGGCTTGCCGCAATCAACGTGGCGTGGGCGGCTGTGCGCCGCCGGAAAGGCTGGACATGACGCCGCGCGACAGGGCGATCGCGGTTGCGATCACCGCGACCTGGGGCCTCAATTTCGTGATCGGCAAATGGGCGCTGGCCGAATTGCCGCCGATCCTCACGATGACATTGCGCTTTACGTTGGTCGCGATCTTGCTGCTGCCATTCGTGCGCACGCCGTGGGCGGATCTGCCGCGCATTGCGGGCTTGGCCTTCACGCTTGGGCTCGTGCATTTCAGCCTGATGTTTACCGGCCTCGTCGGCGTCGATGCAGGGCTCGCCTCGATCATCGCGCAAAGCCAGGTGCCGTTCGTGGCATTGCTCGCCGCGATCTTCCTGCGCGAAATGCCGGGGCCGCGCCAATGGCTCGGCATGGCTCTGGCGTTTTTCGGCATCTGGCTTGCGGTCGGCGAGCCGCGCGCGGGCGGCGCACTTGGCGACATCCTGCTCGTTCTGGCGGGCAGTTTCGTGTGGGCGATCGCCAATTTCCAGATGAAAACGCTCGGCCATGTCGACGGTTTTGCGCTGAATGCCTATATGGCGTTGTTCACGGTGCCGATGCTCGCAACCGCCTCGGCCGTGCTCGAAACCGGCCAGTTTGCGGCGATGGCGGCGGCGAGCTTGTGGGCGTGGAGCGGTGTCGCCTTCATGGCCTGCATCATCACGATCGTGACCTACTGGGCGTGGTATCGCCTGCTGCGGCGCTATTCTGTAAATATTGTGGTGCCTTATTCGTTGCTGATCCCGATATTCGGCGTTCTGGCAGGTGTGGTGATGATGGGCGATCCGTTCGGCTGGCAGAGTTTTGCAGGGGCCGCCGTGACCGTAGCCGGCGTTGCCGCCATCACGCTCGGCAAGCGCAAACCAAACGGGGCCGCCGCATGAGTCCGGTGCACGACCGGCCGTCGCCCAATTTCGACGCAAGACCCGTCGGCGTTGCGCCGGAAATTCTGGTGCTGCACTACACCGACACCGAAAGCCTCGACGAATCGCTCGGCATCCTGCTCGACCCGGCCAAGCAGGTCAGTGCCCATTATCTGATCGACGAAGACGGCACGGTCTATCGGCTTGTCGACGAGACTATGCGCGCATGGCATGCCGGCAAAGCCAGTTGGCGCGGCCTCACCGACATCAACGCCCGCTCGATCGGCATCGAGTTGCAGAACCCCGGCCATCGCTGCGGCTATCGCGCCTTCGCCGAAGCGCAGATCGAAGCCGCGATCGCCCTCTGCGGCGACATCGCCGCGCGCCACAAAATCAGCCCCCGCGACCTCGTTGCCCATTCCGACATTGCGCCGGCGCGCAAAAAGGATCCCGGCGAGTTGTTTCCGTGGGATCGATTGGCCATGGCCGGCCTTGGCTATTGGCCGGGCCATGTGGCGCGACGGCGGCGCACAATCCGCGATTTCGGCCCCGGTGCGACGGACGACGCCGTCGTTTTTGTGCAGCGCGATATGGCTGCGATCGGCTATGCGTGCCCGCAATCCGGCACGCTCGATGCGGCGACTGCGGACGTGCTTTGCGCCTTCCAGCGCCGCTATCGGCCCTGGCGAATCGACGGGCGGCTCGACGGCGAAACCCATGCCCGGGCTCGGGCATTACGAGAGCTAATAAACTGCTAGACACGCAAGCGCTGCGAATGATAATAGATGCTATCTAAAAGATTACAGAGAGATTGCATTCTATGTTTGCTTATCCTGCACGGCTTTTCGCCAAGGACAACGGCTTTGTCGTCGCCTTCGCAGATTTCGGCGATCTCCGAGCAACGGGCAAGAACGCGCATGAAGCCGTCCGCAATGCCTCGATGGCGCTGACGCGCCATTTGGAGAGTTTGGTGGCCAAAGGCCAGGCCGTACCCCCGCCCAGCCTGTTCGACGCCGAATTGCGTCGCCCGAAAGGCGATTCGCTCGCCCAACTGCTGATCCCGGCCGACTATGTCGGGCGCGTCGTTCGGCTCAATATCAGCATGGACGAAAGCGTGCTGACCATGTCCGACCGGCAATCGACCCTGCTCGGCATGACGCGCTCAGGCTATATCGCGCATTTGATCCGCTCGGACCGCGACCGGCTGATGCGTGCCGCCCATTCGGAAGCGAAGACCGAGCCGAAGGCGGAGCCCAAGGTCAAGCCGTCGGCCAAAGCGAAAGCCAAAGGCAAAAAACGCTAAGCCGTTTGCCAAGCCCCTGTTGACGGGGCGGGCCTTCTGCGCGCATCTACCCCCTGCCAGACGGTCGGACGGCCGCGGTGCGGCCTTGCCTTTGCGGCAGGACAGCATCGAGGAAAGTCCGGGCTCCACGGAAACAAAGGTGCCGGGTAACGCCCGGCGGGGGCGACCCCAGGGAAAGTGCAACAGAAAACAGACCGCCAACCGGGCTTCGGCCCGCGGCAAGGTTGAAACGGTGGGGTAAGAGCCCACCGCGGACGCGGCAACGCGGACGGCATGGCAAACCCCACCTGGAGCAAGACCAAATAGGGGCGGCACGCAGACACGCGCAAGCGTTCTGCCGTCGGTTTCCGGACCGCCGCCCGGGTCGGTCGCGCGAGGTGCCTGGCAACAGGCACCCAAGAGGAATGGTCGTCGCCGTCGCCCCTTGTTGCAAGCGATTGCGCAAGAGACGACGACACAGAACCCGGCTTACAGACCGTCTGGCATTTTCCCTTTGAAGTTGAAACGTCGCGACGGCGGCCCCCTTAAAGCCGTATTTTCGCCAGAAATTTAGCCCGAATTATCGTTAAATTCAGTGCATCGCCGGCGCCGACGACACCAAGAACGAAACGTGTTCAAGCAAAAACAGGGGCTTAGCCCATTGACGCCCATATACACCCATGATATCCCATATTGTCCCACAAACCCTGTTTTGCACGCTGCAAAGCCGGGGCGGGACCGCGCGGAAAGACGAATATCTCCCGTTTTTCAAGGCGTTGCTGGATTGGGGACGGCACGGGATCGACACCGCGGACGATGGCCAAAACCACGTTCAAATCGACCTACAAGTTCAAGATCGACCGGAAGGGACGCGTCTCCATTCCGGCCGACTTTCGAACCGTGCTCGCCGCCAAGGGCGAAGAAGAGCTCAATGTGTTGCCCTGGGAAGGCCAGGTCGCGCGCGTGATCGGCGACGACGTGCTGGCCCGCATCGGTGCCAATGCCGATCCGCTGGCCGCCTTCAGCGCCAACCCGCTCGACGAGGCTGCAATGCGCGCGGCCGACCTCATCCCGCTGTCGCTCGACGCCGAGGGCCGCGTGATGCTGCCCGAGCGGCTGATCGCACATTGCAACCTTTCCGAGACCGTCGCGTTCGCCGGCCGCAATACGTTTTTCGAGATCTGGAATCCCGAAGCGCTCGACGCCTTCCAGGCCGCATGGCATGCGCGCGCAAGCGGGCGCAGCTGATGGACGCAAATTTCGTCCACGTGCCGGTGCTGTGCGTCGAGGCGGTCGAAGCTTTGTGCCCGCGCGGCGACGCGGTCTATATCGACGGCACGTTCGGCGGCGGGGGCTACACAAAAGCTTTGCTCGAGGCCGCTTCCTGCACGGTCGTGGCGATCGATCGCGATCCGGCGGCGATCGCGCGCGCAGCCCCGTTGCAGGAACGCTTCGGCAGCCGGTTGCGCATCGTCGAAGGGCGCTTTGGCGAGCTTGACCGGCTGGCGCAGGCGCAAGGCTATGCAGCCGTCGAAGGTGTCGCACTCGATCTTGGCGTTTCCTCGCCGCAGATCGACGATCCGGCGCGCGGCTTCTCGTTCCGCTTCGACGGGCCGCTCGACATGCGCATGGGGACGACCGGTCCCACGGCCGCCGACATCGTCAATGGCTGGGACGAAACTTCGCTCGCCGACACGATCTACGGCCTTGGCGAAGAGCGCCATTCGCGCCGCGTGGCACGCGCGATCGTGGCGGCAAGGCGTACAGCACCCATTGCGCGCACGTTCGAGCTTGCGCGCATCGTGCGCGGGGCCGTGCCGCGCAGCAAAGATGGCATCGATCCCGCCACGCGCACCTTCCAGGCGTTGCGCATCGCGACCAACGACGAGCTCGGCGAACTCGCGCAGGGTCTTGCGGCGGCCGAGCGCATCTTGGCTCCCGGCGGCAGGCTTGCGGTCGTCTCGTTCCATTCGCTCGAAGACCGCGCGGTCAAACAGTTCCTGAAGCAGCGCGCGGGCGAAGGCGATCGCGGCTCGCGCCATCTGCCGCAGCGCACATCGCGCGCGGCGGCAAGCTTCCGCCTTGTGTCGCGCAAGGGCATTCGCCCGAGCGACGCCGAGATCGCGCGCAATCCGCGCGCGCGTTCGGCCACCTTGCGCGTCGCCGAGCGCACCAACGCGCCCGCCTGGGTCGCAACCAATGCAGGTGCCGCATGATCCGGCTGGCGACCTTGCTGTGGATCGCGATCGCGGGCGTGATGGGCTACGGGCTCTACCAGCTCAAGCACGAGGTCATGTCGCTCGAAGCCGAGCTTGGGCGCGTGAACCGCCAGATCGTGCGCGAGCAGGAGAACATCCACGTGCTGCGCGCCGAATGGGCCTACACGAACCAGCCCCAGCGCCTGCAGGCGCTGGCCCAGCGCCATCTCGATCTCGTGCCGATGAGCCCGCGCCAGTTCGGCCGGCTCGATGCGTTGCCCGCACCCGCCGCAGCATCAGCCGCGCCCACCGCAACGCAAGGTGCCGTGAAACCCACCGCCGCAAGCCCGGGGGTGCAGCGCTAGATGGCCACGCGCCTTTCCGACATCGTGCGCGCGATCCCGGCCCGCCTGCGCCTGCAGGGAACGGCCGCACACGCGCTCGAAACCGCACGCCACCGTCTCGTGATCGGCGGGCTGCTGTTTGCGGTCGCGTTTGCCGTGGTCGGCGGCCGCCTCGTCGATGTGACGCTGCTCACCGAAGCGCGCGAGCCGCGCGCCGCGCGCGTGCCAAACACCGGCCCGCTCGAACTTGCGCGCGCCGACATCGTCGACCGCAACGGCGTGCTGCTGGCGACCTCGCTCGTCACGCAGTCGCTCTACGCCAATCCCAAACTCATCGCCAATCCGGAAGCGACCGCGCGGCGCCTGGCGGCCGTCCTGCCGGGCCTCGACGAAAGAGCCGTGCGCGAGCGCCTGGCTTCCGACCAGCGCAGCTTCGTGTGGATCCGGCGCAGCCTCACGCCGCGCCAGCAATACGAGGTCAACCGCCTCGGCGTGCCGGGGCTGTTTTTCCAGCGCGAGGAACGGCGCGTCTATCCGCACGGCGTGCTCGCAAGCCACGCGGTGGGTTTCTCAGATCTCGACAATCGCGGCCTCGCGGGTGCCGAACAGGCGTTCGACGAACGGCTCAAGACCGAGCGCGAACCCGTGCGCCTGTCGCTCGACATCCGCGCCCAGCACGTGGTGCGCGAAGAGATCAAGCGCGCCATCGAAGACTTCAACGCGATCGGCGGCATGGGCGTGCTGCTCGACGTCGCGACCGGCGAAACGCTCGCCATGGTCTCGCTGCCCGACTTCGATTCGAACGCTCCGGGCCTTGCCGACGACGACGCGCGCTTCAACCGCAACACGCTCGGCACCTACGAGATGGGCTCGACCTTCAAGATGTTCACGGCCGCGATGGGCTTCGACAGCGGTGCCGTGCGCATGCAGGACAGCTGGGACGCAAGCCGGCCCTACACGATCGGCCGCTTCACGATTTCGGATTTCCACGGCAAAAACCGCTGGCTCACGACGCCCGAGGTTTTCATCTTTTCCTCGAACCTCGGCGCGTTGCGCATGGCCCAGCGCATCGGCGTCGAGCGCCAGCGCGATTTCATGGACCGCGTGGGCTTCCTGCGCCCCTCGCCCATCGAGCTGCCGGAAGTCTCGCATCCGCTCATCCCCAAGCCCTGGCGCGAGATCAACGCGCTGACGATTTCCTACGGCCATGGCATCACCGTGTCGCCGATGCAGCTCGTGGGTGCCGCCGCCGCAAGCGTGGGTGGGGGCATTCTGCGCCCCGTCACGATCCTCGCGCGCGAAGAAGGGGTGCGCGTGCCGGGCGAGCGCGTGATGAGTGCGGCCGCCTCGGCCCAGCTCAACCAGCTCATGCGCCTCAACGTGGAGCGCGGCTCGGGCCGCAGTGCCGAAGTGGCCGGCTACTATGTCGGCGGCAAGACGGGCACTGCCGAAAAGATCCAGCGCGGCGGCTACAAAAAGAATTCGCGCATCTCTTCGTTCGTCGCCGCGTTCCCGGCGCACGATCCCAAATACGTGCTGCTAGTAATGGTCGACGAGCCGCAAGGTCGGCGCGAGACCGGCGGCTACGCGACCGGCGGCGTGGTTGCAGCCCCCACGGCCGGGCGCATCATCGCGCGCGTGGCGCCGCTTATGGGCTTGGCGCCGATGCGCGAAGCCGTCCCCGACCTCACGCAGCCGCTGCTTGCAGCGGCCACCTTGAGGTAAGGGCAAGATGCGGCTCAGCGACATCCTCGACGGCGAAATGCAGCTGCGCAACGCAGCCGGCCGCGACCCGCAGATCGCGGGCCTCACGGCCGATTCGCGCCGCGTGGCGCGCGGCTTCGTGTTCGCGGCTTTGCCTGGCGCCAAACAAGACGGGCGCAGCTTCGTGGGCGAAGCGTTGCGCAGCGGTGCCGCCGCCGTGCTCGCCGCCCCGGGCCTCGATCTGCCGGCCGGCATTCCTTACGTGGAGGCCGCCAACCCGCGCCGGTCGTTCGCGCGCGCGGCTTCGCGCTTTGCAGGCCCCCAGCCGCGCATCGTTGCCGCCGTGACAGGCACGAGCGGCAAGACCTCGGTCGCCAGCTTCACGCGCCAGCTGTGGCAGACGACGGGCAGGCCGGCCGCCAGCCTCGGCACGCTCGGGCTCGTGGCCCCGCACACGACGCGCAGCGGTGCCCTCACCACGCCCGATCCGGTTTCGCTGCACACAGATTTGGCCGAGCTTGCCAAAGCGGGCGTGGATCATGTGGCGATGGAAGCCTCGAGCCACGGGCTCGACCAATGCCGCCTCGACGGCGTCAAGCTCGCGGCGGCGGCGTTCACCAATCTCAGCCGCGACCATCTCGACTACCACGCCACGATGGCGGCCTATTTAGCAGCCAAGCGGCGCCTGTTCGACACGCTGCTGCCGCCGGGTGCCGTGGCCGTGCTCAACGCCGACATTCCGGAATTCGAAGCGCTGAAAGCCGTGTGCCAAACGCGCCACCACCGCATTCTGTCGTTCGGGCGCAACGGCAACGATCTGAAGCTCGTCGATGCGGCCCCGCTGCCGCACGGCCAGCGTCTGACGCTGCAGGCCTTCGGCACCACGCGCACGCTCGACCTGCCGCTCGCCGGCACGTTCCAGGCGATGAACATGCTTGCGGCCGTGGGGCTCGCGATCGGCGGCGGCGTCGCTCCGTTTGCGGCCCTCGATGCCGTCGCGAACCTCGAAGGCGTGCCCGGCCGTCTGCAATTGGCCGGCACCACGGCCAATGGGGCTGCGGTCTATGTCGACTACGCGCACAAGCCCGATGCGCTTGCGACCGTGCTGGCCGCGTTGCGCCCGCACGTGACCGGGCGGCTGCACGTGCTGTTCGGCTGCGGCGGCGACCGCGACGTGGGCAAGCGCCCGCTCATGGGCAAGATCGCCGTCGAACGCGCCGACCGCGTGATCGTGACCGACGACAATCCGCGCTCGGAAGATCCCGCCGCGATCCGCAAGGCCGTGCTGACGGGCGCCCCCGGTGCGCGGGAAATCGCCCCGCGCGATGCGGCCATCCGCGCTGCGATCGAAGACCTTGCGGCAGGCGACGTGCTCGTGATCGCGGGCAAGGGCCACGAGCGCGGCCAGATCATCGGCGACATCACGCTGCCTTTCGACGACCTCGAACAAGCGCAGATGGCCTTGGGCCTTGCCGCGCGCGAGGGGGCAGCATGAGCGCTTTGTGGCACGCCGCCGATGCGATCGCCGCAACCAAGGGCCAAGCGCTGGGTGCCAAGGACTGGCACGCGACCGGCGTTTCGATCGACACGCGCACGCTCGCCAAAGGCGATCTGTTCGTCGCGCTTAAGGGCGAAACGCAGGACGGCCACGCTCACCTGGCCGATGCGTTCGCCAAGGGCGCTGCGGCAGCCCTCGTGTCGCATGCCATGGAACACGGGCCCGGCATCTTGGTGCCCGACACGCTCGCGGCATTGGGCGCTTTGGGCGTTGCCGCCCGCGCGCGCTGTGCCGCACGTGCATTGGCCGTGACGGGCTCGGTCGGCAAGACGAGTACGAAAGAAGCGCTCGCCGCCGCCCTCGGCCGGCAGGCCAAAACGCATGCCGCCGCCGCCTCGTTCAACAACCATATCGGCGTGCCGATCACGCTCGCGCGCCTGCCCATCGACAGCCGCTACGGCGTGTTCGAAGTCGGCATGAACCATGCGGGCGAGATCGCGCCGCTCGTGCGCATGGTACGCCCGCATGTGGCGATGATCACGACGGTCGAAGCCGTCCATGTCGAAAACTTCGCCGACGGTATTGCGGGCGTTGCCGCCGCCAAAGCCGAGATTTTCGACGCCGGCGGCGAAACCGCCGTACTCCCGCGCGACAATCCGTTTTTCGATTTTCTCGCCGCCCGCGCCAAAGCCTGCGGCGTGGCCAACATGCTGTCCTTCGGCACGCACGAGAAAGCCGATGCGCGCCTGGCCGATTGGCAGGGTACGCCCAACGGCAGCAAGGCCAGCGTCGTTCTGATGGGCGAACGCCTCGACTTTTCGATCGGCGCACCCGGTCGCCATTGGGCGATGAATCTCGCCGGCGCCTTGCTCGCGATCAAAGCGCTGGGTGGGGATGCCGCAGCGGCCGCCGCCAGTTTCGCCGCGATCGCAGCCCCCAAAGGGCGCGGAGCGCAGCATCGTATCGTGCGCGCCGACGGCACGCAGTTTCTGCTGATCGACGACAGCTACAACGCCTCGCCGCCCTCGATGCGCGCCGCCTTCGCCGTTTTGGCCGCCACACCGGCAACGCGCCGCGTGGCCGTGCTCGGCGACATGCTCGAATTGGGGCCGGACTCGCCCACCCTGCATGCCGATCTCGCCCCGGCCTTGGTCGAAGCGGGCATTGCCAAGGTTTTCTGCTGCGGCACCAACATGGCGCGGCTCTACGAAAAACTGCCCGCCTCGATGCAGGCCGTGCACGCGCAGGATTCTGCAGCACTCGAACCCCTGGTTCTGGCCGGCATCGCTTCGGGCGACGCAATCGTCGTCAAAGGATCGCTCGGCAGCCGCATGGGCCGCATCGTCGCGGCCTTGCTGGCGCAACACCAACCCTTGCCCGTCGGCGGAAGGTAGCGACACGGCCATGTTCTTCAATCTGCTCGTTCCCTTCGCCGACGAATTTTCGCCGCTCAACGTGTTCCGCTATCTCACGTTCCGCTCGGGCGGCGCCGTGATGACCGCCTTGCTGATCTCGTTCCTGTTCGGCGAGCGCATCATCGGCTGGCTCAAATCCAAGCAGCCCGAGCCGCCGATCCGCGAAGACACGCCCGAGCGCCACGCGCTGACCAAGAAGGGCACGCCCACGATGGGCGGCGTCTTGATCCTGCTGTCGCTCGGCGTTTCGACGCTGCTGTGGGCGGATCTTAGCAACGGCTACGTGTGGGCGGTGCTGCTCGTCACACTCGGCTTCGGCGCCATCGGCTTCTACGACGACTATCTGAAGCTGACCAAAAAGAACTCGAAGGGCCTCGCGGGCCGCTGGAAGCTCGTGCTGCAGTCGCTGATCGCGTTCGTGGCGACGGCTTGGATCGTGTCGCTGACGCGCGAACCGCTCGACACGCAGCTCGCCATTCCCTTCGTCAAGGACATGCTCGTCAATCTCGGCTGGTTCTTCATGCCCTTCGCGATCTTCGTGATGGTGGGCTCGTCGAACGCCGTAAACCTCACCGACGGGCTCGACGGATTGGCGATCGTGCCGGTGATGATCGCGGCCGGCTGCTTTGCGGCGTTCGCCTACGTCGCAGGCAACGCGATCTTCGCCAACTATCTCCTGATCCACCACGTGCCGGGCTCGGGCGAGCTTGCAGTCGTGTGCGCGGCCATCGTCGGCGCTTCGCTCGGGTTCCTGTGGTTCAACGCGCCACCTGCCATGGTGTTCATGGGCGACACGGGCTCGCTGTCGATGGGCGGCGCACTGGGCAGCATCGCCGTCATCACCAAGAACGAGCTCACGCTCGCCATCGTCGGCGGGCTGTTCGTGGTCGAGGCCGTGTCGGTCATCGTGCAGGTCGCTTCGTTCAAGCTCACCGGCAAGCGCGTATTCCGCATGGCGCCGCTGCACCACCATTTCGAGAAGAAGGGCTGGGCCGAGCCCACCATCGTGATCCGCTTCTGGATCATTGCCTCCATCCTCGCGCTCGCGGGTCTCGCGACGCTGAAGCTGCGGTGAGGGCATGATCGAAGTCTATCCCTTCGCAGGCTATCCGGTGGGCGTGCTGGGGCTCGGCAAATCGGGCCTTGCGACGGCGCGCGCGCTGATGGCATCGGGGGCCGAAGTCTGGGCGTGGGACGACAGCGAAGACCGCCGTGCTGAAGCGCGCGCACTCGAAGTACCCCTCGTCGATCTCGGCACAGCCGACCTTGCCGAGCTCACGAGCCTCGTGATCTCGCCCGGTATTCCGCACACGCATCCGGCCCCGCACCCGGTTGCGGTGCGCGCGAAGGCGGCCAAGCTCGAACTCATCTGCGACATCGAACTGCTCGTGCGGTCGCAGCGGGAAGCCGCCTATATCGGCATCACAGGCACCAACGGCAAATCGACGACGACGGCGCTGATCGGCCACGTGCTGCAGACGGCCAAGCGCGCCGTCCAGGTTGGCGGCAATATCGGCACGGCCGTTCTCACGCTCGATCCGCTGGGCGAAAACGGCGCCTTCGTGCTCGAACTGTCGAGCTACCAGCTCGAGCTGGTGCCGACGGCCGTGTTCGACATTGCCGTGTTCTTGAATTTGTCGCCCGACCATCTCGACCGCCACGGCGGCATGGACGGCTATATCGCGGCCAAGAAAAACATCTTCCAGCGCCAGACGCGCCCGCGCGTCGCCGTGATCGGCCTCGACGACGACTATTGCCGCAAGATCCACGCCGAGCTCGTCGCGGCCGACGACCAGATCGTGATAGCGGTTTCGGGCATGGGTGCGGTCGCAGGCGGCGTCTATGCGCAAGACGGCACACTGCTTGATGCGCGCAGCGGTGTCCCCGTCGCGATCTGCGATCTTGCGGCGTGCGCTTCCCTTCCGGGCGCGCACAACCATCAAAACGCAGCCGCCGCTGCCGCCGTCGCCCTGCAGATCGGCATTCCGGCCGCGACGATTGCGGCAGCGCTCAAGAGCTTCCCGGGTCTCGCCCATCGCCAGGAGCGCGTCGCATCGGTCGACGGCGTGCTATTCGTGAACGACAGCAAAGCCACCAACGCCGACGCGGCCGCGCGTGCGCTCGGTTGCTACGAGACGATCTACTGGATCGCGGGCGGCCAAGCCAAAGAAGGCGGCATTGAAGCGTTGCGGCCGCACTTCAAGCGCATCGCCAAGGCCTACCTGATCGGTGCAGCCGCGAACGACTTCGCAAAGACGCTCGGCAACGTGCCGCACGAAATTGCGGGTGACCTCGACACGGCCGTGGCGCACGCGTTTGCCGACGCCAAGCAGGACGGCAAATCCAATCCGGTCGTGCTGCTGTCGCCCGCTTGCGCCTCGTGGGACCAGTTCAAGAGCTTCGAGCATCGCGGCGATCGTTTCCGGTCGCTGGTCGAAGGCTTGCGCGGGGTGGCCGCATGAACTTCGCGCGCGCCGACAATTCGGTGATGGCCCGTTGGTGGTGGACGGTCGACAAATGGCTGTTGCTCGCCCTCGCCCTGCTGATCGGCACGGGTGCGGTGCTGATCATGGCGGCCTCGCCTGCGGTGGCCTCGCGCGTCGGCCTCGACATGTTCCATTTCGTGCGCAAGCAGCTGCAGCTGCTGCCGCTGGCGGCATTGATTCTGGTCGGCGTGTCGATGCTGGAGCCGCGCCAAGTGCGCGCCCTTGCCCTTGCGGGCTTTCTTGCGAGTCTCGCTTTCGTGGCCCTGACCTTCTTGGTGGGCACCGAAATCAAGGGTGCCAAGCGCTGGATCAGCCTGCCCGGCTTCTCGCTGCAGCCCTCGGAGTTCCTGAAGCCGACCTTCGCGGTCGTCGCGGCGTGGCTGTTCGCGCTCTCGCGCAAGCACGAACGTTTTCCGGGCGACACGATCGCGATCGCACTCTACGCGCTGGCGATCGGGCTCCTGCTGCTGCAGCCCGATATCGGCATGGCGTTCGTGGTCACGTGCGTGTGGTTCGCGCAGTTTTTCCTCGCGGGCTTGCGCATGCTCTGGGTCGTGGGCCTCGTGGGGGCCGGTGGGGGCGGTGCCGTACTTCTCTATATGCTGTTCCCGCATTTCGAGAGCCGCGTGAATCGCTTCCTCGATCCGGCCTCGGGCGACACGTTCCAGGTCAACATGGCAATGGAAGCCTTCATGAACGGGGGCCTCATGGGCCGCGGCCCCGGCGAAGGCCGCGCCAAGAGCCTGCTGCCGGATGCACATTCGGACTTCATCTTCGCGGTCGCGGCCGAAGAGTTCGGCCTGATCTTGTGCCTCATCGTCGTCGGGCTCTACGCGTTTGTGGTGCTGCGCGGCTTTGCGCGCGCACTCCAGGAGACCGATCTGTTCGTGCTGCTCGCGGTCGCGGGCCTCAGCGTGCAGTTCGGCGTGCAAGCGCTCGTCAATATGGGCTCCACGCTGCATCTCATCCCGACCAAGGGCATGACCTTGCCGTTCGTGAGCTACGGCGGCTCGTCGCTGCTGGCGATCGCCCTCGGCATGGGTTTCGTGTTGGCACTGAGCCGCAAGCGCTTCGGTGCGGGAGAAACGCTGTGAGCGCGCCGCTTGTGATCCTCGCAGCCGGCGGTACGGGCGGCCATGTGTTCCCGGCCGAAGCTTTGGCGGGTGCGCTTGCCGCGCGCGGCTTTCGCTTGGCCCTCGTCACCGACGATCGCGGCTCGGCCTATGGCGGCACGCTCGGCAGCCTCGAAACCCATCGCCTGCCGATCCGGAAAATGACCGGCACTCTGCTGCGCCGTTTGATCGGGGCTGCAAGCTTGCTGCCGGGCTATTTGGCGGCACGCCGCCTGCTCGCGAAGCTGAAGCCTGCGGCCGTGGTCGGCTTCGGCGGTTATCCAAGCCTGCCGACGATGTTTGCGGCCGCGCCCAAAGGCCGCACCGCGATCCACGAACAGAATGCCATCCTCGGCCGCGTCAACCGCCTTGTCGCGGGCCGCGTCGATACGGTCGCAACGTCGTTTGCCGAAACCAAGGGTGTGGGGGCAAACGCCGTGCTCGTCGGCAATCCCGTGCGTGTTGCCGTGCAAGCTTTGCGCGACAAAGCTTATGCACCGCCCGCAGCGGGCGAAAAACTGCGCCTGCTCGTGACCGGCGGCAGCCAGGGTGCGTCCGTGTTCGGGCGCGTGGTTCCCGCCGCCTTGGCGCTTCTGTCGCCCGACCAGCGCCAGCGCATTTCGATCGTGCAACAGACGCGCGCCGAAGACGCCGAAACCGTGCAGACGCACTACCGCACGCTCGGCCTTGAAGCGACAGTCGCCCCCTTCTTCGCCGATCTGCCGCAGCGTATGGCCGACGCCCATCTCGTGATCGCGCGCGCAGGTGCTTCGACCGTGGCCGAGCTTGCCTGCATCGGCCGCCCGGCGTTGCTCGTCCCCTACATGCACGCGACCGACGACCACCAGACCGCCAATGCGCAAGCCCTTGCCACGACCGGGGCTGCTTGGCTGATCCCCGAGCCGCAATTCTCGGCCGACGATCTTGCGGCACGCCTTTCGAACCTGCTGGCTGCGTCTTCGCCCCTCGGCGAGATGGCAAAAGCCGCGCACGGCTTCGGCCGGTCGGATGCCGCCGAGCGCTTGGCCGATCTCGTGCAGCGACTTGCGGAGGGCACACGATGAGAGCGCTGCCGTTGGACATCGGCCTTATCCATTTTGTCGGCATCGGCGGGATCGGCATGAGCGGTATTGCCGAAATCCTGCACAATCTCGGCTACAAGGTCCAAGGCTCGGACCAGTCCGACAGCGCGAACGTGAAGCGGCTTGTCGGCCTCGGCATTCCTGTCGCGATCGGACATCGCGCCGAAAATCTCGGCGGTGCCGAAGTCGTCGTCGTCTCGACGGCCGTGAAGCCCGACAATCCGGAAGTGCGCGGCGCGCGCGAGCGCCTCGTTCCCGTCGTGCGGCGTGCCGAAATGCTGGCCGAACTCATGCGCCTCAAATGGGCGATCGCGATCGCCGGCACGCACGGCAAGACCACGACCACAAGCCTCGTGGCCGGCATGCTCGAGGCAGCCCAGTTCGATCCCACGATCATCAATGGCGGCATTCTCAACGCCTACGGCACCAATGCGCGGCTGGGCTCGGGCGACTGGATGGTCGTCGAAGCCGACGAGAGCGACGGCACCTTCATCAAGCTGCCCGCCACGATCGCGGTCGTGACGAACATCGACCCCGAGCATCTCGACTATTGGGGCACGTTCGATGCGGCGCGCAAAGGCTACCAGACCTTCGTATCGAACATTCCGTTCTACGGCTTCGCGGCGATGTGCATCGACCATCCGGAAGTGCAAGCGCTGATCGCGAACACGCAAGACCGCAAGATCCTCGCCTACGGCTTCTCGCCGCAGGCCGATGTGCGCGCGGTCGATATGCGCCTCGACGCCTCGGGCGGCCATTTCGACGTGATGCTGTCGGGCCGTGCGGGTCCTGAGCGCACGCTCAAGAACATGCATCTGCCGCTCGTCGGCCGCCACAACGTCGAGAACTCGCTTGCCGCCATCGCGGTTGCGGTCGAGATGGGCATCGACGAGGCGACGATCCGCAAGGGTCTTGCCGGGATCAAGGGGGTCAAACGCCGCTTCACGCGCACGGGCATGGGGGCCGGCATCACGGTCATCGACGATTACGGCCACCATCCGGTCGAAATTGCGGCCGTGTTGCGCGCGGCACGCAGTGCGACGTCGGCGGGCGTGGTCGCCGTCGTGCAGCCGCATCGCTACACACGGCTCAAATCGCTGTTCGACGAATTCTGCACCTGCTTCAACGACGCCGACGCCGTGATCGTGGCCGATGTCTATGCGGCCGGCGAAGCGCCGATCGAGGGCGTTTCCAAAGAAGCGCTCGTCGAAGGTTTGCGCGGCCACGGGCATCGCAAGGTCGTGGCCCTCGAAAGCCCCGACGCACTCGCCGCCACGGTGCTGGAACTGGCACGCCAGGGCGACATGGTCGTGTGCTTGGGGGCCGGCACCATCACGCAATGGGCCTACGCGCTGCCCGATGCGCTCGAAGCGCTGGAGGGCCGCAAATGATGGTCGAGACGCGGTCGCTTCGCCTGGTCGAGCGTTTGCCCAAGGTGCGCGGGCCCTATCGCGCCAATGTGAGCCTTGCTCAATACACGTGGTTCCGCGTCGGCGGCCCGGCCGAGATCCTGTTCAGACCGGAAGATGCCGACGATCTTGCGGCGTTCATGGCAGGCAAACCCGCCGACGTGCCGGTGACGGTGCTGGGCGTGGGCTCGAACCTGCTCGTGCGCGACGGCGGCATTCCGGGCGTGTCGATCCGGCTTGGCAAAGGTTTTGCGGGCCTCACGCGCGACGGCGACATTTTGCGCGCCGGGGCCGGCTGCCTCGACGCCAACGTCGCTTTGCAGGCAGCACACTGGGGCATGGGCGGGCTTGAGTTTCTGTCCGGCATTCCGGGCACGGTCGGCGGCGCCTTGCGCATGAATGCGGGTGCTTACGGCCGCGAAATGAAAGACGTCACACTCGCGGCAGAAGCGATCGACGCCGACGGCAATCGCCAATACGCGACCAATGGCGCCATGTGCTTCAGCTATCGGCACACCGGCATGCCGGCCGACTGGATTTTCGTCGGCGCCGAACTCAAGACCAGCAGCGCCGATCCCGCCGCCATCGCATCCGTGATGGCCGACATCCAAGCCAAGCGCGAAGCAACCCAGCCGGTGCGCACGCGCACGGGCGGATCCACCTTCGCGAACCCGACCGAGGCGAGTGCCGCGCACACCAAGGCCTGGGAACTGATCGACCAGGCGGGCTGCCGCGGCCTTGCGCGCGGCGGGGCCATGGTCTCGGAAAAACACTGCAACTTCCTTGTGAACACCGGCAACGCCACGGCGGCCGAGATCGAAGATCTCGGCGAAGAGGTGCGCGCGCGCGTGTTCGCCAAATTCGGCGTCGAGCTGCGCTGGGAGATCAAGCGCATCGGCGTGCGGTTGGAGAAATCCCAATGACCCGCGTTCTGCTACTCAAAGGCGGTCTGTCGAGCGAGCGCGAGGTGAGCCTCGTGTCGGGGGCGGAATGCGCCAAGGCGCTGCGCGCCAAAGGCTATGTCGTGGACGAGCACGATTTCACGTCGCTCGACGGCTTGATGGCCGCCCTCGCGACAAAACCGGACGCGGTTTTCAACGCGCTGCACGGCCGCTATGCCGAAGACGGCACGATCCAAGGCGTGCTCGATCTCGCGGGCATCCCGTACACGCATTCGGGCCTGCTCGCCTCGGCGGTGGCGATGGACAAGCCGATGGCGCGCAAGATCTTCGCGGGCCACGGCCTGCCGGTCGCCGAAGGCGGGGTATTCCACCGCGAAGACGTGCTCGCCGGCCGTGCAATCCCCGTCCCCTTCGTGATGAAGCCGACGAACGAAGGCTCGAGCGTGGGCGTCAAGATCGTGCTCGATGCAAGCGACCTTGCCGCCCTCGCGCGCGAAGCCTGGCCGTTCGACGAGGAAGTTCTCGTCGAAGCCTACATTCCCGGCCGCGAGCTCACGGTTGCCGTGCTTGGCACCAACGGCTCGGCGCAGGCCTTGGGCGTGCTCGAAATCCGCCCCAACAACGGCTTCTACGACTACACGGCCAAATACACGGACGGCAAAGCCATCCATCTGTGCCCGGCGCCCATTGCAGCGCAGGCTTATGCCAAGGCGATGCAGATCGCCCTCGAAGCACACCGCGCTTTGGGTTGCCGCGGCGTGAGCCGGGCCGACATTCGCTACGACGACACAAGCGGCGAGCCTGGTGCTTTGTGCCTGCTCGAAGTCAACACCCAGCCCGGCATGACGCCCTTGTCGCTGGTTCCCGAAATCGCCGCCGCCAGCGGCATAACGTTCGCCGATCTGTGCGCGCGTCTGGTCGAAGATGCGCGGCACGACGGGCCGCGCGCGAGGCTCAATCCATGACTCTGCGCCGCACATCCAAACCCAAAAAGCCCGCGCGCCGCTTCGGCTGGCGCCGCCTGCTGTCGTGGCATCCGTCGCAGCGCGTGCTCAAAACATCGCTTGTCCTTTTGGTTGCAGGATCGCTCGGCGGCGGTTTTGCGTGGGCGTGGCAGCGCGGCCTGCCGCAAGCGGCGGGCGATCTGCAGGACGAATTCGCCGAACGTACGCTCGCGGCCACTGCGCGCGCGGGCCTTGCCGTGCGCGACGTTCTGGTCGAAGGCCGCGTGCAGACCGATCCGCGCGATCTGCGCGCGGTCCTCGATGCGCGGCGTGGCGCGCCCATTCTTGCGTTCGACCCTTACGCCGCCAAAGCCGAGCTCGAGCAATTGCCGTGGGTGCGGCGTGCTTCCGTCGAACGCCGCCTGCCCGACACGATCTTCGTCCGGCTTGAAGAGCGCATCCCGCTCGCGCTGTGGCAGCGCCAGGGCCGCTTCGTCGTGATCGATTCCGAAGGTGTGGAGATCGCAGGTACGGATCCCGCGCGCTTTGCCGACCGTCTCGTCGTGGTCGGTGACGACGCACCCGCACATGCAAGCGCCTTGATCGCGCTGCTCGAGACCGAGCCGCAGATGCTGCAGCGCGTGTCGGCCGCCGTGCGCGTGGGCGGGCGGCGCTGGAATCTGCGTCTCGACAACGGCGTGGACGTCAATCTGCCCGAAGCCAATGCCGGGGCCGCCTACGAGCGCCTCGCCCAGCTCGTGCGCGAAAACGGCCTTATCGACCGCAATCTCGTCGCGGTCGATCTGCGCCTGCCCGACCGCCTGATCTTGCGCGTCGGCAAAGACGCGACCCCGCCTGCTCAAACCCAGCCTGCGCAAGCTCAGCGCCGGCCCAACCGACCCACGTAAAGGAGCCTCCCCGTTGGCCAAAAGCAAACGCAAGTCGCGCAGCGGTCTGGTTGCCGTGCTCGATCTGGGCTCGACCAAAGTTTCGTGCTTCGTCGCCAAGGCCGATGCCGACGGCAATGCGCGCGTCGTGGGTATCGGCCACCAGATCAGCCACGGCGTCAAAAGCGGCGCCATCGTCGATCTCGACGAGGCCGAACATTCGATCCTGTCGGCCGTGTCGGCAGCCGAGCAAATGGCGGGCGAAACGCTCAAGAGCGTCGTCGTCAATCTCATCGGCGGCCAGCCGCAATCGCGCACCGTCCCCGTCGAAGTCGCGATCGCCGGCCACGAGATCGGCGACCACGATCTGCGCAAAGTGCTCGAGCAAGCGCGCCAGACGCAGCTCGCCCCCGAACGGCGCCTCATCCACCAAATCCCCGTCGGCTTCACGATCGACGGCAGCCGCGGCATTCGCGATCCGCGCGGCATGTGCGGCGAGCGGCTCGGCGTGAAGATGCACATGGTCACGGCCTCGGCCGCTTCCGTGCGCAATCTCGAAAACGTCGTCGCCCGCTGCCATCTCGAAGTCGAAGACGCGGTCGTTCCCGCCTATGCGGCAGGCCTCGCCTGCCTCGTCGAAGACGAGATGGATCTCGGCAGCTGCATCGTCGACATGGGTGGGGGCACCACGTCGCTTGCCGTGTTCTTCGACGGGCATTGCGTGTTCGCCGACACGATCGCGGTCGGCGGGGCGCACGTGACCAACGACATCGCGCGCGGTCTTTCGACTCCGCTTGCGCATGCCGAGCGCATGAAGACGCTGCACGGCAGCTGCATCCCCTCGCCCGCCGACGAGCGCGAAATCATCGACGTGCCGCTGGTCGGCGAAGAAGACCAAGCGCAAGCCAACCATGTGCCCAAATCGATCCTGACCGGCATCGTCGCCCCGCGCCTCGAAGAAACCTTCGAGATGGTGCGCCAGCGCCTCGAAGCCTCGGGCTTCGACCGCGTGGCGGGACGGCGCGTTGTGCTCACGGGCGGCGCTTCGCAGCTGCAAGGTGCACGCGAACTTGCCGCCATGGTTCTCGACAAGCAGGTGCGCATGGGCAAGCCCGTCCGCCTGCAAGGACTTGCCGACCAGACAGGGGGCCCCGCCTTCGCCGCATGCGCGGGCCTCGTCGCTTTCGCCCTTGCCAAGGGCACCGAATCGCTGCGTCCTGACGCCGCTCCAACACCGGGAGTGGGCCTGTTTGGGCGCTTCGGAATGTGGCTGCGGGAGAATCTCTGATGCCCACAGCCAAACGCCAACCCAGCAATCGCACCCTTACCCAACGGAGGTAACGACCATGGCCATCACTCTTGGAACAATCCCGGGCGAACTTAAGCCGCGCATCACCGTCGTCGGTGTGGGCGGTGCAGGCGGCAATGCCGTCAACAACATGATCCGCGCGCGCCTCGAAGGCGTCGAGTTCGTCGTCGCCAACACCGACGCGCAAGCACTCGGCCAGTCGATCGCGGAGCGCAAGCTGCAGCTCGGCGTGGGCGTCACGCAAGGTCTGGGTGCGGGCTCGCGCCCCGACGTAGGCCGCGTGGCGGCCGAAGAATCGATGGGCGATCTTCTGGAGCACATCCAGGGCTCGCACATGGTGTTCGTCGCCGCCGGCATGGGCGGCGGTACGGGTACGGGTGCCGCCCCGGTCATCGCACGCGCTTGCCGCGAGCACGGTATTCTCACCGTGGGCGTGGTCACCAAGCCCTTCCACTTCGAAGGCACGCACCGCATGAAGCTTGCGGAAGCGGGCATTGAAGAACTGCAGCAGACGGTCGATACGCTCATCATCATCCCGAACCAGAATCTGTTCCGGGTCGCCAACGAACGCACGACCTTCGCCGACGCCTTCAAGATGGCCGACGACGTGCTCTATTCGGGTGTGCGCGGTGTGACCGACCTCATGGTGATGCCGGGCCTCATCAATCTCGACTTCGCCGACATCCGCTCGGTCATGGGCGAGATGGGCAAGGCGATGATGGGTACGGGCGAAGCCGAAGGCGACAGCCGTGCGATCGACGCCGCCCAGAAGGCGATCTCGAACCCGCTGCTCGACGACGTGTCGATGAAGGGTGCGAAGGGCGTGCTCATCAACATCACCGGCGGCATGGACATGACGCTGTTCGAGGTCGACGAAGCGGCCAACCGCATCCGCGACGAGGTCGATCCGGAAGCCAACATCATCTTCGGTTCGACCTTCGACGAGACGCTCAACGGCCGCATGCGGGTGTCGGTCGTGGCGACGGGCATCGATGCCGCTGCCGCCGTCCAGCCCAAGCCGCAGACGACTGTGGTGAGCTTCGCGCGCCCGGCCGCCCGCCCGACCGTCCCGGCACCGATGACGACGACGGCCCCTGCCGCCGTCGCGGCCGCCACGTCCATCCCGGCCATGCCGAATATGGTCCCGGCCACGGTCGCCCAATCGGCACCGATCCAGCAGACGGCCACCGCCCTCAAGCTCGAGGCGGCCCCGATCCCGGTGTTCGAAGCGGCCCCGCTTGCCGCCCCGGCCTTGCCGCTCGCGGTCGAACCGGCCCCGGTCGCGGCCCAGCCGGTCGCCCCGCAGCCGGTCGAGGCGTATATCCCGCCCAAGCCGGTTGAAGTGGCGCAAGCGGCGGCAAGCCCGGCCAACCCGTTTGCCGAGGCCGAGTTGGTCAACGCCGCCAAGACGGCCGCCCCGGCCGCCAAGCCTGCCCCGCGCAAGGTCTCGCTGTTCGAGCGCATGACCCGCACGGGCCAGGCCCGCAGCGAGGCGGCCCCGGCCGCCGCCGAACCGGTGCGTAGCCAGCCCACGCTGGCCGCCCCGATCGGCGCCATGACCCTACCGACGCAACCGGCCGCAGCTGCGGCCCCGGCTCCCGCGACGGCTCCGGCGGCCCCGGCCACAAGCCAGCCGCGCCTTGGCGGGCTTGACCCTGCTGACCGGATCCAGAGCAAGACCGAAGACGACCTGCTCGAAATCCCGGCCTTCCTGCGCCGCCAAGCCAACTAAGTGCCTGACGTGCAAAAGCGACTTGCAACAAGTCGCAACAAAAGGTGACTTGAGGCCCCGCGGTTGGTCTTGTACCAACCTTCGGGGCCTCAAACGTTTTTGGGCCCCTCGAGTCGCCGGGAAGAAGGACCGCACAGCAGCGTTGTGCATGTGGTAGGTCTCCGCACCGGACAGGAGTAGCAAGTGCTGGGCAATCGTTCGACCAAGCCGCGCCCGATCGCGCAACGGACTTTGAAGGGGCCGATCTCGTGCACCGGGACGGGCTTGCATTCCGGGCGCAAAGTCACGATGCAGCTGCTGCCCGCCCCACCCAATCACGGCATCGTTTTCCGCCGCCGCGACATTGCGGGTCCGGCCGGCATCCTGAAGGCCGACTACCGCAATGTGCGCGACACGCGCCTGTGCTCGATGCTGATCAACGAAGCGGGTACCCGCATCGGCACGGTCGAGCATCTGATGGCCGCACTTTACGGTGCGGAAATCGACAATTTGATCGTGGAAATCGACGCCGACGAAATTCCGGTTATGGACGGCTCGTCGGCCCCGTTCCTGTTTCTGTTCGAATGTGCGGGCACCATCGAGCAAGCCGCCACGCGCCGCGCCATCGAAATCCTCGCCCCCTTGACGATTCAAGACGGCGACGCGCGCCTCGAGCTGCTGCCTGGCAAGGGTTTCTCGGCCGAATTCGAGATCGACTTCCAAAGCGACGCGATCGGCCGCCAGCGCCTGAACGTAACGCTCGATCCGGCCGCCTTCCGTCAGGAAATTGCGCGCGCCCGCACCTTCGGCTTCGAGCATGAAGTGGCCCAGCTGCGCGCCATGGGGCTTGCGCGCGGCGGCTCGCTCGACAATGCCGTCGTAATCTCCGACGGCCGCATTCTCAACGAAGACGGGCTTCGCTTCGAAGACGAGTTCGTGCGCCACAAGATGCTCGACCTGGTGGGCGACCTCTATCTCGCCGGCGGCCCGCTGCTTGGCCATGTGCGCGCCACGCGCACCGGCCACCGCCACAACAACGCGGCCCTCCATGCGCTGCTCGGCAATCCGCAGGCCTGGCAATGGCGCGACGTGACGGCCGAAACCTACCGCCGCGCCAGCGGCGTGCGCCTGGCGGTCCAAGCGTCCGAGTGACGCTGGCTAAGCCCCGCCCCATCCTGCCCCGCCAAAGCGGGACTTAAAAATCTGCCCCGGATGCGCTATATAAGCGGGATGGACATGCCGCTTCGCCGTCGCCCGATTCGTTCTTTTCTTGCCGTCGCCCTCGTCGGCGTGGCGCTGGCCGCGTGCGGCGAAAAAGAAGAGGTCTATGTCGAAAAGCCGGTCGAGGAACTGTACAACGCGGCCGTAAACGCCATGGCCTCTGGCAACTATGTGCGCGCGGCCAGGCAGTTCGACGAGGTCGAGCGCCAGCACCCCTATTCGGTGTGGGCCACCCGCGCCCAGCTCCAGGGCGCTTACGCCCACTACCAGAACAACAAATACGACGACGCGATCGTGGCGCTGGACCGCTTCATCCAGCTCAACCCGTCCAACCGCGACGTCGCTTACGCCTATTATCTGAAGGCGTTGTGCTACTACGAACAGATCACCGACGTGGCGCGCGACGCGCGCATGACCGAAGACGCGCTGCAGTCGCTGCAGGAAGTGGTGCGCCGCTTTCCCGAAAGCACCTATGCGCGCGACGCGCGCGTGAAGATCGACCTCACCTACGACCATCTCGCGGGCAAGGAAATGGAAGTCGGGCGCTTCTACCAGCGCCGCAACCAGGCCCTTGCTGCGATCAACCGTTTCCGCACGGTGGTCGAGAAGTTCCAGACCACCAGCCACGTGCCCGAGGCTTTGCATCGGCTTGTGGAGAGCTACATGTCGTTGGGCCTCGTCGACGAGGCGCGGCGCACGACGGCCGTGCTCGGCCACAATTATCCCGGCAGCGAATGGTACCGCGATTCGTTTGCGCTGGTCGGGACCGGCGAAATGCCCAGGGACGAGCGACCGGGCATGGTCAATCGCACGCTGAACGCGCTCAATCCGGTCAACCTGTTTTAGCCGCAACGGGGCCTTTCGATGCCGCGCGCCCAACGAGTCATATCCGAACAAACCATGATCGAACCGGCCATTGCCGAAGCGATCCCGAGCGCCGATGTGCGCCGCTTCCCTCTGCGGCCGGTGTCGGCTACATCGATGGCCATGCTTGCCCATCTGTCCATTCGCGATTTCGTGCTGATCGACCGGCTCGATCTCGGTTTTGCCGCCGGCCTCTCGGCACTGACGGGCGAAACGGGGGCCGGCAAATCGATCCTGCTCGATGCGTTGGGCTTGGCGCTGGGCGGCCGGGCAGATGCCGGCGGCGTGCGCAAAGGGGCAGCGAGCGCTTCCGTATCTGCGAGCTTCGAGGTCGATGCGGGCCATCCGGCCTTGGCGCTGTTGGCCGAACAAGGCCTCGCTTTGCCCGAAGACGGTGCGCCGTTGATCCTGCGGCGTGTGCTGTCGGCCGACGGGCGCAGCCGCGCTTTTGCCAACGACCAGGCCTGCTCGGTCGGGCTGCTGCGCCAGTTGGGCGGCATGCTCGTCGAAATCCACGGCCAGTTCGATACGCACGGCCTGTTCGACCCGGCCACACATGCCGGCCTGCTTGATGCTTGGGCAGGCCTCGGCCGCGATGCCGCAGCCGTCGCCGCACGCTACGCCGGATGGGCGGCCGCCCGCCAAGCCCTTGCCGACACGCAAGCGGCAATCGCGAAAGCGCGGCTCGAAGAAGACTATCTGCGCCATGCATTGGCCGAGTTCGAAACGCTGGCCCCGCAGCCGGGCGAAGAAAAAACGCTCGCCGAATCCCGCGCCATCCTGCAGGCGCGCGAGAAGCTCGCCGAAGCCTTGGCCGAAGCGCGCAGCGAGCTTGAAGGCCAGCGCGGCGTGGAAAGCGCTTTGCGCGCGGCCCAACGTTCGCTCGAGCGCGTCGCCGCCCATGCGGGCGAACGTTTCGACAAGGCGATCGCTGCCCTCGACCGGGCAGCCAGCGAAACCATGGATGCCGCCGCCGAGATCGAAGCGGCGGGCGATGCGCTGTCCGAAGGCGGGGCCGATCTCGACAAGACCGAAGAACGGCTCTTTGCGCTGCGCGCCCTTGCGCGCAAGCATCGCACCAGTGTGGATGCACTGGCCGACCTCCAAGCCGAGATAGCGGGCAAGCTTGGGGCCCTCGACGACGGCGAGGCAGGCCTCAAGAAACAAGCCCAGGCCGAAGCGGCCGCAAAGGCCGCGTATCTTGCCGCCGCCAAGGCGTTGTCGGCAGCGCGCAACACGGCGGCAGGCAAACTCGACAAGGCGTTGGCCAAAGAATTGCCGCCGTTGAAGCTTGAGAAGGCGCGCTTCCGCACGCGCCTTAGCCCACGCCCTGAAAGCGAATGGGGCCCAAGCGGGCTCGATGCGATCGCCTTCGAAGTGGCGACCAACCCCGGCAGCGAGCCGGGCCCGCTCGCCAAAATCGCCTCAGGCGGGGAAATGGCGCGCTTCATGCTCGCCCTCAAAGTCGTGCTCGCCAAGGCCGACGCCAAGCGCGGGCTTGTCCCCGCCTTGGTGTTCGACGAGGTCGATGCCGGTATTGGCGGGGCCGTGGCCGCCGCCGTCGGCGAGCGCTTGGCGCGGCTTGCGGGCGAAGCCCAAGTGCTCGTCGTCACGCACAGCCCGCAAGTCGCCGCACGCGCCGATACGCATTTGAAGGTCGCCAAGACCGCGACGGCCAAATCCGCCGCCACGAGCGTCGGCGTGCTCGATCCCGCGCAGCGCCGCGAGGAGATTGCGCGCATGCTGTCGGGGGCGAGCGTCACCGACGCCGCACGTGCGGCGGCCGACGCACTCCTGGCCGGGACGGGCTGATGGCGGCCGATACCTCGAAAATCTTGGTCGAGGACCTCACGCGCGCGCAAGCCAAGACCGAACTGGGCCGACTTGCCAAGCAGCTGGCCCGGCTCGATCTCGCCTACCACGCCAAAGATGCGCCGCTGGTCGAGGATTCCGAATACGACCTGCTCAAGCGGCGCAACGCCGCCATCGAAGCCCGCTTTGCCGATCTCAAACGCGGCAACTCGCCGTCCGACAAGGTGGGCGCACCGGCTGCCGCAGGCTTTGCCAAGATCCGCCACGACGTGCCGATGCTCTCGCTCGACAACGCCTTTGCGGCCGAAGACGTGCGCGAATTCGGCCAGCGTCTGCGCCGCTTTCTCGATTTCGGCACAGACGACGCTATCGCTTTCTCGGCCGAGCCCAAGATCGACGGGCTGTCGATATCGCTGCTCTACGAGGACGGAAAATTCGTGCGCGCCGCCACGCGCGGCGACGGCGAAGAAGGCGAAGACGTGTCGGCCAATGTCCGCACGATCGGCGAGATCCCGGTTAAGCTTTCGGGCAACGCGCCGGCGCGCATCGAGGTGCGCGGCGAGATCTACATGACCAAGGCCGATTTCCTGGCGATGAATGCGCGCCAGGCGGCGGCCGAGGAAAAGACCTTCGCCAATCCGCGCAATGCCGCGGCAGGCTCCTTGCGCCAGCTCGACGCGAGTGTCACCAAGACCCGGCCTTTGCGCTTCTTCGCCTATACGCTGGGCGCCTATGACGGGCCTGCCATCGACAGCCAGACCAATCTGCTCGAGCGGCTGCGCCACTGGGGCTTCACCGTCAACGAACGTGCGCGGCCGTGTGCTGACGAAGAAGCGCTGCTGGCCTACTACGCCGAGATCGGGCGCGATCGCGCGTCCTTGCCCTACGACATCGACGGCGTCGTCTACAAAGTCGATCGGTTCGATCTGCAGCGCCGTCTGGGCTTCGTGTCACGAAGCCCGCGCTGGGCGATCGCCCACAAATTCCCGGCCGAACGCGCCGAGACGACCTTGACCAAGATCGACATCCAGGTCGGCCGCACGGGCGCCCTTACGCCGGTGGCGATCCTCGAGCCCGTCAATGTCGGCGGCGTGCTGGTGGCGCGCGCCACCTTGCACAACGAAGACGAGATCAAACGCAAAGACATCCACGAAGGCGACCGCGTGACGGTGCAGCGGGCGGGCGACGTGATCCCGCAGATCGTGGAGGCCGTGCGCACGCCCAATTCGTGCGCCTTCGTCTTTCCGGAGAAATGCCCGGTCTGCGGTTCGGCCGCCATCCGCCCGCCCGGCGAAGCCATTCGGCGGTGCACAGGCGGGCTCTCGTGCGATGCCCAAATCGTCGAACGCCTGCGCCATATGGTTTCGCGCGGGGCCTTCGACATCGAAGGGCTCGGCGAGAAAAACATCGAAGAGTTTTTCGCCCTCGGCTGGCTCAAACAGCCGGCCGATCTGTTCCGGCTCAAGAGCCACGCCCCCGTGCTCGAAAAGCGCGAAGGCTGGGGCGAAAAATCCGTGCAGCGGCTGCTCGCCGCCATCGATGCGCGCCGCACATTGCCGCTCGAGCGCTTCATCTTCGGCCTCGGCATTCGCCAGGTCGGCGAAGCGACGGCGCGATTGCTGGCAAGCCACTACGGCACGCTCGCCCATTGGACCGAAGCGATGGACAAGGCGGCCGCCGAGTTGGCGGCGTTCACGGGCGAGAAACGCAAACCCGAACTGGTCGGCGAAGCGTGGAAGGAACTCGTCGCGATCGACCAGATCGGCGACGCGGTCGCAAGCGACATCGCCGCGTTTTTTGCCGAGCCGCACAATCGAACCGCCCTCGACGATCTGGCGAGCGAGACGAAAGCCGCCCCGTTCGAAAAACCGGCCGCGACCAACGAAGCGGTGGCGGGCAAGACGATCGTCTTCACCGGCACGCTTACGACGATGAGCCGCGACGAAGCCAAAGCGGGCGCACTTGCCCTCGGCGCCAAAGTGGCGGGCTCGGTTTCGAAAAAGACCGATCTCGTCGTGGCGGGTCCGGGGGCCGGCTCCAAACTTGCCGAGGCCGAAAAACACGGCGTGGCCGTGATCGACGAAGCGGCCTGGCGCAAACTCGCCGGGCTCGACTGAGCCATGCCAAGCGTGACCACCACCGCCCCCGACGGCAGCGTTCTGACCGTCCATGTCTATGCCGGCGACGAACTCGGCGAAGACTATTCCTTCGCCGACATCGTCGAGGCGTTTGGGCTGGGCTGCCCAGTCGAAGGCGGGCTCGAATTCACGCGCAAGGAGCTGCGCGATCTTCTCAATTTTGCCAACGCCTATTCCTTCGACCATCCCGAAGGCTTTATCGAAATGTGCCTTGAGGTTGCAAGGACTGCCGCGACTTTGCCGGGCGAGAAGCTGGTTTTCCATAGCGATTTCTAGAGCGGGGCGGTTGCAGCTTTGAGCCACGCCTTCGTCGCGTCTTCGACCAAGGGGCCGATTTCGGCGGCCACGCGCGCATGGTAGGCGTCGAACCAAGCAAGTTCGCCCGCATCGAGCAGATCGCGATCGACGAGATTGCGGTCGATGGGGGCAAGGGTGAGTGTTTCGAAACCCAGCATCGCGCGTTCGGCGGCCGGCGCTTTGGGCAGATCTGCGACCGCGACGAGATTTTCGATGCGAATGCCGTAGGCCCCGGTTTTGTAGTAGCCGGGCTCGTTCGACACGACCATGCCGGGCTGGAGCGCCACGCTGTTCGGCATCTTGGAAATGCGCTGCGGACCTTCGTGCACCGAGAGGAACGCGCCCACGCCGTGGCCCGTGCCATGGTCGTAATCGAGGCCCGCGTCCCACAAAGCGCGACGGGCCAACACATCGAGCTGCGAGCCCGACGTGCCCGCCGGAAAGCGCGCGCGGGCGAGCGCAATATGGCCCTTGAGCACGCGCGTGAAGCGGTCGGCCACTTCGCGCTTGAAGCCGTCTTCGAGAGTACCGATCGCGATCGTGCGCGTGATGTCGGTGGTGCCGTCTTCGTACTGGCCGCCGGAATCGACGAGATAGACCATGCCGGCGCTGAGAACCTTCGCCGTCGCCGGCGTGGCGCGATAATGCACGATGGCGCCGTTGGGCCCGGCACCCGAGATCGTCGAAAAACTCGTGTCGCGAAGGCAGCCGGTTTGTTTGCGGAATTCGAGCAATCGGTCGGCCAACGCAATCTCGTCGTATTTGCCGCTGCCGCCTTCGGCCGCAAGCCACGCAAGAAACCGCGTGACGGCGGCCCCGTCGCGCACATGGGCAGCACGAATGCCGGCGAGTTCCTGCGGATTCTTGCAGGCTTTGGGCAACGCGCACGGGCAGACATCGCGGGTGAGGACCGCCCCGCTGTCGGCGAGCCTCTGGTCGATCCAGGCCGAGGCCGTGAGCCGGTCGGTCAACACGCGGGCTTTGGCAGCCCCCAACGCATCGAGCGCCGCGCCCAACTCGTCGGGCCGACGAATGCGCACACCATTGCCCAGCGCCGCTTTGGCAGCGGGCGTGAGTTTTATCGGTTCGATGAACAGATCGAGCGGCTGGGCCGCATCGGCGGGCAGGATGGCAAAACCCAACGCCACGGGCGTATGCGGCACATCGCCGCCGCGCAAATTGAGCAGCCACGCCAGACTGTCGGGGGCCGAAATCACGGCCGCCGCGAGCTTGTCGGCGGCCAGACGCGACGCGATCTCGGCGCGTTTTTCGGCGGCCGACTTGCCTGCATAGGCAACGGCCTGCGGCACCACGGGGCCCAAGGGTGCGAGCGGCCGGTTGGCCCACACGGCATCGACCGGATTTGATGCAAGCGCCACCAACACGGCCCCAGCCTTGGCGCACGCTTGGCGCAACCGCTCGGCCGAATCGGTCGAATGCAGCCACGGGTCGTAGCCGATGCGCATGCCTGCGGCGGCATTGGCGGCAAGCCACACGGCGGGCGGATTGTCGACGAGATGGCAATATTCGAACAATTTTCCGTCGACCTGGTCGCGAACCTGCAGCGTGTAGCGCCCGTCGACGAAAATTGCCGCCTGCGCCGCCAGCACCACGCACGCGCCGGCCGAGCCCGAAAAGCCCGTCAGCCACAAAAGCCGCTCGGCACGCGGGCTCACATATTCGCCTTGATGTTCGTCGCCGCGCGGAAGCACGAAACCGTCGAGCGACTGGCGTTTCAGTTCGGCGCGCAGATCGGCGACGCGGGCCGGAACCCAAGCGCCGTCGGCGAGCCCGTCGGATCGGGTCGCGGCGAGTTCGGATTTCAACGCTTCGAGCTGCGCTTTGAGCGCGTCGGACGCATCGGCTGCAACCAGAACATGCCAGGCGTCGGGAACAAACGCCGGCGGGGCCGCCAGCACGCCCGCCACAAGCCGCCGTACGCCGGCAACGTCGAGAGCGGCCGTGTGCTTCGCCAAAAGACGCGCCAAAACTTCATCGCCCTGATAGCTCATGCGGCACACCGAAACGCGTTTGGGGGGTTGAACCATGGGATCGAATTCGAGCATATCCGCCACGAATCTGAAACAAGCCATGCAAAATTAGGCAAAATCTGGGCGAATCCATGCGAATTGCGCATTGCTGCATCGCAATATTGACCAGTTTCAATTGGGCCGATCGGACCTAAATAGAGATTGTTCGTCAACGAACGATCTGGGGACCCGATTGGCGGGTCCGGTTCGCGACGAAGATGGAGATTGAGATCATGTCCGCCCCCTCGCTTTCGGCCCCGAATGCCTCTTCCAACGTCCAGGACCGTTTCCTGGCCGGTCAGGTGGATATGGCACTGGATGCGCGCCGTTTGCGTAGCCAAGCCTTTGCCGCTTTCACGGCCGACGCCCTTGTGACCGTCGGCGCCAGCTTCAAGGCTGCGGTTGCGCGCCTGAAAAACTGGAACGAACGCCGCGCCACCTTTGCCGAGCTCGAATCGCTCGACGACCGCATCCTGGCCGATATCGGCTTGAGCCGCAGCGAAATCAGCCAGGTGGCGAGCGGCCACTATGTGCGCGATTCGCAAGACTATCGCCAGAATGCGATCGAAACCGTGAAGGAAGCGGCCAACCAGGACCGCAACCGCAACGCCGCGTAACGGCCCAAACGGTCGAAATCGGCGAACGGCAGCCTTGTCCGCAAGGCTGCCGTTTTTGTTTGTCCCGCGCGACGGATGCGCGACATAGACGCGACATGCATGCGACGCCTGCGCGACATGGACGCGACATAGGCGCGACATAGGCGCGACATTTTTTGTACCAAATATCTGGAATCATTCATCTATGTCCCCAAGTTCCAGGGGCGTTTCCTCGCCCTTGGGCGGCGGGGCGGAATTGCCGTCGGCATCGAGATGGTACGAACGGTCGGGATCCGGGATCGCCGCCTCGGCCGCAGCCACCTCGGCCATGTCGGCCGGCGTCAGTTTCTGGGTCGGATAGCCCCAGCTCGTAACGCTCAGCCGGTCGGCGACCCACAAGGCCGCGCGCAGATTGCCGTCTTTGACCTCGTTCAAGATGAGTTCGACCGCCGCACTGCGCGCCAATTCGAGCCGGGTCGCGGTCTCGACCGCGCGGCGCACGCGCACCTCGTGCAGCATGCCGCGCGCGACGTTCGACCGACGCAAGATGCGCCAGATCTGCGAGCGCGAGATGCCCGTAAAGCGTGCCACTTCATTGACTTTGTGGCCGCGACTCAACATCGCTACGACCAACGCCCAATCGTAGCTGCGCCCCGGCCCAGGCACCGCCCCTTCGCGCGCCGGTTTGGCCGCATAGGCGGCCGACGGATGGTTGGGGTGAAAGTCGACCATTTCCTTTCTCCTATTTAAAGCCTAAATAGGACATTAACACTTAATGAACATAAAGCAAACATTAGAGACATACGCCGCCGCCGACTGCAGCAGAATTTTTCAGGAGACGGGATTCGCCTGGCGAATCACTCGAATTTGCGCACGCCCGCAAGGTCGATGCCGTCGGTCACGGCGTCGACGAAGCTCGCGCGCGTGATGTCGGCGCCGCGCAGGATAGCGCCCGTCAGATTGGCTTTGTTGAAGATCGCGTGGGCGAGATTGGCGTTGCTGAGATTGGCCGGAAACTTCCGGCCATTGGGCTTGCCGGCATGATCCTTGAGTTCGACCGGAACCAGACGCGCCTGGGTCAAATCGGCGCGGCGCAAGATCGCCCCCATCAGCATCGCTCCCGCCATGTCGGCCATCGCGAGATTGGCGTCGGTCAGATTGGCCTGCACGAAGCTCGCGAGCCGCAGCAGACCCTGCGACAGGTTCGCGCGTGCGAGATTGGCGCGGTTCAGCGACGCCGCACTGAGATCGAGCCCGCGCAGATCCATGCCGCTCAAATCGCAGTCGTCGAGCATGGCGCGCATGCCCTTCGCACCGCCCGACACGGTCCAGAGTTTGTGCGCCTCGAGCACCGAGCGCACGTCGATCTTCGGCGCGGGCGCTTCGCGCGGCGGCGCGAAATTGGCGCCCGTGAGATTGGCGGTGCTGAGATCGATGCCGTCGAGCTTGACGCCGCGCAAGCTCGCCCCGCGCAAATCGCAGCCGGCCAAAACCGCGCCCTCAAGATTGACGCCGTCGAGGATCGCGTCCTTGAGCTTCGCCCCTTCGAGATTGGCGCCGCGCAGATCGGCGTTCGTGAACACGGCGGCCCCGGTCGCCGCGACGGGCTGGCCCGTCGATGTGCCGTCGGCAGCCGACGGCTCGCTCTGCGACTGCTGGCTCTCGCCGCTTTTGCCGAGACCGACGCTCCATTGCATATTCTGGCCCGGCCGGAAATCGACGTCGCGCAGATCGGCGTCGCGCAGCACGGCCCCGTCGAAGCGTGCACCGCACGCTTTGGCGCGGCGCATCTTGGCCCCGCTCAGATCGGCAAAGCTGAAGGCCGCACCGAACAGATCGGCCATCGACAGGTCGCAATCCTGCATCTGCGCGCCCGCGAAATTGGCACCCGACAGCACCGCATTGGCGAGATTGCGGCCGCGCGCCACGACCGCGCCGTACTGTTCGCCGCGCGCGTCCATGCGCTTGCCGCCGGGTTTGATCATCAAATAGGCGCGGTGGACGGCGGCTGCCGCGTCGAACTTCTTCTGCTGCGGCGAAATCTCGGTGCTGGGCGTCATCGGCGTATTGCTCTTCTTTGCTGGATGCGAAAGCGCGCAAGGCAAAGGGCTGGAAGCCCCCGGGCGCTTGCGCTTCTGTGTTTCGAAAGTCGCGTCAGTAGATCAGGTCGTTGTCGTCGTCGGTCTTGTTGGACAGAACGATTTCCTCGCGCGCGGCGAGATCCTTTGCCGTCGCGATGATGGCGGCCTGCGCTTCGTAGACGTCCTTGCTGCGCAAGGGGCCGAGCGCTTCCATCTCCTCGCGCAGCATTTTGCCGGCACGTTCGGACATGTTCGAGAACACGAGATCGCGCAGTACTTCCGGCGCCCCTTTGAGGGCGGGCGCGAGCCTGTTTTTGTCGACCGCGCGCAGCAGCGTCTGCACGCCGCCCGGATCGAGCTTGGCGAGATCCTCAAACTTGAACATCAGCGACTTGATGCGTTCGGATGAGTCGCGGTTGCGCTCTTCGAGTGCGGACATGAAACGCGCTTCGGTGTCGCGCCCGAGGCCGTTGAAAATCTCGGCCATCAGCTCGTGCGTGTCTTTGCGGCTCGTCTTTGCAAGGTTCGACATGAACTCGTTGCGCAGCACGCGCTCGACGTCGTCGAGAACTTCTTTGGGCACGCTTTCCATGCGCAGCATGCGCATGATGACTTCCATCGCGAAACTGTCGGGCAGCGAGCTCAGCACGCGCGCCGAATGATCGGGCCGGATCTTGTTGAGGATGACGGCCACTGTCTGCGGATATTCGTTCTTGAGGAAGTTCGCGAGCAGCACTTCGTTGACGTTGCCGAGCTTGTCCCACATCGTGCGCCCGGCGGGCCCGCGCACCTCGTCGAGGATTTCGGCAGCGCGGTTCTTGTCGAGCACCTTGGACAGGAGCCGCTCGGTCGAGTCGAAACTGCCCATGACCGAACCGCTCGCCGACATCTGGTCGGCGAATTCGATGATCAGGCGCTCGATGATCGCCGCATTGATGCTGCCGAGCGTCGACATGGTCTGCGAGATCTCTTTGATCTCGTCGTCGGTCATCAGCGCGAACAGTTTGCCGGCCGACTCTTCGCCAAGCGACAAGAGGATGATCGCGGCCTTCTCGGCGCCGGTCAGACTGCGATAGTCGTCTTTGACGCGCATGGCGGGTCCCTTGCCTCAGAGGACCGTCGGCATGCCGAGCCATTGCGGGGCGACTTCGCTGCCGTTGAACGCGACAAAAAGAACCAGCACCAGCGCCACCCCCGGCGAAGCGCGCGTCGCGGCCAAGGGCGCTGCCAAAAAGCGGAAGCCGGCGATGGCGCTTTGGGACTCGGCGGCAAGCGTGAACTCGCCCGGGATGGGGCGCTGCTGGGCCAGGCACAGCTCGACCCCGGCGGCGAGGGCCCGCGCGCCGTCTTCGCGCGGCAGATTCTGCAGATCGTAGCCGGTGATGTCGGACCCCATTGCGGCGGCAACGCACGTACCCGCAAGCCGCACGCGATTGCGGCCGGTATCGCCGCGCGCTTCGATCAGCAGCAGGTTGGGTAGCAGGGCCGGAATGGCGGCGGGGTCGAAATCGCGGCGCGTCGGCACCCCGCCTTTCGCGGCCGCGAGCGCACGCCAATGCGCGCCGAAATTTTCAATCTTGCCGCACACGGCTTCGTCGGCATGCCAACGCACGAGGGCAGGCCGCAAAGCAGCGGCAACGATACGCGGTTTCGGCGACAGACTGAGCATTTGGGAAGACCTTGCGCGAGAGCACCCGTCGCGCGACGGGAACTCACGCAACTTGGGCGACCGAACGCCGTCCGCCAATCAACATCGGCGACGCTCAATACGAATCACGCGCCACTGTGGCGGCGCGCGAATTCGCTTCGCAAAATCGAATTTGTTTTACGAATACTGGCGCGATTGCGGCGAATTTGTACGCATTTTGCGACAAGCTGCCGGCCTTGCCGGCGGCCGCACCGAATCAGGCAGCGGCACTGTCCTCGGCCGTGCGCACGAGACTTTCGATTCGCGCGAGCAGCGGATCGAATGCGGCTTGTTCGGCTTCGGCCGAGGCAAGCGCTTGCTCCTTGGCGACGGCGTGTGCGGCCGCCGCTTCGAAGCGCGCTTGCGCCTCGGCGATCTGCGCTTCGGCAGCGGCAAGGCGCGTGTCGGTCGCTTTGGCGGCAGTGTTCGCTGCAGCCAGCGCCGTTTCGAGTTCGGCAATGCGCTTGCGCGTTTGCACCAAATCGCCTTCGGCGGTGCCTGCGCGCGCTTGGGCGTCGATCGCACGGCTGTCGGCATCGTCGGCGCGGGCACCCGTGTCGGCGAGTTCGGCTTCGAGGTCGGCCGCGCGGGCGATTGCGGCGGCGGCTTGCGCTTCGGCCGTGGCCGCACGCGCTTCGGCCTCGCCGAGCCGCTTGGCCATGTCTTCGGCCTTGGCGATCCAGCTTTGCGTGGCGGCTTCGGCGCGCGCGCGCGCCTCGTCGGCGGCTTTGGATTGCGCATAGGCGGCTTGCGCCGAATTCTCGGCGGCAGCCGCTTGCGCTTTGGCGATGGCAGCGTCTTCGCGCGCGGCTTCGGCCGCAGCAACAAGGGCCGGATCGACGATCGTGCGCGGCGGCTGGCCGCGCAGATCTTCGAGCGTGTCGTAGGCGGCGGCGAGTTCGTCGCCCAAATTGAGGGCGGCGAGCAGCATCAGTCGCGCATCGCCCGCTTGGCCGACTTGCGCCACAACCTCGCGCACCTTCTCGTCGACATAGCTGCCGATGCCCTGGATGCGCTCTTCGCGCCCGTCGTCGCAGACGATCGGATAGTCGCGCCCGTTGACGCGTACGACGATCTGGCTCATCGCGTCAGCTCCTTCAAACCGTTGCGGCCTTGAGGCGGTCGATCGCCTTGTCGAGGCGCGCTTCGACTTGGTCGGCGAGGCCTGCGAGGGCGTCGTACTCGGCCTGCAGCTTGGCGAGGGCCGCTTCGGCGGCGGCCGCCCGCTTGGCGGCGGCCGCAAGCTCGCCGCGCAGGCCCGATTCGGACTGCACGCGCGCTTCCAGAGCGCTTTCAAGGCGTTGCACGGCGGCGGTCAGGCGTTCGATGGGCGGCGTCGACATGGGCTGGAAAATCTTTCCGGCAATTGGGGTTAACGGCGAATCGGCGAGAGCTTAAGCGCATCTTTCGAGTCGCGCCAAAGCCCGATTATGTGCGGGGTTGACGGGCTGGGGCGTGGGCGTCATCTTCCGCGCGCTTTCGCCTCGCCCCGCCCCTCTCGCTGGCCCCGCCAGACGGGGCCTTCAAGGGAAGAAACCGCCCCCGATGAGTGCAGCTCCCGACACGAAGCCCACCGCCGCCCCGCTCCCGCTCAGCGACAAGCAGAGCCAAGCGCATCAGCGCCTCGCACATGCGATCCGCGCGCTTGCGATGGATGCGGTCGAAAAAGCCAAGTCGGGCCATCCGGGCATGCCGATGGGCATGGCGGATGTGGCGACCGTGTTGTGGACCAAGCATCTTAAATTCGATCCGACGTCGCCGTCGTGGCCCGACCGCGACCGCTTCGTGCTGTCGGCCGGGCACGGCTCGATGCTGCTCTATGCGCTCCTGCATCTGACCGGCTATGCCGACATGACGCTCGACGAAATCAAGAATTTCCGCCAGCTCGGTGCGCGCACCGCAGGCCACCCCGAATACGGCCATGCCGAAGGTATTGAGACCACGACCGGGCCACTCGGCCAGGGGCTTGCCAACGCGGTCGGCATGGCGCTCGCCGAACGGCTGCTTGCCGCCCGCTTCGGCGATGCGGCGGTCGACCACTACACCTACGTGATCGCCGGCGACGGCTGCCTCATGGAAGGGATCAGCCACGAAGCGATCTCGCTCGCGGGCCATCTGCGCTTGGCGAAACTCATCGTGCTGTTCGACGACAATTCGATCTCGATCGACGGGCCGACGGATTTGACCGTGTCCGACGATCAGGTCGCGCGCTTCAAAGCCTCGGGCTGGAACGCGGTTGCGATCGACGGCCACGATCCGGCCGCCATCGATGCGGCCATCGCGGCCGCGAAGACCAGCGACCGCCCGACGATGATTGCTTGCAAAACCACGATCGGCTACGGCGCACCCACCAAAGCAGGCACCGCCGGCAGCCATGGCGCACCTTTGGGTGCGGGCGAAATCGCAGGGGCCCGCGCGCGCCTCGGCTGGTCGCATGCGCCGTTCGAAATCCCGGCCGACATTCTGGCCGAATGGCGTGCTGCGGGCGAAGCGGGTGCGCCCAAGCGCGCCGCCTGGGAACGTCGCGTCGCCAAGCTCGAGCCGGAGAAGAAGGCCGAGTTCCGCCGCACGATGGACGGCAAATTGCCCAAGGGCTGGCTCGAGGCGTGTGCCGCGTTCAAGGAAAAGCTTTCGGCCGACAAGCCCAACATCGCCACGCGCGTGGCCTCGCAGAACGCGCTCGATCTCTTGACCGGGATCGTGCCCGAACTCGTCGGCGGCTCGGCCGATTTGACGGGCTCCAACAACACCAAAGCCAAGGCTCAAGCGGCCGTGACGGCCGCCAATTTCGCCGGCGGCTACATCCATTACGGGGTGCGCGAACACGCGATGGCTGCCGCGATGAACGGCATCGCCTTGCATCGCGGGCTCATCCCCTATGGCGGCACGTTCTTCGTGTTCACCGACTATTGCCGCCCGTCGATCCGCCTGTCGGCGCTGATGGGCCAGCGCGCCATCTATGTGATGACGCACGATTCGATCGGCCTTGGCGAAGACGGCCCCACGCACCAGCCGGTCGAACATCTCGCCGCCATGCGCGTGATCCCCAATCTGTGGACCCTGCGCCCGGCCGACGCGGTCGAAACGCTGGAAGCCTGGCAGATCGCGATCGCGCGCGACGACGGCCCGAGCGTGCTGTGCCTCACGCGCCAGAATCTGCCGACCTTGCGCACGGTCTACACGGCCGAAAACCAGACGGCCAAGGGCGGCTATGTATTGGCCGAAGCCGAAGGCGGCACACGTCAGGCAACCTTGATCGCGACCGGCTCGGAAGTGGCCATCGCCATGGAAGCACGCAAGCTCCTTGCGGCCGAAGGGATCCAAGCCGCCGTCGTGTCGATGCCGTGCCTCGAAGCTTTCGACCGCCAGACGGCCAAGTACCGCAAGGACGTGCTGGGACCGGCACGCACGCCGCGCATCGTGTGCGAAGCGGGCCTCTCGGCGGGCTGGGACAAATACATCGACGGCAAGGGTGCGTTCGTGGGCATGACGGGCTTTGGTGCTTCGGCACCCGCCCCCGATCTCTACAGACATTTCGGCATCACCGCCGAAGCGATCGCGGCGGCCGCCAAGAAGTCGATCTAGCATGCGCGATACGCTGCTTTTCGATCTCGACGGCACGCTGACCGATACGGACGCGCTGCATTTCGCCGCCTACGGCGAATTGCTCGCTCCGTTCGGCAAGTCGATCACGCTCGAGACCTACAAGCAGCGCATCATGGGGGCCGCCAACGCCGCGACGATGGCGTGGCTGCTGCCGGACGAAGACGCCGAAGAGATGTCGCAGCGCAAGGAACGGCTGTTCCGCGCGCGCGTCGACGAACTGACGCCCACCGCGGGGCTCGGACCTTTGCTCGCCTGGGCGGCAAAGCTCGGCTTGCGCACCGCCGTGGTGACCAACGCGATGCGCCCCAATACCGAGCTGATGCTGAAAGCGCTCAGGCTCGATGCACGCTTCGACACGATCGTCATCGCCGACGAGTTGGCGCGCGGCAAGCCCGATCCGCTGCCCTATACGACGGCGCTCGAACGGCTCGGCGTGGCCGCATCGCAAGCGCTCGCCTTCGAAGATTCGCGCGCCGGAATTGCCGCGGCGGTTGCCGCCGGCGTCGAAACGGTCGGGCTCACGACCGGGCTCGACGCCGCCACTTTGCGCGGCGTCGGCGCCCGCATCGCCGTCGCCGATTTTGCCGACCCGCAGCTTTCGACGCTGCTTGCCACGAGCTTCGGCTCCGCCCCCGCTTTACACTGAAGGAGACAATCGACATGGCTGTCAAAATCGCAATCAACGGTTTCGGTCGCATCGGCCGCCTCGTGCTGCGCGCGATCGCGGAATCGGGCCGCAAGGATTTGCAGGTCGTCGGCATCAACGATCTCGGGCCGGTGAAGTCCAACGCCCATCTGCTCAAGCACGATTCCGTGCACGGCCTCTATCCGCACGCGATCTCGACCGGCGACGATTGGATGGATGTGGGCCAGGGGCGCATCAAGGTCACGGCCGAGCGGGACCCTGCCAAGCTGCCGTGGAAGGAACTCGGCGTCGACATCGTGATGGAATGCACGGGCATCTTCACCAAGCGCGAACAGGCCGCCAAGCACATCGAAGCGGGTGCGCGCAAAGTGCTGATCTCGGCCCCCGCCGACGGCGTGGATCTCACGGTCGTCTACGGCGTGAACCACGACAAGCTCGCGGCCGGCCACACGATCGTGTCGAACGCGAGCTGCACCACGAACTGCCTCGCCCCCGTCGCCTTCGTGCTCAACGAAGCCTTCGGCATCGAAAAAGGCTTCATGACCACGATCCACGCCTACACGGGCGACCAGAGCACGGTCGACACGCTGCACAAGGATCTGCGCCGCGCGCGCGCGGCCGCCCTCTCGATGATCCCGACTTCGACCGGCGCCGCCAAGGCCGTGGGCCTGGTGCTGCCCGAACTCAAGGGCAAGCTCGACGGCACGTCGATCCGCGTGCCCACGCCCAACGTGTCGCTGATCGACTTCAAGTTCGTGACCAAGCGCAACGTGACGGTCGACGAGATCAACAACGCCGTGATCGCCGCGAGTGCGAACCGCCTCAAGGGCATTCTCGAAACCACGACCGAAGAGCTCGTCTCGAGCGACTTCAACCACAACCCGGCAAGCTCGACCTTCGACCTCACCCAGACGCAGGTGCTCGAAGGCAATTTCGTGCGCGTGCTGGCCTGGTACGACAACGAATGGGGCTTTTCGAACCGCATGTCCGATACCGCCATCGCGATGGCCAAGCTCGGCTGAGGTGTGCGTGCAGGAGGCGCGGTTTTCTGATACCGTGCCTCCATGCACAATACCCGAGACTCCTACGGTGCGGTCGCCAAGGCCCTGCACTGGCTGTCGGCGCTTCTGATCCTCGGCGGCTGGCTCCTGGGCCAGACGCTCGATTGGTTCCCGAAACCGATGGAAGGCGGCCTCAAGCTCGCTCATGTGTGGTCGGGGCTCGGCGTGCTGACGTTGCTGGCCGCCCGCCTTGCTTGGCGCTGGGCGAGCCCGCCGCCCGATCCGATCCCAAGCGCGCTGGACCCGTGGCTCGCGCGTGCGGCAAAAGCGGGCCATATGCTGCTCTGTGCGCTGCTGCTCGCGGTACCCGTGGCCGGCATCGTGCTGTCGTTTGCGCGCGGCGAAGCGGTCTCGCTGTTCGGGTTTTTCGAAATCCCCTCGCCCTGGGCGCGCGACCGCGCCTTTGCGCGCAATGTGGGCGAGGTGCACGAGCTGCTCGCCAACGCGATCCTGCTCGTGGCGGCCCTCCATGCGGCGGCGGCCTTGATGCACCACTATCTGCTCGGCGACGCCACGCTCAGCCGCATGCTGCCGGGTCGCCGAAAAGCCGCCTGAGCCGACGCTAGAGCAAATCGACGCAGCCGAGGATGGCCTCGATGCGCCCGTCGTCGCCGAACGGCAGCAGCAGGCGGCAATAGCGGATCAAAAAGAAGCCCTCGATGCCTTTGACGAAGCGAAAATGCGGTCCGCGCGTGGCGAGCACGCGCGCATAGGCCGGCATCGCGTAATGCCGGTGCAAGGCCGACTGTTCGTCGACATGCGCGCCGGTCGGATCGCGCGCGAATTTCGCCAGAATGTCGGCGCCGATATAGGAATAGCGAAGACGCGGCCCCGGCTCGACCACGTCCACGACAAACGACGTGCGGTCGAACGGCGCTTGGCGTGCCACACCCCAGCGCGCGAGCATGTCCATCGTCGGAATGGCGTCGCCCGCACAGCCAAGGCGCCAGATATCGAAGGCGGCGCGCAGTTTTTCGGATGCGTCGCGCTGGAACGAAAGCCCCTCCTCGGTCCGGCGCCAGACGCGTTTGGTGTAGCCGGGCTGGCGCAGCAAGGCCGCCACGATCTTTTCGCGCAGCTGTGCCGGCGACAGCGGCTTCACGATGTAGGCCGAGATCTCGCGCTCGCGCGCCGCGACAACCGCCCGCGAGCGCGCATCGCCGGTCACGAGCAGGAAGGGAATGTCCGCATCCAGGGCCCGGATTGCCTCGAGCAGTTCGAAGCCGTTGCGCTTGGGCATATGGAGGTCCGACAGCACCAGATCGATCTGCGCCATGCCCGACCGGAACAGCGCCAGCGCTTCGTCGCCGTCGGCGGCCAACAGGACGTTGGACACGCCGATCTGGCTCAGCATCTTGCCCAGAAGTGCGCGCGCGAAGGCATCGTCCTCCGCCACGAGCACGACAAGATCCGCAGGGAAGTTATCGGGAAGACGCAGGTCCGATCGGCTCGCAAACAATCGATTTGGCCGCCTTGCTGTTCGTGAAGCTGGCGCCCAGCCCACGCGAACGATGTTACGCCATCGCTTCCAGGCATGTCGACGGCGCCTCGTCGGCCAGAACCGCCCGAGCCGGATTGCGCCAGCGGCCCGTCTCGCGTAGGTTCAAGCCCATGGAACCGGTCCGCATCCAGGGTCTTGCCGATGCGCGCGAATATCTCGCGCGCGCCAAAGAACGCGGCGTGCGCGCGGTGCTGATCGCCCCCGCCGCCGCCGGTGTGGCGTGGTGCGCGGAAATCGCCGCCTTGCTCGAACTCGAATTTCCCGACGCCCTCGAGAGCATTGCGCTCGATTGCGGCCAGGACACCGCGATGGCCTTCGAAGCCCTGCGTGCGGACCTGCCCGCCATTTCCTACGACGGGCCGCATCGCCAGGCGGTGCAGGCACTGGCCTTGCGCCACGGAACGCAATTCTATGGCTGACACCGCGGCGGCGTGGTGGCGGCCGGATCGGTTTGCCAGGAAGCGCGACAATCTGCGCGTGCGCCAGGCGATGCTGCGCGCCACGCGCGGCTATTTCGAGAGCGAAAAATTCGACGAGGTCGAAACGCCCGCCTTGCAGGTGTCGCCCGGCCTCGAGCCGCATTTGATGGCGTTCCAGACCGTACTGCGCGATCCGGGCGAGCGGCTCACCCGGCGGCTCTATCTGCACACGAGCCCCGAATTTTCGATGAAAAAGCTGCTGGCGGCGGGCGTGCCGCGCCTGTGGCAGATGGCGCGCTGCTTCCGCAATTCCGAACGCTCGGCCACCCACCATCCCGAATTCGCGATGCTCGAATGGTACCGGGCCGCGAGCGACACGCGTGCGCTGATGGCCGATTGCGAGAACCTGCTGCGCGCCACGGCCGCCGCCGCCGGGGTCGCGCGCTTCGTATGGGGCAATGGATGGGCCGATCCGAGCGCGCCGTTCGAACGCCTGTCGGTCGCCGAAGCGTTCGCGCGCCATTGCGGGCTCGATATTCTGGCCGCGAGCCCGGACCCAAGCGATCCCGACGACGCACTTCGCGCCCTCGACCGTTTGGCGGCGGCCGCACGCCCGCTCGCCCAAGTGCCGCATGAGGGCGACCGCTGGGACGATTTTTTCTTCCGCCTGTTTTTCGAATATATCGAGCCCAAGCTCGGCCGCGAGCGGCCGACTTTCTTGACCGACTATCCGATCGCGATGGCGGCCCTTGCGCGCGCCAAACCCGGCGATGCGCGCGTGGCCGACCGCTTCGAGCTTTACGTGTGCGGGCTCGAGCTTGCCAACGCGTTCGGCGAACTCACGCACGCGGGCGAACAGCGCCGCCGCTTCGAGGCCGACCAGGCGCTCAAAGCCAAGCTCTATCGCGAGCGCTATCCGATCGACGAGGATTTCATGGCCGCCCTCGAACATGGGCTGCCGGAGTCGGCGGGCATTGCGCTCGGCTTCGACCGGCTCGTGATGCTGGCGACAGGGGCAACGCAGATCGAAGACGTGATCTGGGCGCCGGTGGCGCGGGCCGGATTCGGCGAACCGGGACCCACCTGATGGACGGCAACCAGCCCCGCACCTTGCGCAGCCTTGCCGACCTCGCGCGCGATGGCCTGATCGCTGCCGATGCGGCCGCAGATCCCGCTTTGGCCGAAGTGGCGGCCCGCTACGCGATCGCGATCACCCCGGATGTGCGCGACACGATCGACCGCGCCGATCCGGCCGATCCGGTGGCGCGCCAATATGTGCCAGACGCGCGCGAAGGCGAAACGGGAACGGACGAAAACGCCGACCCGATCGGCGACGAGACGCACAGCCCCGTCAAGGGCATCGTGCATCGCTACAAAGACCGCGCCCTCTTGAAGCCCACGCACGCATGCGCCGTCTATTGCCGCTTCTGCTTCCGGCGCGAGATGGTGGGGCCCGGCGGGGCGGCGCTCGATGCGGCCGAAACCAAGGCGGCGCTCGACTATATCCGGGCAACACCGGCTATCCGCGAAGTGATCCTGACGGGCGGCGATCCGCTTGTACTGAGCCCGCGGCGCTTGGGCGAATTGCTTTCCGAACTCGCGGCGATCGCGCATGTCGATTGGCTGCGCATCCATAGCCGCATTCCGGTCGCCGACCCCGCACGCGTGACCGACGCGTTAGTGGCCGCCCTCAAACAGCCCAAAGCCGTGTGGCTTGCCGTGCACGCCAACCACGCCAACGAGTTTTCGCCCGCCGCGATCGCCGCTTGCGCCAAACTTGCCGATGCCGGCATTCCGCTGATCGGCCAGACCGTGCTGCTGAAGGGTGTCAACGACACGCCAGAAGCGCTCGAAGCCCTGTTCCGCACGATGACGAAACACCGGATCAAGCCCTATTATCTGCACCATGCCGACAAGGCGCCGGGAACCGCCCATCTGCGCACCGATCTTGCGACGGGCCAAAGCCTGATGCGGCACCTGCGTGCAAACCTGTCGGGCCTCGCACAGCCGGTCTATGTGCTCGATATCCCCGGCGGGGCGGGCAAAGTGCCGGTGGGACCGAACTATTTGGGTCCCGACGGCACGGTCGCGGACCCGTCGGGGCGCGCGCACGCCTATCCCGGCGAATAGACTTCTTTTGATGCAATACCGGGTCGGCCGCTATGCCCAGCGGCCCGCAGCGTCACGGCTGCTTGACGTTCTGCGTGGCGGCCAAGTCCGCCTCCAGTAGCACGAGGGCGCGCTCCAGTGCTTGCACCAGCGACATATCATGCTGGGCACACAAGAGCTTGTAGCGCCGCCGAACCTCCGGCGTGACGGAGAAGTTCAACCCAACCTTTTTTTCGGATTTTTTCATTGTTTCAACATGAGATTATCTGCCTTAAGTTTAGATATGAAGGATTCTAGATTATTGCAATTCGCTAAGGCAATAGAAAAAACCATGTAAGTTCATGGCTTTAGGTACTGGTTTCGATTTTTTCTGTTTTTTTGGTTATTGGGTTTTTAAGTTTCCACATCTTCCGAGTGGTTATCTGGGTGACTTACGGCGCCACTTCAAGCTCCGCAAATTTTGCGGCCTCTGACGTGGCGCGCGCGCACTCCTGAAAACCAAGAAGCCAGAAAAATACTTTCTTAAATAGAATTTTGTTCAAAATATTAATCCTGAATTCATGATTGTCCGGCACTGTCGCGAAACACCACCGGCGATGAGGTCGAACCATGACAGTCATTGCCCGCACGAGTGCCCTTTTCCTGGATCGGGCCATCGCGCAAAAAAGCGCGATCGGCGGTTTCCTCGCGCGCGTGCCCGCAGCATGATTGGCCACGGCGCGCCGGCCGCGTTTCGCCGCCCGCCTTTGCATCGCCCAATGTCGCTGCGCACGTTCCTGCGGCTGTGTGCCACGCTGGTGCTGGCGTTCGGGGCTGCCTATGTCGTCGCCGCCGAATTCCGCGAGGCGGCCAACGTGCTGCGCCATCAAACGATTGTGGCCACGTTCCAGGCGAACCGGAATCTGCATCTGACGCTCGAGAGTGCGCGCGCCCATCTCGATCTTGTCGCCGACAATGTCGACGCCGTGCGCGGCAAGCTTTTGCCCAACGCGGCGACCGACCGAGCGATCGACAGGGCCATGGTGCGCAGCACCGCCATTCGCGGCGTGATGGTTCAAGATGCGGACGGCACGGTGGTCGCCGCCGGCGAACCGCGCCTTGGGCTTGGCCGGTCGTTCGCCGAATACGACTTTTTTAGAGAGCTGCGCGCCGACGCTTCCCTCGTCTACAGCTTCGGTGCACCCTTCAGCTCGCGGATCCTTCAGGCGACCGTCATTCCTTTCGCGCGCACCATCCGCGATGCAGACGGCGGATTCGCCGGCGCCGCCGCGATCGGCGTGCCGATCGAAGCGATTCGAACCGCATTGGCGGCCGATGCGGCCGCATCCGGTGTTCGCTGGTTTCTGTTCCGCAACGACGGCCGCCTGGTGGCCACCGACGACGGCGCGCAGGGTGACGATGCGCAAGCCATCCGCGACATTTGGGAGCAGCGGCTGATGCAACCGCTTGCGAATTACGGCACCGGCGACGTTAACGGCACGCCCATCCGCATCGTCGCTTGGCACGCCGATGCCGACTTCCCGCTCACAGTCGTTGCGACGGCGGCGCGCGACCCGTTCCCGCCAGCGATCCGCCCGACGGTGCTGGCCTTGCTTCTCGCGTTCGGCGCGCTGATCGGGCTCATCTGGACGACCGCGTATCTGGCCGACCGCGAGATTCGACGCGTCGGTGAAGCCATGGTCGAAATTGTCGCGGCGCGCGATGCCGCCCAGCGCGCGCGCAATCTCGCAGAGAACGCCGCGCACGCCAAGACGCTGCTGCTCGCGCGCTTCAGCCACGAATTCCGCACGCCGCTCAACGCCGTCATCGGCTTTGCCGACATGACGCGGCTCGGCTACAGCGGCGCCATCCCCGAACGCGCGCGCGAGAATCTCGCCATCATCCACCGGGCAGGCGACCAACTGCACCGCATGATCGGCACGCTGCTCGATCTGTCGCGCCTCGAGCTCGACGGCGCGGCCCTCGCCAAGGAGAGCAGCGACCTCAAACAGATCCTGCGCGACGCGATCGAGATGGCGACGGCGGACGCGGCGGCGAAATCGGTCGAAATCGAGCTGCACGTGCCGGCCGGACCGTGCCGAGCGGATTGCGACCGCAACCGCCTGCTGCAAGTGCTCGTCAATCTCTTGTCGAACGCGGTGCGCAACGGCCCGCATCGCAGCGTCGTTGCGGCAACACTGCAGATCAATGCCGACGGTGCGGGCTTCCGCGTGCTCGATCAGGGGCCAGGCATTGCGCCCGAACGGCTGGAGACGATCTTCGAGCCGTTCGGCGGCGACAATCCCAACACTTCGCGACCCAACGGCATGGGGCTTGGCCTTGCGATCTCGGCCCAGATCATGGCCGCGCACGGCGGCAGCCTCACGCTCGAGAATCGCCGCGAAGGCGGGCTGTGCGCGACCGCGATCCTGCCCGGCGGCTTTGCCCTGGCTGCTTGAAGACGGCGAAGCGGCTTAAGCGAACCGGCTTAGCCGAACCCACTTAGGCGAAATCGTCGCCGCCCCCGAAGCTGCCGCCATCGTCGTAGCCCGCATCGTTCGAGGCGACGTCGTGGTAGCCCGGATCTTCGTAAGGCTGCTCGGGCGCCTGCGCCATCTCGTTCGGGGCCATTTCGGCCGGCGCCGGAGTCTCGGCAGCCGGGCTTGCGGCCTGCGCCGATTGCTGGAAAGCCCCGCCGGGCTCGCTCGCCATCAGCCCGCGCACCGCTTCGAACAGCATGAGTCCGCCCGCCACACCGGCGGCCGTCGCAAAAGCCGAGCGCAGAAAAGAGCCGCCCTGGGGAGCCGCCGCCTGCGCACCGGCGTTTTGGCCGAACATGCCGGGCCGCACCATCGGCTGGGCGCCCGCACCTGTTGCGGGCACCGAGCCTTTGCGGGCCCAGGGCGAATTCGGCAGCAGCCCGTCGAGGAAGCTCGATTTGGCCGGCGCTGCGGGTGCATGGGCCGCAGGCCCGAGTTTGGCTTCAAGCTCGCGGATCCGTTCGTCGGCGAGCTTCAGCGCATGCTCCTGCACGAGCGCCATCTGGGTAAGCGTATAGGCGGCCCCGGCGTCGCGCTGGACGGCGTCGCGGATGAAGGCTTCGGCCTCGCGGTCTTTCTGTGCGGCCGGTTCCTGGTTTTTGGCGATGCGCTCGAACAGCTCGCCGATCATTTTCTTTTCGTCGGGCGTCATGGCAATTCACCTTTTTGCGGGGGAAAATTTCGACTTCAAGTATGCCACAGCGCGCATGACAAAACGAATCGACCCCGCGACCTATCAAGCCGGCTCCGCCACGAATTCGGCAAGATCCTTGGCGAGATCGGCCACGGCCGCATCCCACAGACGCTGGCCCGCTTCGATCGACGCAAGGTTCGGGTTCGAGCCGATCCGCCCATCGGGGAAATTGCGCCGATAGTCGGCAGCATCGGTGAAACTGCCGCGCGGGGCGATCTCGGGCTCGAGCTTCATCTTGCGCACGGCCTCCGGATAGACGGCCCAGGTCAACGACACTTCGGACGGCGTCGCATGGCTGCCTTCGGCACCGGCATAAAGCTCGCGGCTGATTTCTTTGACGCGGCCCGAATCGTACCAGTTGCGCAGGCGGCAGCGAATGTTCGGGCGGTTGGACGCGCGCATCAGCGACGCCTCGGCATAGATCTCCGAGAAGGCGGCACTGAAGGGAGCCACGTTGCCGCCATGCCCATTCACGAAATAAAAGTGCGAAAAACCATGGCGCGCGAGACTCTCGACATTGTCCTTCACGACAGCGATCAGGGTCGATGGACGCAACGTCATCGAGCCCGGAAAGGCCAGATGGTGCTGCGCCATGCCGACCGCGATCGTGGGTGCCACCAGCGTTTTCGTGGTCTCGCCAAGCTTGCGGCCCACCGCCTCGCCGCAGATCGCATCGGTGCCGATGAGGCCCGTGGGCCCGTGCTGCTCGGTCGAACCGATCGGCACGATGATGGCGGTCGAACGCTTCAGATAGGTTTCGACCTCGGGCCAGGTTTGCAGATGCAGCAGCATGGGGCGGTTCCTCCGATTCTGGGGCGCGGATCATGCGGCGCTTTGGCCCTCTCGACAAGACGGGCCGACGCGGGCTAGAAGCCCGTACCCATTCGACTGGCTATTCGACCCCGATCAGGAGTGCGGCCCCGTGAAGATCACCCAGAAGGTCAAAAAGATCCTCGCCAACTACGAAAGCGACAATCCCGGCACCAAGGCGAACTTGGCCCGCATCCTTTCGACCGGCAAACTCGCCGGGACCGGCAAGCTCGTGATCCTGCCGGTCGACCAGGGCTTCGAGCATGGCCCCGCCCGCTCCTTCGCACCCAACCCCGACGCCTACGATCCGCATTACCATTACCAGCTCGCGATCGACGCGGGCTGCTCGGCCTATGCGGCCCCGTTGGGCCCGCTCGAGGCGGGGGCGGACACGTTTGCCGGCGCCATCCCGACCATCCTCAAAATGAATTCGTCCAACAGCCTTGCCACGATCAAGGACCAGGCCGTGACCGCGTCGGTCGGCGATGCGCTGCGCCTGGGCTGTGCGGCCATCGGCTTTACGATCTATCCCGGTGCCGAAGACCAGTTCGCGATGATGGAAGAAATCCGCGAGCTGTCGGAAGAAGCCAAGTCGGTCGGCATTGCGACCGTGATGTGGAGCTATCCGCGCGGCGGCAAGCTCGACAAGGCCGGCGAAACCGCACTCGACGTGACGGCCTATGCCGCACACCTCGCGGCTCTGTTGGGCGCGCACATCATCAAGGTGAAGCCGCCGACCAACGTTCTGTGGCAGCCGGAAGCCAAGGCCGCCTACGAAAAGGCCAATGTCGACATCTCGACGCTCGACAAGCGCATCGCGCACGTGGTGCAGAGCTGCTTCAACGGCCGCCGTCTTGTCGTGTTCTCGGGCGGCGAAGCCAAGGACGAAGCCGCGTTGCTCGCCGAAGTGACGGCCCTGCGCAACGGCGGGGCGACGGGCTCGATCATCGGGCGCAACGCCTTCCAGCGCAAACGCGAAGACGCGCTGTCGCTGCTCGGCAAGATCATCGACATCTACAAGAGCTGAGGACCGCAAGCTTGCCCGCACGCACGGCACTCTATCTGATCACCCCGCCCGAACTCGATCCGGCGAAGTTCGCTCCCTTGCTCGACGAAGCGCTGGAGGCGGGCGACGTCGCCAGCTTCCAGCTGCGCTTGAAGGGAGCGACGGATGCCGCGATCGCCAAAGCGGTCAAGGTTTTGATGCCGATCGTGCACAAGCACAATGTCGCGTTCCTGATCAACGACCGGCCGGATCTTGCGACCAAGCTCGATTGCGACGGCGTGCATATCGGCCAGGAAGACGGCACGTTGGCCCAAGCGCGCGCCATCGTCGGCAAGGACCGCATCTTGGGCGTCACCTGCCACGATTCGATGGATCTGGGCTTCGAAGCCGCCGACGGCGGTGCCGACTATGTGGCGTTCGGCGCCTTCTTCGCCTCGAAGACCAAAGAAAAGCCCAAGGGCCAGGCAACGGTCGATCTTATCGAAGACTGGGCCGCAACGATCACGGTGCCGTGCGTGGCGATCGGCGGCATTACGCCCGAAAATTGCGGGCCGTTGGTTGCCGCCGGGGCCGATTTCCTCGCCGTCAGCGACGCCGTGTGGAACCACAAAAACGGTCCCGCCGCCGCGATGAAAGAATTCGCGGAAGCGATCAAGGCGAATACGCCGAGCGACGCCTAGGCCGCGCGGCTTTCAGGCGGCGCGCTGGCCTAGATACGCAGCGTCGTAGACCATGCGGCCTGCGACGAAGGTTGCCGCGACGCGCGGCAGTGCGCCCGACACGTCGATGGCGATGCAATCGGCGCGTTTGCCGAGTGCAAGCGTGCCGCGGTCGGCGAGACCGGCGGCCCGCGCCGGGTTTTCCGAAATCAGCGGCCAGAATTCGGCCAAGCCCGCCGCACCGCCGCCCAAACGCCACGCGGCCTGCAGCAAAGCCGGATAGTAGTAGTCCGACGCTAGGATGTCGCACAGGCCCGCGCGCACCAACGTCTCGGCCGACACGAGTGCGAGATGGCTGCCGCCGCGCACCACGTTCGGCGCCCCCATGATCACATGGTCGCCTGCGGCTTTTGCGGCCTCGGCGGTGGCGCGCGTCAGCGGAAATTCGGAAATGCGGCACCCCAATGTGCGGAATGCGGCGCGGTCTTCGGGGCTGCGGTCGTCGTGGCTGGCGAGCGCAATGCCGGCAGCACGCGCCGCCGACGCAAGCCGCGCGTTGGCGGCCGCCACGGCGGGCGCATAGGCCGCAATTCGATCGAGAAGTACGGCGTAGTCTTCGGCCTTCAACCCCGTGCGTTCCACGACCTTGGCGGCGTGCGCCGGCCCGCGCGACGCTTTCAGCATGCCGGTCGTGTGGTCGTTGAAAGCCAGCAGCGCCACGCGACCGTCGCCAAGCCACGCTTCGGCCGCGTCGAGCGCATCGAGATTGAACGTCTCCCAGCGCAAATGCAGCTTCGTGTCGCACGCCAGCTGCGCCCCGATACGCTCGAGTGCCGCGACAAAACGTTGCGCACGCTCGGTGCTGCGCAAGCCCGGCTCCCACGACCAGGTCAGCGCATGGAACGCCGTCGTAATGCCGTTGGCGACCAATTGCCGGTCGGTTTCGAGCAGCGCGATGTCGTCGTCGAAAAAGACGCCCGGTCGCGGCATCGCCTGGCGCTCGAATGCGTCGCCGTGGATGTCGACGATGCCGGGCAGCAGCAGCAAGCCGCGCGCGTCCCAAATCTTGGCGGTGGCGCCGACGGTCCCGAACCGGCCGTCGACCATTTCGATTTCGGCGGCGGCCAGAGCTCCGTCCGGGCCGGGAATGCGGGCATTGACGATACGCGTCGGGTGCATGCGTTTGGCTCCTTGGGACGTTTCGCGCTGTCGTAACTGCGAAACGTTACGGTTTTTCGCTTTTCCTGCGCGAGAGTCACATAACGCTCACGGATGCGTCATGTCGAAGCAATACCGCGGCGCGATGAAGAGAGGCTTCGTCACACCGTTTCGGGAGGACCGACCATGATCCGCCGCCATTTCCTGGCCCTTGCAGCGCTCGCAGCCATCGCAAGCCCCGCCCACGCGCAAGCGCCTGCCGAGCTGCGTTTTGCCGTGACCGACGTCGTCGGCCTCGAGAATCTGCAGCGCGAATGGGGACCGTTCCAGAAGGCCCTCGAAGCGCGCACCGGCCTCAAGCTCGCGTTTTTCGCCGTCACCAACCGTACGGCGGCGGTCGAGGCGATGAATGCCAAGCGCGTCGATCTCGTCTTCACCGGGCCTGCCGAATACGTCGTGTTCCGCACCCGCACCAACGCCGTGCCGGTCATCGCGCTGCAACGCACCGACTACTACGCCAACGTCGTCGTGCGCGCCGACAGCGGCATCACAGAAGTGTCCGAACTCAAGGGCAAGAAGGTCGCATTCGGGTCGATCGGCTCGACCTCGCGCCATCTGGGGCCGATGCAGGTGCTGGCCGATCAAGGCCTCAATCCGCGCGAAGACTTCCAGGTCACGCATGTGTCGGCCAATGTCGGCTTCGAAGCGCTCAAGCGCGGCGACATCGCGGCCATGGGCATGAACTACACCGACTTCCAGCGCCTCGTCGAACGCGATCCGGCCACGCCGTACTTTGTGATTGCGCGCGGCCGCGACTTGCCGCTCGACCTCATCCTGGCGGGCGCGCATATCGAGGCGTCGGTCGTCGAGCGACTGCGCAAGGGCATCGCCGACAACGCGGCCGAAATGACCAAAGCGATCCTCGCGGGCGAAGGCGAGAACGTGAAGTTCAAAGGCATGTCGTGGGTGCCGTCGATCCGCGACGCGGACTACAACTACGTGCGCAAGATGTACCGCACGATCGGCCAGACCCAGTTCGGCGAATTCGTCGGAAACTGAGCCGATGGTGCTGCCGGGTCTGCTGGAAGCCGAGCGCGCAGCGGCACTGCCGCAAAAGCCTGCGCGCCCGGTGCCCGGCACGTCTGCGCCCGTTCTCGAAGTGGCCGGCCTTGCCAAGCGCTTCGGCGCCGACAAGCCGGTCTTTTCCGACATCTCGTTTGCCGTCGGCAAAGGCGAGGCGGTCGCCCTGCTCGGCGCCAACGGTGCCGGCAAATCGACGCTGCTGTGCTGCTGTCTGCGGCTGGCCGAGCCCGATGCGGGGTCGGTCAAGCTGTTCAGCCGCGAACTTGTCGGTGCGTCGGCGGCACCGTTGCGCGAACTTCGCGCACGGGTCGGCTTTGTCTTCCAGCGCCACAATCTGGTGCCGCGCCTCAGCGCGCTTTCGAACACGATCCACGGCGCGCTGGGCCGCCGTGAATCCGCGCGCCTCTGGCCGCCGCAGCTTTGGTCGCAAGCGCTCGCCCCCGACGGCTTACGCGCCGAAGCGCTCGCGTGCCTTGCGCGCGTCGGCCTGGCCGAAATCGCCGCGCGGCGCTCAGACCGGCTGTCCGGCGGCCAGTCGCAACGCGTGGCGGTGGCGCGGGCCCTCATGCAAAAAGCCGAGATCGTTTTCGCCGACGAACCGGCGGCAAGCCTCGATCCGGCGGCGGGCGCCGAGGTGATGGCGCTGTTTGCCGATCTCAACCGGCGCGAAAAACTGACGTTCGTCTACACGACGCACAACCTTGCGCACGCGCTCGAGTTTTCCGACCGCGTGGTCGCCCTGCGCGCGGGCCGCGTGGAAATCGACGCGGCCACGCACAGCCTGCGCGCCGACGATCTGCGGGGCCTCTATGGTTGACCGCAACGTCGCCGCACTGCCGCCGCGCTTCGAACGGCCCGGATTGCTCGCCTTCGTGCTGTGGGTGGCGGCGGGTGCTTTGTTCGTGTCCGCACTGCGCGGCACCGGATTTTCGGCGACGGAGTTCGTTCAAGGCATTCCCAATATCGCGCGCATCGTGGGCGAGATGTTTCCGCCCTCGCCCGACCGGCTGGCCAAGGTCGGCTGGGCGCTGCTGGAGACGTTCCAGATGGCGTTGGTGGGTACTGCGGCCGGCGTGGTGCTGAGCCTGCCGCTCGCGATCCTCGCCACGCGCCATCTGACGCCGCACCCGGTTTTCTACCATGCGTCGCGCGCGCTCATCGCCCTGTTCCGGACCGTGCCCGACCTTGTCTGGGCGCTGGTTTTCGTCGTTGCGGTCGGGCTCGGCCCGTTTGCGGGCACGCTTGCGATCATGATCGACAAGATCGGTTTCTGCGGCCGCTTTTTTGCCGAAGCGATGGAAGAGGCCGACCGCAACCCGCAAGAAGCGCTGCGCGCGATCGGGGCGGGCCGCGTGTCGATCATTGCGGCGGCCGTGCTGCCCGCCGCAATGCCCTCGATGGTCAACACGTCGCTGTTCAGCCTCGAAAAGGCGACGCGGTCGTCGGTCGTACTGGGCCTCGTCGGGGCGGGCGGCATCGGCATCGAACTGCAAGTCTCGATGGAGCTGTTCCGCTACCCCGAGGCCGCGACGATCATCATCGCGATTTTCGTCCTCGTCATCGCGGTCGAGCGTTTCAGCGCGTGGCTGCGCCGCCGCATGATCTGACGCGCGGCCCTAAACCTCGAACCCTGCGAGCCGCGCCACGACGAGCACGGCGAACGCTGCCAAGCCCGCCGCACAGCCGAAATTGAGCGTGCGCCACAAAAACGGCCCGATCATGCGGCGCGTGGCGGCGACAAGGCCGGCACACACGAAACACCAGAGCAGCGACGACGTCATGAAGCCCGCCAGAAACACGGCGAAGGGCTGCCAGCCTGCGTGGCCCGGCGCGAGCACGGCGATGGTACCGCCCAAACCCGCCCAGTAGGTGATGTTCATCGGGTTCGACAGCGACATGGCCGCCCCCACGGCGATCCCGGTTTTGTCCGCGACACCTTCGGGTTCGTTCGGATCGAAGGCGGGCACCGGTGCCAGGCCATCGCGCACACTTTGGGCGGCGAGCCACAGCAGCAACGCCGCACCGGCAAGGGCAAGCGGTGCTTCCACATGCGGCAGCGTGAACAACGCACCCGCTCCCGCCAAGCCCAGCACGGCCCAGGTGAAGTCGCCCACGAGCGAGCCCACTTGCACCGCGAAGGCGGGGCCGTAGCCGCCGCGCAAACCGCGCCGCAACGTTTCGGCGAACACGGCACCCGGAACGACGTTGAACAGCAGGCCCAGAAAAAACGCCGCGACGAAGAGTTCGCTCACGCCGGCAACTCCGCCGCCAAGACTTGGCCCGTATCGGAATCGGTCAGATACAGCGTGCGGCCGTCGGGCGCGAGCACGGCATTCGTGATCGCGCGCCCGCCGCAGCTCACCAGCCGTAACAACGGCTCGCCCCAGTTGCTCAGAACCCACGCGCACCCATGCCCCGGATCGCACACGATCACGCGGTCTTGGCCGTCGACGACGAGCCCGTCGGGGCCCGACACGCCGCCCGGCAATTGCGCGAAGAGCTGCGTCTTGGCGCCGAGCGTGCCGGGATCGGCATTCACGCGCCAGATTTGGCCCGCCCGCGTCAACGCGACATAAAGATGCGTGCCCGCCCGGTTGAAGGCGAGGCCGTTGGGGCTCGGGCAATTGGCGAGAATGCGCGCGAGTGCGCCATCCGCGCCCAGCCGATAGACGCGGCCCGTGGGATCGTGCAGACCGGTTTGGCCCTGGTCGGTAAACCACACCGACCCGTCGGCCGCCAAAGCGAGATCGTTGAGACCCTTGAAGCTCTCGCTGTGCTGGGTCGCCAGCACGGGGGCGACAGCGCCGGTGCGCGCATCGATCGCAACGAGGCCGCGGCGATAGTCGGCCACCAACAGCGAGCCGTCGGCGCGGATTTTAAGGCCGTTGGGCCAGCCTTCGTATTGCGCCACCACGCGCCAATCGCCCGAAGGCGACACGGCCAGCACGCGCCCGAACGGAATATCTACAAGATAAAGCGTGCCGTCGGCGGCCAAGCACGGGCCTTCGAGAAAACTATCGACCGCCTGCCCGCCTTTGTTGGCGTCGGCCCACGCTGTGCGGGCTGGGGCACGCAAGCTTTCGGGCAGGCGCGCATGCATCTTCGTGTCGATGTCGCGCGGACGGGCAAACCAGCTCATAAAAGCTTCCTCTTGATGCCGGGCTTTTGGTGCCGGGGTTTCCCGGTTGCCAAGCGGGCGAACCCACGTTAGTTTCCCGGCCCTTCCCGAACCCTGGACATTTCGGCGGATATTAGAATGAAGATCATCGGCAGCGCCATCCGTGCGGGCAACGTCATCGAAGTCGACGGCAAGATGTGGCGCGTCATCAAGCACAATATCGTGAGCCCGGGCAAAGGTGGCGCCTTCAACCAGATCGAAGTGCGCGACATCAAGACCGGCACGAAGTCGAACATGAAGTTCCGCTCCGACGAAACGTGCGAGCTTTTGCGCGTCGAAGAGAAGGACCTCCAGTATCTGTACAAGGAAGGCGAACAATACACGTTCATGGACAACCAGTCCTACGAACAGGTGATGCTCGTCGAAGAGATGATCGGCGATCCGGCGGCGTTCCTGACCGACAACATGGTCGTGTCGGTGCAGTTCATCGAAGGCATTCCGGTCGGCGTCGAATTGCCGGTTACGGCGATCTGCACGATCGTCGAGGCCGATGCGGTCGTCAAAGGCCAGACGGCGTCTTCGTCGTACAAGCCCGCTTTGCTCGACAACGGCGTGAAGATCGGCGTGCCGCCGTTCGTGGCGGCTGGCGAGCGCGTGGTCGTGAACATCGCCGAGCGCGCCTATGTCGAGCGCGCCAAAGACTAAATGCGCCCGACCGCCCGCTCAGCCCTCTACAACGTGATGGAACGCGCGGCCCGCAAGGCCGGGCGCAATCTCGTTCGCGATTTCGGCGAGGTCGAACAGCTGCAGGTGTCGGTCAAAGGCCCCAGCGACTTCGTGTCGACCGCCGATCTCGGCGCCGAGCGCACCTTGCGCAGCGAGCTTGAGAAGGCGCGCCCCGGCTATTCCTTCCTGCTCGAAGAAGGCGGGGCGGTCGTAGGCAAAGATCCCGACCATTGCTGGATCATCGATCCGCTCGACGGCACGACGAACTTCCTGCACTCGATCCCGCATTTCGCGATTTCGATCGCTCTCGTCCACAAAGACGACATTCTTGCGGGGCTCATCTTCAACCCGGTCACGGACGAGCTTTATTTCGCCGAAAAGGGCCGCGGTGCCTTCCTCAACGACCGCCGCTTGCGCGTGTCGGGCCGCCGCGATTTGGGCGAAGCTTTGATCGGCACGGGCGTGCCGTTCCGGGGCATGGGCGACCATCCGCATTATCTGAAGCTTTTGGCCGCCACGATCGCCGAGACGGCGGGCGTGCGCCGGGCCGGTGCCGCCGCCCTCGATTTGGCTTATGTCGCGGCCGGGCGACTCGACGGGTTTTTCGAAATCGGCCTCAAAAAATGGGACATCGCGGCAGGCCTGCTGCTGATCAAGGAAGCAGGCGGTTTTGCGGGCGACATCGACGGCGGGCCCGATGCGCTCGCCACCGGCAACGTCGTGGCCGGCAATGCCAAATTGTTCGACCGGCTTGGCAAATTGCTTCGCGAAGCGGGCGGGTCGAGTTCTCCCCAGGTTTGAGCCCAAACGGCACGCAAAGCCGTTGTTTGCCGCCGCTGCATCGCGGTAAGGTCAGGGCCTTATGAGCGCACATCAGATCCCCCGCACCCCTCTCTTGGCCACAAGCGTCCTGGCCTTGGGCCTTGCCGTTGCCGCCACCCCGCTGGCCGCCCAACAGCAATTGCGCCAGCCGCGCCCGAGCGTCGAGGTCGATTGGTCCGTCCTCGACGAGATGCCGGTCCCCGGTGCTGAAACGCCGCAATTGCGCCTGCCGCGCAGTGCCACGGGCCCAGGTGCTGCCGCCCCTGCTGCAAATTTCGGCGGTTTGACGCCGCCGCGTACGGCACCCACACCGCTTGCCGCCGCGCCGACAAGCCCGGTGACGCGCGCCCCCTTGGTGCCGCCGTCGGGCAGCGGTTTTGTGCCGCCCGCAGCCCCGCCGACCTTCGGCGATGCCGCCCCCTCGACCGCCGTACCCGTGCCCGCAACGCCGGCCAATCCGCTCGGCACGCCGTCTGCCCCGCCGCCCGCGATGGCCGCCGCACCGCAAGCCATCACGCCGCCGCCGGCTGCCAATGCCCCCGCAAGCAGCGCCGGGCGCCCGACCCCGCCGACGCTCAATTCGTCCACACCCGCACCGACCGCGATGGCAAGTGCGCCGCCGCCGCCGCCCTCGGCCAACGTGATGCGCGCGCCGCAGACGATCGTACCGCCGCCTGCTGCGTCGGCGCCCAGCGCCCCGGCTCAAAACGCATCGGCACCGGCCGCCATCGCACCGCCGCCGGCGCAAATCGCTGCCCCAGCACCAGCACCGACTCCAGCACCCGCACCTGCCCCCGTGGCTGCACCGGCACCGGCACCGGCACCCGTTGCCGCACCGGCACCCGCCGCTGCGCCGGCACAAGTCGCAGCCGCACCGGCAGCTCGCGCGGCAACCGATCCGGTCGCACGGCTGGGCTTTGCCGCGGGCGGTGCTGAGCTCGGCGCCGACGCGCGGCCTTCGCTCGCGCGCGTGATCGAAGAATTGCAGCGCGATACGGCTGCGCGCTTGCAACTGCAGGCCTTTGCCTCGGGCGGCGACGACCAGGGCGGCCAAGCGCGGCGCCTGTCGCTGTCGCGTGCGCTCGCCGTGCGCGGCTATCTGATCGAGCAAGGGATCGCGTCCACGCGCATCGACGTGCGGGCACTGGGCCGTGCGAGCGACGGCCCGCCCGACCGCGTCGATGTGCTGCTGATCCGCCGCTAGACGCCGAGACCGGAAAGGCGAGCGCCGCGATGGACCAGCCGATCGGCCGCCCGACACGTTTTCTGGTTCGCACCTTGCTGTTCCTGGCGGCCGTCGGCGGCGTGGTCTATCTGCTGTTCGACGGCATATCCGAAGCCTTCCAACACCATCTGGCGCTGAACGGCCTCATCCTCGGCGTGCTCGCTTTGGGCATTCTGTTCAATTTCCGCCAGATCGTTTCGCTGAATGCCGAGATCGCGTGGATCGACAAGTTCCGCGCCAACCGCCCGGCCCTGTCGAACGAAGCGCCGCCGCGCCTGCTTGCCCCCATGGCCAAGATGCTTGGCGAACGCACCGGGCGCTTCAGTCTTTCGACCGCTTCGATGCGCTCGCTGCTCGATTCGATCGGCAGCCGCATGGACGAGAGCCGCGATCTGTCGCGCTATCTCGTAGGCCTGCTGATTTTCCTCGGATTGCTCGGCACCTTCTGGGGCTTGCTGCAGACCGTGGCGGCGGTGGGCGGCGTCGTTTCCACGCTGTCGGCCTCGACCGACACGGCCACCCTCTTCAACGATCTGCAAGCCGGCCTCAAAGCGCCGCTATCCGGCATGGGGACGGCCTTCGGCACGTCGCTGTTCGGGCTTGCGAGCTCGATCGTGCTCGGCTTCTGCGATCTGCAGGCGGGCCAGGCGCAGAACCGCTTCTACAACGATCTCGAAGAATGGCTGTCGGCGCAGACGCGCCTGTCGAGCGGATCCATCGGCGGCGGCGAAGGCGGGGAAACCGTGCCCGCCTACATCCAAGCCCTGCTCGAGACGACGGCCGACAATCTCGAGAATCTGCAGCGCACGATGGCGCGTGCCGAAGACGGCCGCGCCACCTCCGCAGGTGCGAGCCTGCAGCTCATCGACAAGCTCGGCCAGCTCGCCGACCAGATGAAGGCCGAGCAGCAATTGCTGCTGAAACTCGCCGAAGGCCAGATCGAATTGCGCACCGCCCTCGTCAAGATGGCCGAAGCGCCGCGCGGCGGCGGCGGGGCCGCGATGGACGACGCCACGCGCCTGCATATCCGCAACATGGATCTGGCCCTCGCGCGCGTGGTCGAAGAAGGCAGTGCCGGCCGCCTGCAGATGACGCAGGACATCCGCAACGAGATCCGGCTGTTGGCGCGCACCATCGCCAACCTCGCCGAAGAACCGCGGAGCTAGGCCACCATGCGCGGCGGCTCGCGCCGGCACGTGCGCACGATCGACGTGTGGCCGGGCTTCGTCGATGCGCTTGCGACGCTCGTCATCGCGGTCGTTTTCGTGATGATGGTGTTCGCGGTCTTCCAGTTCTATCTCAAAGACGTGATCGCCGGGCGCGACGACCAGCTCGCGCGCGCGTCCGCCCAGATCTCGGAGCTTGCGGCAACCCTCGCCCTCGAGCGCCGCCAGACGCAAGACATCCGCCAGCGCTTCGATGCCGTCGTCGCCGAATTGCAGGCGAGCCTTGCCGAGGCCGACAGGTTGAAGACCGAGGCGGCCGCCGCCACTTCCCTCTCGGCCGAGCGCGCCAAAGCGCTCGAAGACGCAAACAAAACGATCGACGCCGACCGCGCCAAGGTCGAAATGCAGCTGCGCGAGCTCGAAGCGCTCGCCTCGATGCGGCTCGAGATGGAGCGGCGCCTCGCCGCCGCCGAAGAGGCCACCACGGCCGAAAGGCGCGTGTCGAGCGAAGCGCAGGCGCAGGTCGCCTTGCTCAATCGCCAGACGGCCGAATTGCGCGAGCAATTGCGCCGCCTTGAAGCGATCCTCGCCGATTCGGAACGCAAATCGGCCGAAGCGCAGGCGCAGATCGTCGATCTCGGACGGCGCTTGAACTTGGCGCTCGCAAGCCGCGTGGAAGAACTCAGCCGCTACCGTTCGGAGTTTTTCGGCCGCCTGCGCCAAGCGCTCGGCGACCGCGCCGAAGTGCGCATCGTCGGCGACCGCTTCGTGTTCCAGTCCGAAGTGCTGTTCGCCTCGGGTGCCGCCACCATCGAACTCGACGGCGGGCGCCAGTTGCAGCGCCTCGCCGAAGTGCTGCGCGACACCACATCGCGCATCCCCAAGGAAATCGACTGGGTGCTGCAGGTGACGGGCCATACCGATCGGCGGCCCATCGCGACGCGCGAGTTTCCGTCGAACTGGGAGTTGTCGTCCGCACGCGCGATCTCGGTCGTGCGCTTCTTGATGGCCAACGGCCTGCCGGCCGAGCGGCTGCAAGCCGCCGGCATGGCCGAGTTCCAGCCCATCGACGAGCGCGACGACGAGGTGGGTTGGCGGCGCAATCGACGCATCGAATTGCGGCTCACCAATCGATGAGCTGGCCGGTGAAGCGGCGGCGCTTTCTGATTTCGGGATTTTGCTTGCTCGGCATGCCGGCCGCCGCCGCCCAAACTCCGGCCTTCGATGCGGGCTTCGCCGAATTCCGCCGCACGCGCGGTCTGCAAGTGACCGCTCCCGATGCACGGCTTGTGGCGGTCGCAGCCGCAATCGCAGCCGACAACGACGCGCGCGGCCGCCTCGACCATCGCGACGGGCAAGGCCGCGATCTTGGCGAGCGCGCGGCCGCAACGCGCGTCGCCTGGCGCATCGTCGCCGAAAATCTCGCGGTGGGGGCGGCAAGCGAAAGCGAAGCGCTCGATCTGTGGGTCGCCTCGCCGCCGCATCGCGCCAATCTCGAACTGCCTGCGATCACGCGCCACGGGCTGGCGCGCGCACGCACCTATTGGGCGCTCGTGGTGGCGGGCTGACGCGATGGCACCGGCTTTCGTCTTCGCACAAGCCGCCGCCGTTCGGCGACGTCATCAGGCGCATCCGACCGAACTTGGGTCGGTCGAGGTTGGGTATTGCCTTATTGACTTGTAGATAATACAATTTCCCAAATGGCGGAAATGGCAGGTGCGGTCTAGCAACCGCTCGACTGCTCGACAAAAAAGACGCCGGTCCGACGCAGCGTGTTCTGCCCGCGCCGGAACGCTCTGCTGGGGGACCCCACGATGCCCGACGACCACGCCAATGATCGGCACGTTTCATTCGAAATCCGCCCGCTCTCGGACCAATTCGCTGTCGAAATCGTCGGATTGGACCTGCGCAATCCGCTCGATGCCGCCGCGCGCGAGGCCGTGCTGGAGACGCTGATCCGGTTCAAGGCGGTCTGTTTTCGCGACCAGACGCTCAGCGGGGAGCAGCAGGTCGCATTCACGCAGCAATTCGGCCCGTTGGAGCTCTTCACGATCGCCAACCGGGGCATCGACAACCCGCTGCCGCTGCTGAATATCGTCACCAATCTCGGCAAGGACGGCAAGCCGACGGGCAATCTGGAGACCCGGCGCTGGCACACCGACAAATCCTTCCTTTCCACGCCCTGCTTTGCCACCATTCTGCATCCGGTGATCCTACCGTCGGCCGGCGGCGAGACATGCTTTGCCGACATGAATGCGGCATACGACGCGCTGTCGGCGCAGGAGAAAGCCAAACTCGAGAACGTCCGAGTGGTCCACAGCCGCGAATATTCCATTCGGCGGGCCGGCAAGGTGCCCACGCCCCAAGAGATCGAGGACGCCGGCCCGCCGATGGCCCATCCGCTGGTCCGCATCAACCCGTACTCGGGACGCAAAGGACTGTTCATGGGCGAGCACGCCTCGCATCTGGAAGGCCAGGAAGCTGCCGGGCGGGCGCCCATCGATGCCCTGGAGGCCTATGCAACCCAGGAGCAGTTCGTCTACCGCCATTCCTGGCGCCGGGGCGACGTGCTGATGTGGGACAATGGCAGCCTGCTGCATCGCGGCGACGACAACTTCAATGTCGGCGTCCAAGCGCGCGTCCTGCATCGTACGTGCCTGAGCGGCTTGGCGGCCAAGGCGGAGATTGCGGCGGTTTCCTGATGCCGGGAAATCAACCCCGGCATCCGACCGAATAGTTCCTCCAAAATTGCGGCGACGCGCATGGCGCCGCCGCGCGACGATGTTTCCCCTATGAAGGAGAAAACCCGATGACGCGCCTCGCCGATCTGTCCCGCCGCATGCTGCTGTCCGCGGCCGCCCTGTTGAGCCTCGCATCCGCGGCGCACGCCCAGTCCTATCCGAGCCGCGACATCACGCTCGTCATCCCCTTCGGCATCGGCGGATCGACCGACATCATCGGGCGCCAGTTCGCCGGCGATCTGGCGAAGGTGCTGGGTGCGAAGATCAACGTCGAGAACAAGCCCGGCGGAACGGGCACGATCGGCAGCACCCAGGTCATCCAATCCAGGCCGGACGGCTACACGATCGGCTTCGTCGCGAACGATGCGCTGGTGTTGCAGCCGCTGCTGAACCCCGCTCTGGTCTTCAAGACGTCCGACGACTACCAGCCGATCGTCAAGCTGGGCTACCGCTCGGACGTGCTTTACGTGCGGGCCGACGCGCCGTGGAAGACCTACGCCGACTTCGTCGCCGACGCCAAACAGAACCCCGGCAAGATGCGTGTGGCCATCCCGGGCGTCGGTACGCTGGGCGAACTCACGATCCAGAAGCTGAACAAAGTGGCAGGCGTGCGCATCGTCACGGTTCCCTTCAGCGGCGGCGGCGCCGAGGCCACGCTGGCCGTGCTCGGCGGTCGTGTCGAAGCCAGCGCCGGTTCGGTGTCGGTGGGTGCGGGCCATGTCGCTGCGGGCCGGTTGCGTGCGCTCGCGGTGTTCCAGCGCGGCAAACACGCGGTGTATCCCGAAGCGGCCTCGATCGACGACACCCACGGCGACGTGTCGATCCTTGCCGAGTTCTACGTCTTCGCGCCGAAGGGATTGCCCAAAGACGTGCTCGACAAGCTGGTCGCTGCCTCGACGCAGGTCGGTCGCAGCGACGATTGGGCTGCGTTCGCCAAGAAGCAGGATTTCGTGCCCGACGTGAAGGGCCCCGACGCGACGCGCGAGGACCTGCTCAAGCAAGGCAAGGACTTCGCCGAGCGGCTCGCCGACAAATAGGCAGGGCGAGCGTCCGCAATGAACGTCTCCCGCCTCCAGAAGCGCAAGGCCTACCTCGCGCTCGGCGCCGGAGGGCTGGCAATGTCCGCCGGATATCTCGGCATGTCGGTCCAGCTCCCGTTCGGCGAGCTGGCCCGGCCCGGCGCCAGCCTCTTTCCGATCGCGGTCGGCGTCATTCTCGCGTTCGCGAGCCTGAGCACCGTGTGGGAGGGTTGGCGCATGCCGGCCGCCGAGCAAGTGGAATTCCCTGCCCGCCAAGACGCTCGGCGCCTGCTGGTGCTGCTGGGCGCGCTGTTCGTGTACATCGTGGCGCTGCCGTGGCTGGGGCAGATCATCGCGAGTTCGCTGTTCCTGATCATGCTCATGCGCGTGCTGTCCGACGTGGGCTGGCCGCGCGTGATCGCCTATTCGCTGGCCATCTCCGGCACGCTTTACGCCGTCTTCGTGCGCTTGCTCAACGTCCCGATGCCGCGCGGCCTCCTGGATCTTTGACCGGAGTCGGCGCGAAATGGACCCCATCGAAGGACTATGGTACGGGCTGAGCCTCGCCTTTACGTACCAGAATCTTCTCGCCGCATTCGCAGGCGCGTTTGCCGGCACCGCGATCGGCGTGCTGCCGGGTTTCGGCCCGACGGCGGGCCTCGCGCTGCTGCTGCCTTTCACCTATGCGATGGGGCCAAGCACCGGGCTCATCATGATGGCGAGCATGCTCTACGGCGCGATGTATGGCGGCTCGACCACCGCCATCTTGATGAACATGCCGGGCGAAGCCGCCTCGGTGATGACCTGCATCGACGGCTACAAGCTCACCAAAAAGGGCCGCGCGGGCGCCGTGCTGTTCATCGTCGCCGCCGGCTCCTTTGTCGGCGGCACGATCTCCATCGTCGGCGTCATGTTGTTCGTGCCGACGCTTGCGGAGCTGGCCATCATTTTCGGCCCGGGCGAGTTTTTCGCGCTGACCGCAGGCGGCCTCTTGTTACTGTCGCGCATTTCCGCGGGCACGATGGCGGCCGGCTTGCTGCCGATGGCCATCGGCCTCCTGCTCAGCACCGTCGGCCAGGAAGCGGTGTCCGGACAGTATCGCTTCACCTTCGGTATCAACGACCTCGCCCAGGGGCTGGAACTGGCGGTGCTGGCGGTGGGTGTCTACGGCATTGCCGAGGTCATGGTCGTCGTCGAATCGCTGGCCGATCAGGCCAAGCCCATGCGCGTGCGGGTCCGCGAGATGCTGCCGACGCGCGCGGAAATACGTCGCTCCTGGGCGCCGATGGGGCGCGGCACGATCGTGGGCTTCCTCTTCGGACTGCTCCCGGGGCCGGCCACGACGCTGTCCACGTTCACGGCATACCGGCTCGAGAAGGCGGTCTCCAAGTACAAGCACGAGATCGGCGAAGGTGCGATCGAGGGAGTCGCCGCGCCCGAGACGGCCAACAACGCGGCGGCGACGTCGCTGATGGTGCCATTGCTCGGGCTCGGCATCCCCTTCAGCTCGGCGACGGCGCTTATGCTGGGCGCCATGATGGTGCACAACGTGCAGCCCGGCCCGCTGCTGATGACCATCCACCCGGAAATCTTCTGGGCCGTCATTGCTTCGATGTTCGTGGGCAACATCATGCTGGTGGTGATCAACGTCCCAATGATCGGGCTCTGGGTCAATATGCTGCGCATTCCCGCATACATCCTGCTGCCGACCATCCTGATGATGGCCGTCATCGGCTCCTACAGCCTGCGCAACAGCATGTTCGACGTATCCCTGCTGCTGGGGCTCGGCATCCTGGGCTACGTGCTGCGCAAGCTGGAATTCCAGCTCGCACCGCTGGTGGTCGGCGTGGTGCTCGGGCCGATGATCGAAAAGCATTTCCGCGAAGGGCTCTACATGAGCCAAGGCGACCTTTCCGTGTTCTGGAGCAGTCCGATCACGATCGGAATCTGGAGCGTGGTCTTCATCGTCGTCGCACTCGGCGGTATGTCGCGCCTTTGGAAGCGCATTTTCCCGCCGGGCGAGGGGGAAGGGTAGCGCTCGATCTTGCGGATCGCCGCAACGCTGCGCCTCGTGCGCGTCGCTGGCGAACTCGCGGGCAGCATCGCCCGCAGCCGCCGCGACGACGCGTTCGAGATCGAACATTTTTTCATCGCACACAAACGGCAGAAAAGCGGTCTCGGCAGTAACGTGCTCGCCGCCATCCTCGCCGAGACCGACGCGGCCGGCTTGCCGGTGCGTTTGGGCGTGCTCAAACGGAGCGACGCCGCGCGGCTCTACGAACGCCACGGCTTCCGCCGCACGCACAGCGAAGAATGGGACGATTATTTCGAGCGGCCTACAGGTTGACTTGCGTGCCGATTTCGACCACGCGTCCGGCCGGAATCTGGAAATAGTCGGTCGCACCGGCCGCATTGCGGTTGAGCAGAATGAAAAGCCGGTTCTGCCACAGCGGCAGCGGGCTGTCGGCTGCAGGCTTCAGTGCGCGCCGCGACACGAGGAACGACGTCGACATCGCGTCGAAATCCCAGCCCAGAGGTGCACACAGCGCAAGGGCGCGCGGCACGTTGGGTTCGTCCATGTAGCCGAAGGTCAGCGTGACGGCGGTGAAGTTGGCAGCCAGTCGCCTGAGCTTCACGCGGTCAGCGTCGGACACACGCGGTACGTCGGCGGTGGCGACGGTCAGGATCACGTTGTGCGCGTGCAGCACCTTGAAATGCTTGAGGCTGTGCATCAGGGCGACGGGCGCCATGTCGGGATGCGCCGTCAGGAACACGGCCGTTCCCGGCGTTTGGGCAGGCGGGCGCCGCTCGAGCATGGCGAGCAGGTCGGCAAGCGGCGTCTCGGCAGCGCGGTCTTTCTGCGCCAGCAGCTGCGCGCCCTTGCGCCATGTGCGCATCGTGGCCAGCACCAATGCCGCAACCAGAATCGTTGCATAGCCGCCTTCGAGTATCTTGACCATGTTTGCCCCCAGGAACACCACATCCACCGCCATCAGCGGCGCGAACAGCAGAGCCGCGCGCCACAGCTGCCAGCCCCAGCCGCGCACGGCGACTATCGCGGCCAGGATCGTCGTGAAGAACATCGTGCCGGTCACGGCGATGCCGTAGGCGGTGGCAAGCGAAGACGAGGTGCCGAACGCCAGCACCAGCGCCACGACGCCAACGGCGAGCAGCGCGTTGACGAGCGGCATGTAGATCTGACCCGCTTGCGCGTGCGACGTGTGCAGCACGCGCATCCGCGGCAGCAGTTTGAGTTGGATCGCCTGGCGGGTCAGCGAATAGGCGCCCGTGATCACCGCTTGGCTCGCGATGATAGTCGCCATCGTGGCCAGCACCACCATCGGGATCAGCGCCCATTCGGGATAGAGCAGGAAAAACGGATTCTCGAGCGCTTCGGGATTCTGCAGCACGAGAACGCCCTGGCCGAAATAGTTCGTGACGAGGGCCGGGAACACCGCGAACAGCCAAGCGGTTTGGATCGGTCGGCGGCCGAAATGGCCGAGATCGGCATAAAGCGCCTCGGCCCCGGTCACCGCCAGAAACACCGCCCCCAACACGACGAAGCCGACGGCCCCGTTGCGCGCAAGAAAGCCCGCCGCATGCGAGGGATCCGCCGCCGCCAGGATCGTCGGATCGCCGACGATGTGCACGAGGCCGCCCACGCCCATTGCCAAGAACCAGACGAGCGTGATCGGCCCGAACCACCCCGCCACAGCCGCAGTTCCCCGGCTCTGCACGGCGAACAGCGCCAGAATGATCGCAACCGTCGTCGGCACCACGAACGGCGCCAATTCGGGCGCGATCAACTTCAGGCCTTCGACCGCCGAAAGAACCGAGATCGCGGGCGTAATCAGCGCATCGCCGTAAAAGAGTGCGGCACCAATGGCGCCGATCACAAAGACCACCGGAGCGGAACCGCCAAGCGCGCGTTGGGCAAGGGCAACCAGCGACAACGTGCCGCCTTCGCCGCGATTGTCGGCGCGCAGCAGCACGAAGACGTATTTGAGCGTGACGACGATCACGAGCGCCCACACGATCAGCGACAGCAGGCCCAGCACCTGTTCGCGCAAGGCGGCTGCATTGGCGGCTGCATCGACGCCGCCCGCAGCCAAAATCGCCTCGCGGAACGCGTAGAGCGGCGAGGTGCCGATGTCGCCGTAGACGACGCCGATCGAGCCGAGCGTGAGGCCCCAGAATCCGGCGGGTGTTGCGGCGGCAGCGGCAGTGGAAGAAGAGGTGCGAAGGGCGGTGGTCATAACGGCTCCAAGGGCCCGGGATGCAAGCGGGCCACGCCCCCCGAAGATCGCCGGCGGCGCGTAAAGATTCGATGGGGATTGCGAGGTGCCTGCATAAAGAACCCGTAAAGACGGTGGACAAAGCAAGCCCGCCTGCCGCACACAAGATGCCAATGCGACGCCTTGCCTCTCCTTCGTCCACTGTCGGGGCCACTATCGGGGCCGCCGCCGCGATCGTCGCCGCCGTCACGGCGCTGAGTTCGATCGCTGCACAATTCCTGCCGGCCGCAAGTCTGCCGCTGCTGTTTCTGGTCGGCGTGCTGGTGGCGGCTCTGCGGCTCGGAATGTCGGGCGGCATCGCCGCATCGCTCGGCGCGTTCGTCGCCTACAATTTCTTTTTCATCGAACCCGTGCACACGCTGCGCGTCGCAGCACCGGCCGATCTCTTGTTGCTGGCCGTCTTCCTGTTTGCCGCCGCGACGACCGGATGGCTCGCAAGCCGTATGCGCGCCGAAGCCAGAACGGCGGCTGCGCGCGCGGCCGCCCTTGAGCGGCTCGCCGCCTTCACTGCCGAGATCGCCGCTTCGCGCGACGCTGGCGAGATCGAACGCCTGACGGTCGAACATCTTGCGGCGGCAGCCGGCGCTGCCGTGCTGCTGCGCTGGCGCCACGACCGGCTTGCGGTCGTGCACCGCATGCCGGAGAGCTTGGTGCTCGACGCGGTCGAACTGCAAGCGGCCGACCGCGCCTGGCGCCACGGCACGCGCGAAAGCCGCACCGTGCCCGGATGGGCCGGCAACATGTTCGTGTTCGTGCGGCTCGCCGACAGCGATGCCGTGGTCGGATTTCGCCCCGCAAACGACGCCCCCGATGCGGTGCTCGACGCCATGCTGCTGCAAGGCCAACTTGCCGCCGCGCGCGCGGTTTTGGGCGAAGCGGCGCGCAGCGCCAAGGAAGAGGCCGAAAAAGCGAATGTGCGTGCGGCCATGCTCGCGTCGCTGTCGCACGACCTCAAAACGCCGCTTGCGACCATTCTGGGGGCTGCGTCGAGCTTGCGGGAACTCGACAGCGGACTTTCGCCGGCGGCACGCGGCGAACTCGCGGCGGCGATCGAGGAGGAGGCGGGGCGCCTTGCGCGCTACGTCGCCAACCTCCTGCACATGACGCGGCTCAAATCCGGCATCGAGCCGAACGTCGATTGGGCCGACGCCAACGACATCGCCCAAGGGGCCGTCGCGCGCGCCAAGCACGCCTTCCCCACCGTGCGCTTCGCACTTGCTGCGGCGCACGCCGCACCGCTGCTGCACACCGATGCCGTATTGCTCGAACAGGCGATTTTCAACGTGCTCGAAAATGCCGCGCGCGTCTCGCCGCCCGGCCGGGTCGTCGCAGTGCGCGTCTGGGCCGACGGCGGGATGGTACGCGTTGCCGTCGCCGACGACGGACCGGGCATTGCCGCCGGCGATCTTGCGCGCGTCTTCGACCCGTTTTTCCGCGGTGCGGATGCGCGGCCGGGCGGAACCGGGCTTGGCCTTACGATCGCGCGCGACATTGCCCGCACACTCGGCGGCACCGTCGACATCGCGAGCCCCAAGGCCGACGGTACGGGCACGCAGATCGTCTTCGCATTCGCGGCTGCGAGCCCGCCAGGTGCCCCATGAGTGCGGCTGTCCTGATCGTGGACGACGAACCGCATATCCAGCGCTTTTTGCGCCACGCGCTGGAGGCTGCCGGCTACCGCGTATTGTCGGCCGAAACGGCGGCCGCCGCTTTCAGCGCCGTAAAGGCCACACCCCCCGACATCGCGATCGTCGATCTGGGCCTGCCCGATACCGACGGCATCACGCTCATCGGGCAGATCCGCCAGACCTCGATGCTGCCGATCATCGTGCTGTCGGCGCAGGACGACGAGGCGCGCAAGATCGCGGCACTCGACATGGGTGCGGACGATTTCGTGGCCAAACCCTTCGCGATCGGCGAATTGCTGGCGCGCTTACGCGCGTGCTTGCGTGCGCGCGCAAGCACGGGCCCCGTCGCGGGCGTGCTGCGCCTGGGCAATCTTGCGATCGACGCCGCCGCCCACGACGCCGCGCGCGACGGGCGGAAACTCAAACTCACCCCCAAACAATTTGAGCTTCTGGAATTGCTGGCCCGCAATGTCGGCCGCGTGCTGACGCATCGCCAGATCTTGACGCGGATCTGGGGGCCTGCGCATGTCGAAGACGTCGCGTATCTGCGCGTGTTCGTAAGCCAGCTGCGCCAGAAGATCGAAACCGATCCGGCACAGCCGCGTCTGATCGCGACGGTGCCGGGTGTGGGTTACCGGGCCGAAGAAAACGGCACCGGCGGCGTTTGAGCTAGCAGCCCGCTGCCCCCGACAGGACTTCGCGCACGCACGACGAGGTCAGCATGCCGCGCAAGCTGCCGTCGGCCCCGCGCACGATAGCACTGCGCACGCCAGAAGGCGCACCGCCGATATAGGCCGCAAGATGGCGCAAATAGGTCTCGAGCCGCTCGACGCGGTTGCGGCCCTGCGCCATTGCCTCGCAGCCGCGATCGGTGCCCTCGATCTCGCGTTCGGCGCGCAGCAGCAGAATGTCCGACGCCGCGTATTCGGCCGCCATGTCGCGCGCGAGCTGGCCTGCGGCATAGGCCGGCGCCACCACCGTGCCGTAGGGCCAAAGCTGGTAGCCTGCACAGCGGTCGCGCTCGACGAGGGCGAAGGGTGCGTCGGCGCGCGGGGCGCGGCGGTCGTCGAAATAGAGATGGGATTCGGGCGACAGCACCACGTAGCGCACGCGAATGCCGGCCGCACGCGGGGGCCCAAGCCCCTTGGCGACGGCGGCATAAAGCTGGATGAGGCGCGCACTCGCCCCGTAGCCGACGAGCTGGATCTCCTCGAGATCGGGATATTGCTGGCGGTCGGCCAGATACAGCAGCAACGCGTCGAGCACCGCGAACGACGAGACCGGTACTGCCGCATCGCGCAGCGTGACGGGCCGCGTCGATCCGCCGACCATCCAATTGTCGACCGTCCAGCGCGCGAAATCGGGGCCGAGCTGGTGGCGGTCGATATCCTGCTGCGAGAGGAACTGCGGCACCAGCAACGCCGCGTCGCCGCCTTCGGCGAGCCGTGGGCCGAGCGACGTTTTCAGCGCGTCGTAGACGGCAAAGGCGTCGCGCGTCGGCGTCTGGATCGCGATCGTGGCGCGCTTGATGCCGGGATGCGCTTCGACGAGCTTCACGTTCGAATAGACCGGCAGCAGCGTGGTGAGGCCGCCCTCGACCGGGACCGCAAAATCCTGGTCGGACAGAACTTCGGTCGCGCGCAGCACCTGGTTGCGCTGGCTGATCGTGGGCGCACTGCTGCACGCGGCCAACACGGCAAGCGTCGCTGCGACCAGCATTGCGCGCATACACGGCGATTTCATGGTGCCACCTTGCGATAGTTGGACGGCAGAACGGCCTCACCCGCGCCCAGATCGAGCGGGCCGACATTGAACTGCAGGGCCGCAAGCCGCGCATAGAGCCCGCCTTCGGCGGCCAGGCGCGCATGCGGTCCTTCGGCGACTTTGCGCCCGCGATCGAGCACGATGAGCCGGTCGGCGCGCACGACCGTCGCCAAACGATGCGCGATTGCCACGACCGTGCGGCCCTGGCCGAGCTTCTCGAGGGCCGCTTGCACGTAGCGCTCGCTCTCGGCATCGAGGGCACTCGTCGCTTCGTCGAGCAGCAATAGGGCCGGATCGCGCACAAGCGCACGCGCGATCGCGATGCGTTGGCGCTGCCCGCCCGACAGGCGCACGCCGCGCTCGCCCAGATACGTGTTCCAGCCTTGCGGCAGGCGCTCGGCGAATTCGTCGACATAGGCAGCACGGGCGGCCGCCATCACTTCGGCGTCGCTCGCACCGGCACGGCCGTAGCGGATATTCTCGAGCACGTCGGCCGCGAAAATCGTCGGCTCTTGCGACACAAGGCCGATGCGCGCGCGCACGTCGGCGGGATCGGCCTTGGTCAAATCCACGCCGTCGAGCCGCACGGTGCCGATCTGCGGATCGTAGAAGCGCAGCAACAATTGGAACACGCTGGTTTTGCCGGCCCCCGAGGGGCCGACGAGCGCGACCGTCTCGCCCTCGCGCACGGCGAAGGAAAGGTCTTCGAGTGCGGCACGATCGGGCGCGGACGGATAGCGGAAGGTGACGTTCTCGAACGACGCCGCACCGCCGCGGCCCGCGGGGAAGATCGCGGGCGATGCGGGGCGCGCAATATCGGGCCGGCTGTCGAGCAGTTCGAACAGCCGCTCGGAGGCCCCGGCCGCACGCTGCATGTCGGCCATGAATTCCGAAATGGCGCCGAAAGCGCTTGCAACCACGATCGCGTAGAACACGAAGGCGCTGAGTTGGCCGACCGTAATTTCGCCCTTGAGTGCCCCATGGCCGCCGATCCACAGCACGAAGCCGACCGCGCCGAACACGAGCAGCATCACCAGCCCGATCATTGCCGAGCGTGCGGCCGCTCGGCGCGCATTCGCACCGAAGGCTTCTTCCACCCGCGCGTCGAACTTGTCGCCGTCGGCTTGCTCGCGGTTGAAAGCCTGGACCGTGCGGATCGCGTTCAGCGTTTCGTCGATGTCGGCACCGACGTCGCCGAGCCGGTCCTGGCTTTCGCGGCTCAATGCACGCACGCGGCGGCCGAAGAAGATGATCGGGGCGACCACGAGCGGCACCACCAAAAGCGCCATCATCGTGAGCTGCGGCGAGGTGATCGCCATCATCGCAATGCCGCCCACCAGCAGCAGCACGTTGCGCAGCGCCATCGACGCGGTCGAGCCGACGATGGTCTGGATCGCGGTCGTGTCGGCCGTGAGGCGCGAGACGACCTCGCCCGTACGTGTGGCTTCGTAGAAGGCCGGCGACAGGCGCAGCGTGCTGGCGAACACGGCCTTGCGCAGATCGGCCGTCACGCGCTCGCCGAGCCAGGTTACGAGATAGGAGCGCGCGTAGGTCGCCCCTGCGAGCAGCAGCACAAATCCCACAAGCCCGCCCAAGGCCGCATCGAGCAGCGTTGCGTCGCCGCTCGCGAAGCCGGCATCGATGAGCCAACGCAAGGCACTGCCGAGCCCGAGCACGGAGGCGGCCGCAAGCGTGAGGGCAACGGCCGCAGCGAGCATGCGCAGGCGATAGGGGCGCAAGAATCCGCCGAGCCGTAGCAGGATGCGGAAATTGCGGCTGACGGGACGCGGGGCGGTGGGGGAGCGAGGATCGGCCATCGGATGCGCCACTCTATCCCAAGGCCACCGAATGTCCGACGCATTCGGCAAGGTCGGCGCTGAATTGTGCGGCAAGCGTCTGGGGCCCGCGCGTCGAGCGCCAGGCGTCGGCGGCCGCATCGAAGGTGTAGTGCGAAGCGCCCGAGATCGGCGAGGACAGCCAGATCTGGCGCGTCGGCTGGTGCTTGTTGGCGATGAAAGTGCGCCCGTCTTCGAGTTCGACGGTCAGAATGCCGTGCGCCAGATCGATGTCCGGATCGTCGGCATCGAGGGCGGTTTCGAGATTTTGCGCGAGCCGCACCAAGGTCCGGTCGGCCACAAGGGCGAATTCGCTGTCGTCCATGCGCGTGTGCGGTCTCCCGAAAAAGCTCAATCCGACCCGCGAATTAGCATGGCTCCCGCAAAAGGTCGAGAGGGGCTTGGGCAGGGTGCGCGAGCCCCGTTTTGCGTTGCCTTGCAAGCGGGCGGACAAGCCTGTATAAGCGCCCGTCTTGAAACGGGGTGCCCTTTGGCGGCCCCGGTCCTGTTTGGGGAAATCCCGGAGCGTTCCATGAAGGCCAATGTCCATCCTGAGTACCATGAAATCAACGTCGTGATGACCGACGGCACGACGTTCAAAACGCGCTCGACGATGGGCAAGGCCGGCGACACGCTGCGTTTGGACATCGATCCCAAGACGCATCCGGCCTGGACCGGCCAGCAGCGCATGATGGACACGGGCGGCCAGGTCGCCAAGTTCAACAAGCGCTTTGCCGGCATGGGCATGAAGGCCGGCCCCACGGGTCCGTCGCCGACCGGCAAGGCCACGGCTGCTCCGGCAGCGCCGAAGGAAGCTGCGGCGCCGGCCGCCAAGGCTGCCGCCCCGGCCGCCAAGAAGGCGCCCGCCGCCAAGAAATAAACCGCTTCGCAAAATCTTTGCGACGGTCGAAACGGGTGCTGGCAACAGCACCCGTTTTTGTTTGGTGGCGTTCGAATGCCGCAACCGCTCAGGCGCGGTAGAAGCTCAGTAGCGGATCAAGCCGGAATTCGGCGCCCAAGAATTCGACCATCGCGCGCACCTTGTGCGGGACGAAGCGGCGCGACGGATAGACGGCGTTGATCGGCAAGCGCGCAGGCTCGTATTCCGCAAGCACGGTTTGCAGTTGGGCGCGTTCGGCTTCGTCCGCCAACAGCCACACGGGCACAACGCCGATACCGAGCCCCGCCAGGATCGCTTCGCGCACGGCTTCGGAATTGTTGGCGCGGAAGCGCCCGTCGACTTCGATCTCCCACGGGCCGCCGGGGCCGCCGAAATGCCAGCGCGCGCCTGTCGCCAGCCGCGTATAGACGATGCAATCGTGTTCGCCCAAATCGCGCGGCGTTTGCGGCGTGCCGCGCTGTGCCAGATAGTCGGGCGAAGCGAGCGCCACGCGCCGCGTTTCGCCAATACGCTGCGCGATCAGATCGGGCGATTTGACCTCGCCCACGCGGATCGACAGATCGACCCCTTCCTCGACCAGATCGACGAACTGGTCCGAGAGCACAAGATCGAGCTTGAGAGCGGGATGACGGCGCATGAAGCGCCCCAAGCGCGGCACCACATGCAGCCGCCCGAACGCGACCGGGCAGGCCAAGCGCAGAATACCGACGACGCCCGCATTGCTCTTGGCAACCGACGCCTCGGCCTCGGCCAGCGTTTCGAGCACGCGGCGCGCTTGGGCGTAAAAATCCACGCCTGCTTCGGTCGGGGTCAAAGCGCGCGTACTGCGCGCAAAAAGCCGTGTGCCGAGCCGCGCTTCGAGGGCGGCGATCTGGCGCGAGATCGTGGGCTGGCTCGTTCGCGCCTCGCGCGCCGGAATCGAAAAACTCTTGGTCTCAAAGACCCTGACGAAGCTTTTGAGCGGCTCGATGATGTCCATAACGCCCTCATTTATACATAAACCGTATCATACTTATAAAATCGAGCCATGTTCTCAATATAATTCGTATGGGTGATTGTCGGTGCACCGAAGCAGCCCGCTTCGCCCCACACACGAGGAGGAACCCATGACCGACTTCACGCTGCATACCGCCCAAACCGCCCTGCCCGAAGCCGCCGCCAAACTGGCGCAGATCGAACAGGCCTGGCAGTTCGTGCCGAACCTGCACCGCATCCTCGCCGAGAGCCCCGAAACGCTCGAAGGCTACGACGCACTTTTCGGGCTCGTCGGCAAATCGACGCTGACGCCGGCCGAGCAGCAGGTCGTGTTCCTCACGGTCAACTACGAAAACGAATGCGAGTACTGCATGGCCGGCCACTCGGTGCTGGCCAAGATGGCCAAGGTGCCGGCCGACGCGATTGCGGCCTTGCGCGAAAACGCGAAGCTCGCCGATGCGCGGCTCGAAGCGCTGCACACGTTCGCAAAAGCCGTCGTGCGCGAGCGCGGCCGGGTCGGCGACGCGGCCGTGGCCGCATTTCTCGGTGCGGGCTTCACCAAGCGCAACGTGCTCGAAGTGGTGCTCGTCGTCGCGACCAAGACGATCTCCAACTACGTGAACCACATCGCGCACACCCCCAACGACGCGTTTATGGCCGACACGGCCTGGACTGCCCCGTCGCGCCGTGCTGCGGCTTGATCGCGGAAATCCAAGGAGAATCGCCATGGAAAATCTCGCCACCCAACTCGACGCTTTCCGCACCGCCTGGATCGAACGCGTCGGCGGCACCATCGCCGGCACCATCGCCGCAGACATCGCGGCCCTCGACGGTACCGGCATCGTCGCGCGCGCGAAAAACGCAGGGGCGGCCTTCCCGCGCCTTGCGTTGCCCGACCAGCTCGGCCGCCCGGTCGATCTCGGCCTGCTGGCCGACGAACGCCCGCTCGTGATCGTGTTCTATCGCGGCGGCTGGTGCCCGTACTGCAATCTCGAGCTGCGCGCCTACCAGCAAAAGCTCGCCGCGATCCAAGCGGCCGGTGCACGCCTTGTGGCCGTCACGCCCGAAACGCCGGACAACGCGCTCAGCACCGTCGAAAAAAACGATCTCGATTTCGACGTGCTGTCGGACGTCAAGGGTACTCTTGCCGACGCACTCGGCATCCGCTTCCGACTGTCGCCCGAGATCGAAGCGCTCTACCGCAAATTCGGCCACGATCTGCCGACGCACAATGGCGACGGCGAATGGAGCCTGCCGATCCCGGCGACATATGTGGTCGAACGCGGCGGGCGCATCGCTTATGCGCATGTCGATCCCGACTATCGCCGTCGCGCGGAACCGGTCGAAGTGTTGGCGGCTTTGGCCAGCCTCGTCCAACCGGCGCAGTAGGGAGGATGCCATGGCCAAGACCATCGCCGCACCGATCCTCACATCGCACCTGCCCGCCCTATCGCCCTTGGCCAAGGGGGTCGCACTCGGTTTGAGTGCGGCCCTCATCTGGGGTGCCTACCTCGCTATGGCGCGGGCCGGCGTTTCGGCCGGTTTGGCCCCCGCCGATCTTGCGTTCCTGCGCTATGTACCGGCAGGCCTGATCCTGCTGCCGGTGTTCGTGCGCGCGGGTGTCGCCGACGCCGCGGGCATCGGCTGGGCGCGCGCATTCCTGCTTGCCTTGCTGGTCGGCCCGCCTTTCATTCTGATCGGCGTGGCGGGCTATCAATTTGCGCCGTTGGCGCACGGGGCAGCGTTGCAGCCGGCAGCGCTGACGCTGGGGGCCACGTTTCTTGCCATGGTCGTCGGCGGCGAGCGGCTCAAATTACGCCAAGCGTTGGGGCTTGTCGCGATGGTCGCCGGAATCGCGGCGGTCGCAGGGCCAGGTCTGTTTGCGGGCGATGCCGCAACCTTGCCGGGCGACGCGTTGTTCATTCTGGCGGGGCTCATGTGGGCAAGTTTCGGCGCACTTGCCAAACGCTGGGGCTTGGCGCCCTTGCAGGCAACCGCCGCCTTGTCGGTCATTTCGGCGGCGGTCTATGTGCCGATCTATCTGGCGCTGTACGGCATTGATCACCTGGCCGCCATTTCGCTCGACATGCTGGCAGCACAGATCGTCGTGCAGGGCGTTTTGTCGGGCGTGGTTGCCGTGGTTGCGTTCACGCACGTCGTGCGTCTGATCGGGCCCGCCAAAGCCGGGCTGTTTCCGGCCCTCGTTCCGGCCGTTGCCGTGCTGATCGGCATGCCGATCACGGGCGAGATCCCGGGGCTGTGGCAGGCGGCCGGGATCGTGCTCGCGACTGGCGGTCTGCTCTACAGCGTGTTGGCGAGAAAGTAGAAGTCTTCAGCTGTCGAGCTGGCGATCCAGGCGTGCCACGCGTTCGAACAGCAAGCGGCTCTGCGCCATCAAGGCGCCGAGCTTCTTGCTGTTTGCGGCGACGCGCGCATCGGTGTCGGCGAGGCACAAAGCATGGGCGCCAAGCCGGTAGGCGTCGGCTTGCGCCTCTTCGCGCGTGATCTCGCCCGCAGCCAAGGCCTTCTGCGCCAGCAGCCACGCCATGATCTGCGCCAAGCGTGTGGTCAAGCGCAGCGCCTCGCAATTGAGATGCAGCCGCTCGCCGGGCTCGATCTGGCTGAATTCGCCGGGCTGGACGTTGGCGACGTAGTCGCGGGCGGACAACAGCAGCCCCATCGTATCGTCGTAGGTCCGGCCGAAAAAAGGCACCGTGCGTTCAGCTTCGCGACTACCGTTTTCGACTGCGGACATGGACAACCCCTTTCCACGTCAAAATCTTCGGCGCGATCGCGAGAAAACGCAAATGCGTTTTTGAGAGGGCTTGAAGCCGCGATTGCCGTTCCTATCTTCTCCTGCGACCGGGGATGCCCATTTGGGGTCGCCCGGCCAGAACCACAGAAATCCCATCGCTCACAGGAGGATAGGGTCATGACACAGTTCGATTTCGCGCCCCTTTTGCGTTCCACCATCGGCTTCGACCGGCTGTCGCGTCTGATCGACGAACAGCTGCGCACCGCCGATCCCACCGGTTACCCGCCCTACAACATCGAAAAAACCGGCGACAACGACTATCGCATCGCGATGGCGGTGGCGGGCTTCGCCGACGACGAGCTCAGCCTCGTGCAGCAGGATACGCTGCTCGTGATCTCGGGCCAGAAGAAGCAGAGCGCCGACCAGGCGGCCGCCTACCTGCATCGCGGCATTGCACAGCGCGCGTTCGAGCGCCGCTTCCAGCTTGCGGACTTCATCCGCGTGGTGGGTGCGAAGCTCGAAAACGGCCTGCTCTTCGTGGATCTCGTGCGCGAAGTTCCCGAAGCGCTGAAGCCGCGCCGCATTCCGGTCGAGGCCGCACCCGCTGCGGCACGCACGATCGCGGCACAAGCCGCGTAGGTCCCCTCCCGGCTTCTTGCGCGGGCGCTTGCCGTCCGCGCAAGACTGGGCTTTAGTCGGGAGATGCTGTCGCTTTTCCACGTCGCGATCAAAACCGGCAACCTCGCCGCGACCAATCGTTTCTACAAAACGATCCTCGGCCTCGTCGAACACAAGCGCCCGGATTTCGGCTATCCAGGCGCATGGCTCGGCTCGGCTTTGCCGGGCGCGCCCGCGATCATTCACATCTATGCGGGCGGACCTGCCTTGGGCCCGAGCGGCCAAGCGCCCTCAGGCACGGCCGCCATCGACCATGTTTCGCTCGCCACGACCGGCTACCACGTCACGCGTGCCCGCATCGCCGCAGCCGGCCTCGATTGGCGCGAGTTTTTGGTGCCCGGCACCACGCTATGGCAGATCTTCGTCTACGATCCGTCGGGCGTGCAGCTCGAGCTCACGTTCGACGGGGCGTTCGAAGAAGGCCCGCCGCCCGACATGCGGCCCGGCCGCGCCTATGTGGCGGGGACGAGTTTCTTCGACGCGGCCGCCTACGAAAAATTCGCGGCCTGAAACAGACGCCGCTCAGACAGCCGCGAAATGCGCCTTGATGCGCTGGCGGACATGCGGATCGGCGCATGTGTATTTGGCGCCGACCAGCCCGTCGGCGAAACGCACAATTTCGAGATTCGCCTCGAAGCCGATCGAGATATAGGCGTTGCGCAGCAAGACCGTGCCGCGCAGCGTCTGCCCAGGCAAGAGCGTGCCCGCGAAGGGACCGAACATCAAGCCCGTCTCGCTCCAATTGCGCAGCGGCACGCGCTGGCCCATCAGCTGCACGCGGTCTTCCGGTCCCGCACTCATGCGCGGCGACAAACGCCGTCCGGCGACCTGGCCCAGATCGGCAAAGGCCATGGCCGCCACTTCGCGATAGCGCAACTTGCGCATCTCGAGCAGCGCCGAGGCGCCGACCGCCTCGGCGACTTCGCCCACCAGCGCGCGTTTTTCGTCGTGTGCAAGGCCGGGCATGAAAAACTCGTCCTTGAAGTCGCGGCTTTCGACGAGATTGCTGACCATCGCATCGAGATGGCGCCGCGCGTTCGTGTCGTCGATCTCGTTGTAGAGCCGCACGAGGGACAGCAATTTGCGCCCCGTGCCCATTTCGCGCGCGAGCAACGGATCGAGGCTTTCGGGCACCACAAGACGCGACATGCGCCGCGACAGGTTTTCGGCAAGCTGCGGTGCCGCCGCCAGCACGGGCAGTGCGGCGATTTTTTTGCGCAGATCGCGCGTGGTTTTGAGCTCCTCCATCGGATCGCGCTCGACCATCTTCGCGGGCCCTGCCAGTGCGGCGTCGAGCGTGTCGACGGCGGCGGCGGCAAGATGCGGCAGGGAATGCACGCCGTTGAGGCGCGCGATCTCGGCCACGAACGGGCTGCGATTGGCGCGGATCGCATCCGCGTCGCCCGCGATCGCAAGGCAGGCGCGGATCTGCACCGCCAGCGCGTCGACCGGACCCACCAGTGCCGTAGCCGCGATCTTGAGCCGCAGCATCTGCGCCAATGTCTGGTCGAGCAGGCCGACCGTGACGGGCGCGCGCGCGTCGTTGAGCAGCTTGAAACAGATCGCGGCGCGGGCCGCGAAGTCGCCCGGCGGAGCGGCCGCCAAAGCAAGGGCCAAAGCGATTCCGGCCTCGAGCGGCGCCTCAGCCGCCGCCGCTTCGAGGGCGGCTGCGTCGGTCGCCGCACCTCGGCCGCGGCGGACGGCGGCCTCGACCGCGCGCATCGCGGCATCGACCATGTCGAGCGTCTGGCGCATGCGCTCGGCCACCGGCTTCTGGCTTTGCTGGCCCTGCAGAATCGCCACGCGCTGCAGATACTCCTGGAACTTCGTCGCCGCGTTCAGAATTTTGCGATGCTCGCGCGGATCGAACATCAGTTCGGTCGCGGTCAGGCGCACCTGTTCGAGATAGGGTTGCGCCACGCGAAACAACAATTCGCGCGCGGAAAATTCGAAAACTTCTTCAGGGCGTTGGCACAGCATGGAACTGAAAGTTTAGCCGGTCGGCGCGCGGCCAACCACTGCTATCGACACAGAATTTCAAGGCACGCGCGCAGTTTTTCAGGAATCGGTACCGGGCGCTGCGTATCGCGGCGCACGAACACATGCACGAAATGCCCTTCGACCCGCGCATGGGTCTCGCCCGCCTTGAACAGGCCGAGTTCGTAGCGCACCGAGCTTGTCCCCAGATGCGCCACGCGCAAACCCGCCTCGATCGTGTCGGGAAACGCAAACGAGCCGTGAAAGCGGCACATCGTCTCGACCGCAAGCCCGACAATGTCGCCGTTGCGGAAATCGAGCCCGCCCCGATCGACGAGCCAGCGATTGATAACGGTATCGAAATACGCGTAATAGACCGCGTTGTTGACGTGGTCGTAGACGTCGTTGTCGCGCCAGCGTGTGGGTATGTTTTCGAAATGCGGGAAGGCCGTGCGCGCGGCAGGGGGCTTTCTTTCAGTGGCCATTTTTTCAGCAGATCCCGGCAAGTGCGTCGCGTATTTCGTCCGGCCGCTCGACCATCAGCATATGGCCCGTGGCCGGCAGCGTCGTGGCCGTCGCGTTTTTGACGGCGGCGACGAGGCTCTGTGCTGCCTTGGGCGGCGTCATGCGGTCCTGCGCCCCCAGCAGAAAAACTGTGGGGCATGCGACGGCGGCGGCGGCCGATGCTGCATCTTGATAGGCGTTGCACGCGGCAAGGTCGGCGGCGAGCACGCCGGGTTTGGCGCGCGCCAGCAATTGCGCGCCGCCGCCGGTCATCCAAGCGCCCGGCGCTTGCGCCCCACCCAATTGCGCAGACGTACCGAAACCCCAATCGACGATCATGGCAGCCGCCGCCGGATCGTTGGCAGCGGCGGCCGCCAAAAGTTTGGGATGCACGGGCATGGTCGCGGCGACCCCCAACAGCGCCAGCGCGGCCACGCGCGCAGGATGGTGGCCAGCCGCATGCAAGGCCACGAGGGCGCCCATCGAATGGCCGATGAGATTTGCTTTGTTGGCCCCCACCGCAGCGAGCAAAGCGACGGTGAAATCGGCCATCGCCGCGATCGTGGCGAGCGGTGCCCCGCCCGAGCGCCCGTGTCCCGGCAGATCGACCGCGAGCACGTTGCGGCCGTGATGGGCGAACCAGCGTGCCTGCAGCATCCACACCGTGTGGTCCATGCCGGCCCCGTGCAGAAACACGCAGGTGGGCTGTTCGGCCATGAAAGGCCGCCCGCCGGTGGCCGCGAAAATCTTGGTGCCCGCGACGTCGATCTCCATCGCTTACCCCTTTGATGCCGCCTTGAGGGCGGCGGCGAGATCGTCTTGCAAATCGGCCGCGTCTTCGAGCCCGATCGACAGCCGGATCATTTCTTCGCCGATCCCGGCGGCCTTCAGCGATGCCGCATCCATCTGCTGATGCGTGGTCGAGGCGGGATGGATCACAAGCGATTTGGCGTCGCCAACATTGGCAAGATGGCTGAAGAGGCCCAGCGCTTCGATGAAGCGCTTGCCCGCCGTTCGCCCGCCTTTGATGCCGAAAGTGACGATCGAGCCCGCCCCCTTGGGCAGCAGGCGTTGGGCAAGCGCATGGTCGGGATGGCTGGCAAGGTCGGGATGGTTGACCCAAGCGACCTGGTCGTGCGCTTCGAGGAAACTTGCGATCGCGCGCGCATTCGCCACATGGCGCGCCATGCGCAAGGGCAGCGTCTCGAGGCCCTGCAGCAGATGGAACGCATTGGTCGGCGAAAGGCACGCGCCGAAATCGCGCAAGCCTTCCGCGCGCGCGCGCATCGCAAAGGCTGCCGGCCCGAACTCCTCGGCGAAGTCGAGCCCGTGATAGCCCGCATAAGGCTCGGTCAATGTCGGAAACTTGCCCGACGCTTCCCAATCGAAGCGGCCGCCGTCCACGAGGGCGCCGCCGATGGCCACGCCATGGCCGCCGATCCATTTGGTTGCCGAATGCATGACGAGATCGGCCCCATGATCGAAGCCACGGAACAGGTAGGGCGTGCAGAAGGTACAGTCGAGCATCAAAGGCAGCTTGGCGGCGTGCGCCACTTCAGCCACCGCATCGACATCCATCACTTCGAGCCCCGGATTGCCGAGCACTTCGCCGAACAGCAGCCGCGTTTCGGGGCGGATGGCGGCGGCAAACGCTTTGGGGTCGCGCGGATCGACGAAACTCGTCGTGATGCCGAAGCGCGGCAGCGTGTGCGCAAACATGTTGTGCGAGCCGCCATAGATCGAAGCAGAAGCCACAATATGCCCGCCCTGCCCCATCAGCGTGACGATGGCGAGATGAAGGGCCGCCTGGCCCGAGGCGGTGGCGATCGCGGCCACGCCGCCTTCAAGAGCGGCGATGCGCTCCTCGAGTACGGCGACGGTCGGGTTCGAAATGCGGCTGTAGATGTGGCCGGCGCGCTCGAGATTGAACAGCGAAGCCGCATGGTCGACGTCTTTGAACACGTAGGAGGTGGTCTGGTAGATCGGAACGGCGCGCGCACCCGTCGTCGCATCGGGATGCTGGCCCGCATGCAGGGCGAGCGTGTCGAAGCGCGGAAATTTGTCGGCCATGGCGCTGCCCTTTCCTCAAAAAAGAACCGCCCGGCGGCACTTATGTGCGTCTTCCGGGCGGCTCTAAACCAGCATGCGCGTCCCTGTTCAACCCGCAGCGGAGGCGAACCCTACCCAGACACCGGCGGCGCCGTCAATTGCCGAGATGCGCGCCTTACAGCCCCAGAAACCGCGCGAGGCGTGCCTCTTCGGTCTGCAATGCAGATTTGAACGCGGCATCGCCGGGTGCCTTCCCGCTTGCGTAGCCCGTCTGCACCTGCAGTTGCCCGTCGCGCACGGCGACGTTCGCCCAGCCGATCGCGTGGCCGCGCCATAGCATCGGCAGCGCATAGTAGCCGCGTACGCGCTTTGGTGCTGGCGTATAGGCCTCGAAGCGATAGGCCCAGCCCCAGAATTTCTCGAAGCGGTCGCGATCCCACACCACGGGATCGAACGGTGCGAGCAAGCGCAGCTCGTCGTCCAGCATCGCATCGTCGGCAAAACGGCGGCTGCCGGGATTTTCGCCAACCGGCCAATACCAGCGCACGCCATCGACCGTCGCCTGTGCGAGCCGCGCCTTGGCGCGCGCAAGGGCCACGCGATACAGCCCCTGCCATTGCGGCACGGCGGACCTGCCCAGCCACGCGACGAAGCGTGCAAGCGTGGATGCGGGCAGCGGCGCATATTTGCCGACGACGACGTCGACCAGCGCGTCGAACGCCGCGTCCGGATCACGCGGCGCATCGCATGCCGCGCGCTGGAGTGGCGCGTAGAGCCGCACGCCGCTTTCGCGCCGCGCCACACGCAACAGGCCGCGATAATGCAGGCCGTCGAGCAGCTGCGTGCTGGCCCGGCTGTTGCCGCCGAACCAATTTTTTGTCGTGCCGTGGTCGAAAGCGGCATCGACCGCACGCGGATGCACCACACCGTTGTCGCGTACGAATTCCAGCACCGCTTCAGCCTGCGCCCAACGCGCCTTGGGCCAGCTTGCGCGTGCGGCCCGCGGATGCATCAGCGCGTGCGTGGCACGCGGCACAATGCCGTAATTGACGAAAAAATCTTCCTCGACCGCCAGCCGCGGATAGCGCTTCTCAAGATCGCCCGCGCGATAGTCTTTGACGCGCTGGCGCAGCGTCAGATCCTGTGCCCGTGCCGGTGCGCGGATCGGATCCATCTGCACGAAGCCGAGCTTGGCGATCGCGCGCGCAAGGCGCGTCGGCTTGAAGAGGCTGCGCGCAACGGCGTAGCGCCGCAAATGGTCGAGCGTGAGAATCGCAGGCATCTGCCGACGGTAGCACCGACGCCGCTTCGTTCGAGATCGCGGCTGCCCCGCTAAAACGATATTCCTTGCCGCAAGGGCATCGTTCCCAAAATCGGCGCTTGGCAAAGGGCGTTGCGGTTGGCATTGTGCCGCACCATTTTCGAGACAGGCGGCCCGGCCCTACCGGCTTTGGGCGGGCTTGGCCGGGAGACGCGCATGAAGGTTGGCATCCCCAAAGAACGCCGCGCATTCGAAGCGCGCGTGGCAGCGACACCGGACTCGATCAAGCGCATGAAGCCGCTTGGCTTGAGCTTTGCGGTCGAAGCGGGGGCCGGCCTCTCGGCGGCGATCCCGGACCAAGCCTTTGTCGATGCCGGTGCGGAGATCGTGGCCGACACGGCGAGCCTGCTCGCCCAGTCGGACATTCTCTTAAAAGTCGGCCGCCCGCTGACGGCCGCCGAAAACGGCGGTACGGCCGAACTCGCCGGCTTGAAGCAAGGTGCGGTCGTCGTCTCGCAGCTCGATCCCTACCGCAATAAAGAGCAGGTCGCGTCGCTCGCGGCGCAAGGCCTCACGGCGTTTGCCATGGAACTCGTGCCGCGCATCACGCGCGCGCAGTCGATGGACGTGCTGTCAAGCCAAGCGAACCTCGCAGGCTACAAGGCCGTGATCGACGCGGCCGAACAGTTCGGCCGCGCCTTCCCGATGATGATGACGGCGGCCGGCACGGTCGCCCCTGCCAAGGTGCTCGTGATGGGTGCGGGCGTTGCGGGCCTGCAAGCGATCGCGACCGCGCGGCGCTTGGGCGCTGTGGTCTCGGCGACCGACGTGCGGCTTGTGGCCAAGGAACAGGTCGAAAGCTTGGGTGCGACGTTCGTGTTCGTGGACGACGAAGAAGCCCGCCAGGCCGAAACCTCGGGCGGCTACGCCAAGGAAATGTCGGACGCCTACAAAGCGAAGCAAGCCGCCTTGATCGCCGAAACGATCAAGAAGATGGACATCGTGATCTGCACGGCTCTCATCCCGGGCCGTCCCGCCCCGCGCCTCGTCAGCGACGCGATGGTGGCTTCGATGAAGCCCGGTTCGGTCGTGATCGATTTGGCGGTCGAAAACGGCGGCAATTGCGAAGGCAGTGCCATCGGCCAGATCGTGGTGGCGCATGGCGTGAAGATCGTTGGCTATGCCAACGTGCCCTCGCGCGTGGCGGTCGATGCCTCCGCCCTCTATGCGCGCAACTTGGCCGAGTTCCTGAAGCTGATCGTCGCCAAAGACGGCACGCTCAGCATCGACCCTGCCGACGAAATCATCAAAGGATCGCTGCTGACCCGCGAGGGCCAGATCGTGCATCCGAATTTCGCGTCTTAACGGAGAGCCAAAACCATGGCCGATTCTGCCCTTCTCGACCGGGCTGCACAGCTTGCGACCGACGCGGCTTCGCTTGCCGCCAAAGCGCGCGAGCTTGCCGCCCAAGCCGCCATGTCGCCCGAAGTGGGTGCGAGTGCCGGCCCCGATGCGCTGACCATGGGCCTGACCGTGCTCGTGCTCGCGACCTTCGTCGGCTACTACGTGGTGTGGCGCGTGACGCCCGCCCTACATTCGCCGCTGATGGCCGTCACCAACGCGATCAGCTCGGTCATCATCGTGGGCGCTCTGCTCGCGGCCGGGGCTTCGGCCGTCGGCTTCAGCCAGGCGATGGGGTTCCTTGCCGTGGTGCTGGCTTCGGTCAACATCTTCGGCGGCTTCGTCGTGAGCCAGCGCATGCTGTCCAAGTTCAAAAAGAAGCAGAAATAGGCAAAGGGGATATCAGCCATGGGTGCCAATGCCGCTTCGCTTCTGTATCTGTTCGCGTCGATCTGCTTCATCATGAGCTTGCGCGGCCTGTCGAGCCCGGAAACGGCGCGCGGCGGGAATATGTGGGGTGTCGTCGGCATGGCCGTCGCGATCCTCACCACGCTCGCTTTGCCGCAGACGAGTTCGTTCGGCCTCATCCTGGCCGGCATCGTCATCGGCGGTGCGATCGGCACGTTCGTGGCGCTGCGCATCGAGATGACGGCCTTGCCGCAGCTCGTGGCAGCCTTCCACAGCCTCGTGGGCCTCGCTGCCGTGTTCGTGGCGGCCGCAACCCTCTATTCGCCGCAGAGCTTCGGCATCGGCATTCCGGGTGCGATCAAGGCCGCGAGCCTCGTCGAGCTTGCGATCGGCACGGCCATCGGTGCGATCACCTTCACGGGCTCGCTCGTGGCGTTTGCCAAGCTCCAGGGGCTCGTCTCGGGTGCGCCCCTGCAGTTCCCGATGCAGCATCCGTTCAACGCACTTCTCGGCGTATTGATCGTCGCCAACATCGTGTGGCTGTCGATGACGGGCAGCCCCGCCGCCTTCTGGTGCTTGGTCATCCTGTCGCTGGCGTTGGGCTTCTTGCTGATCCTGCCGATCGGCGGCGCTGACATGCCGGTCGTCGTGTCGATGCTGAACAGCTATTCGGGCTGGGCTGCGTGCGGCATCGGCTTCACGCTGCAGAACTCGCTGCTGATCGTGACGGGTGCGCTCGTCGGCTCGTCGGGTGCGATTCTGTCCTACGTCATGTGCAAGGGCATGAACCGCTCGATCTTCAACGTGATCCTGGGCGGCTTCGGCACCGATGCGGCCGCCGGGGCCGCTGCGGGCGGTGTCAAAGAACAGCGCCCGGTCAAGCAGGGCTCGGCCGACGACGCGCTGTTCATCATGAAAAACGCGTCCTCGGTCATCATCGTGCCGGGCTACGGCATGGCGGTGGCGCAAGCCCAGCATGCGCTGCGCGAAATGGCCGACATGCTGAAGAAAGAAGGCGTGTCGGTGCGCTACGCGATCCATCCGGTGGCCGGCCGCATGCCGGGCCACATGAACGTGCTGCTCGCCGAAGCCAACGTGCCCTACGACGAAGTGTTCGAGCTCGACGACATCAACCGCGACTTCGCGCAGGCCGACGTCGCCTTCGTGATCGGCGCCAACGACGTGACGAACCCGGCCGCCAAGACCGACCCCAAGAGCCCGATCTACGGCATGCCGATCCTCGACGTCGAGAAGGCCAAGACCGTGCTGTTCATCAAGCGCTCGATGGCCTCGGGCTATGCGGGCGTCGAAAACGAGCTCTTCTTCCGCGACAACACGATGATGCTGTTCGGGGACGCCAAGAAGGTTGTCGAAGACATCGTGAAGGCGATGAGCGGCGGGCACTGAGCCTTCCCCGCTTCGCTTCGGACCAGACAAGCCCCCGGCCGCATCGCACGCGATATGGCCGGGGGCTTTTTCATACGCGCGCGAGCGCCCCGCTGCGGCTTCGTTTGACCGCAGCGCGGCAGCAGTGATATCGTTTGCGATATCACTGGAGATATCCCCATGCCCGACATCCTCGTACGCGGCGTATCCGAAAAGACGGCAAAAGCGCTGAAGCTTCAGGCCAAGGACCAAGGCGTGTCGGTCGCAGATCTTGCGCGCAAAGCGCTCGACGAGGCGGCGATGCGCGCCGAGCGGCACGCGGCATTGGATCGCATAGAAGCCCTCTCCCGTGAAATGAAGGACAAGTGGAAGGGGCCATCGTCGCTTGAGATGATTCGCGCGGACCGCGATCGGCGATGAGTTGCGTCCTCGATGCCAGCATTTTCAGCATCGTGCTTTTCCACGAGACCGAGGCCGAAGCGGCCTTGCGACTCCTCCGCACGCCGGGTTTGGCCGCACCACCGCAGTTGCGCACCGAGCTTGCCAATCTCATCCGCCGCGCGGCAAAGCTGAACGGTTGGACCGTTGCTCATGCGCAATTCGTGCACGAAGATTTTTGCAAAGCTGTCGGTTTCGAGCCCGACAGTGCCGAGTTGGGGCGTGCGAGTCTGGCCCTTGCCCTTGAGCTCGACCATGCGGCACAGGATTGCGTTTATCTCGCCGTAGCGCGCGCACTGCGGGTTAAGCTGGTCACAGCCGATGCCGTATTTGCGCGCAAAGCGCGCACCAAGGGCTACATCGTCGAAACGCTCTGAATGCCAAAAAGCCGCCGGGGCAGGCCCAGGCGGCTTTGGCGGAAACCCGCGAAATCGAACGGAAGCTTAGAAGCCTTCGCGCTCCAGGCGCTTGCGCTGCAGCTTGCGCAGGCGACGCACGCCTTCGGCCTTTTCGCGCGCGCGCTTTTCCGAGGGCTTCTCGAAATGGCGGCGCAGCTTCATTTCCCGAAAAATGCCTTCGCGCTGCATCTTCTTCTTGAGCGCGCGCAGGGCCTGGTCGACATTGTTGTCGCGAACGATGACTTGCACGGGGGCCGTGCTCCTTTCCATAACCGTTTCAAGAGGTTAAGGGAGCATCCCGACCGCCTCAAGGCAACCGCGCGACCCTCCATCAACCGAATGAGCCGGGGCTTATAACATAGGGTTCGCGGGCTTGCAAAGCCTCGATTGGCCCCTTTTCGGCTGCCACCCACCGTGCCATATGCTTGAGCAACATGGCCATTCTCAAAATCGCCCGCATGGGGCACCCCGTGCTTGCTCGCGTCGCCGACCCGGTCGAAGACCCGACCGACCCGGCGATTCGCGATCTCGTGGCCGACATGATCGACACGATGATCGACGCGCCCGGCACGGGCTTGGCCGCCCCGCAAGTCTATGTGCCGCTGCGCGTCGTCGTGTTTTTCGTGCGGCCCGAGCGCACGACCGGAATGGACGGCGACACGCCGGTCGATCTGACCGTGCTGATCAACCCCGTGCTCGAGCCGCTGGGCCAAGCCGCCAACGCCGCCTTCGAGGGCTGCCTGTCGGTGCCGGGCCTGACCGGCAAGGTCAACCGCTTCACACATCTGCGCTACAGCGGCCTCGGCCTCGAGGGTGAGCGCATCGAGCGCACGGTCGCAGGCTTCCATGCCCGCGTGGTGCAGCACGAATGCGACCATCTCGACGGAATCCTTTATCCCCAGCGCATGGACGATCTCGCCGAGTTCGGCTTCGTCGAAGAAATGCGCCGCCGCGCCGAAGCCGACCGCGCGGGCTCGCAAAACCAGGAGACGCAAAAATGAGCTTCGACCGCGCCCTTGCCCGCGACCGTATTTGCGAAGCAGCCCTCCCGCACATCGCGTTCGACGGCTGGACGGCCGCCGTGCTTGCGCGTGCGGCCGAAGATGCGGGCTACGATCCGCTGACGGCGTTGCGCGTGTTCCCGGGTGGCCCGGTCGAAGCGATCGCCCATTGGTGCGCCATGGCCGACCGCGCGATGGTCGAGGCCTGCACGGTGGACGAAAATTTCGCCACGCTCAAAGTGCGCGAGAAAATCGCCGCCGCGATCCGCGCGCGCCTCGCCCCGCTCGGCCCCCATCGCGAGGCGGTGCGCCGCGCCCTTGCCGTGCTGGCCTTGCCCACAGGTGTGGCGACTTCGCTGCAGACCGTTTGGCGCACAGTCGATGCGGTCTGGCATCTGGCGGGCGACCGTGCCACGGATTTCAATTTCTATTCCAAGCGCGGTTTGGCCGCCGGCGTCTATTCGACGACGCTGCTCTTCTGGCTCGAAGACAAGTCGGAAAACCAGGAAGACACGTGGCGCTTCCTCGACCGGCGCATCGCCAACGTGATGGCGATCCCGAAGGCGACGGCAAGCGTCAAAGCCATGTTCGGAAAACTCCCGAACCCGCTCGCCCCTCTGCGCGCGCACTTCAGCCGCGCGCGCTAACGCCCCTTCTTCGCCGAACCCTTTGGGGCCAGCCACGTGACGTGGCCCATCTTGCGGCCGGGGCGCGGTTCGGCTTTGCCGTAGAGATGCACGATCGCTCGCGGATCGGCGAGCAGTGACGGTACCTTGCGCACATCGTCGCCGATCAAATTTTTCATGCGCGCGTCGCTGTGGCGCTCGGGGCAGCCGAGCGGCAAACCTGCGACCGCGCGGATCTGCTGGTCGAACTGGCTTGCCGGGCACGCATCGATCGTCCAATGGCCGGAATTGTGCGGGCGCGGGGCAAGCTCGTTCACGAGCACGCGGCCCCGGCGCGTGACGAACATCTCGACCGCGAGCACGCCCACAAGGGCGAGCTTGGCCGCGACCAGATGGGCGATCGCTTCGGCCTGCTGGGCAACGGCGCGCGACACGGGTGCAGGTGCGATCGTCTCGTCGAGAATATGGTGCGCGTGGCGGTTTTCAACCGGCACGTAGCTTGCGATCTGACCGCGCCCGCGCGCGATCACGACCGAGATCTCGCGTTCGAAATCGACGAAGCCTTCGAGAATGCCTTCTTGCCCTTTGAGCACGGCCATCGCCGCATCGATCGGCGTCTTGGGCCCGATCTTGATCTGGCCCTTGCCGTCGTAGCCCATGCGCGTGGTCTTGAGCACGGCCGGCCGGCCGAATTGGGCAAGCGCCATCTCGAGATCGTGGCGATTGCGCACGCGCGCGAACGGGGCCGTCGCAATGCCGATGCGGTTGAGGAACGTCTTTTCCGCAAGCCTGTCCTGGCAGATCGCCAGCACCTTGGCCGACGGGTAGAGCGGCGTTTTGCTGGCTTGCGCGACACCTGCAAGCGCTTCGAGCGGGATGTTCTCGAACTCGTAAGTCACGACGTCGCAGGCGGCGAAGAAGGCTACGAGGGCCGCCTTGTCGCGATAGTCGCCGACCATGGCACGGCTCGAGACTTGAGCGGCCGGTGCATCCGCCTCGGGCCCGAACGAGTGCGTGCGATAGCCAAGCCGTGCCGCGGCAAGTGCCGCCATGCGCCCGAGCTGGCCATTGCCCAAGATCCCGATCGTTGCCCCGGGCGGCAGACGCTTCACGCTCATTTTGCGGGTTTCTGCTTGATCTTGGCGGTCTGGGCCGCGCGGAAACGGTCGAGAGCGGCAGCGATCTTCGCATCGCCAAGGGCGATCACGGCGGCGGCCAAGAGCCCTGCGTTCGTTGCCCCCGCTTTGCCGATGGCGAGCGTGCCCACCGGAATGCCGGCCGGCATCTGGGCGATCGACAGCAGCGAGTCGAGCCCCTTCAACGTCCGCGATTCGACCGGCACGCCGAACACCGGCAGGCGCGTGAGGGCAGCCGCCATGCCGGGCAGATGGGCAGCCCCGCCCGCCCCCGCCACGATGCAGGAAAGCCCGCGTGATGCCGCGCCGCTGGCGTAGTCGTAGAGGCGCTTGGGCGTGCGATGGGCCGAGACGATGCGCGTTTCGTGCGGCACGCCCAATTGGGTCAGGATTTCGGCGGTATGGCGCATGGTTTCCCAGTCCGACTGGCTGCCCATAATGATCCCGACCAGCGGCTTTTTGGCCATGCGTTGCGTCTTCCTTCGCGTTGCGTTCGTCGCGGCGTCCAAGCCACTATAGGGAGGCAGGGTCCGCCAGGGGAAGAACGATGCGTTCTTTTTCCGGCGGCTGTGGTATTTCAAAGACTCGGCAGCTTATTTCTGCGGCAAGCGGATGAAAATCGGCGATCCCACCAAAATCCAGGGCCCCGGCCCGGCAACGCCGGTCAAACGCGCCGACTCGGTTGCCCGGCCCGCCGGTGCGCCGACGGGTGCAGCCGTCGGCTTGCGCACACCGGTCGACATGGCGCTGGTGCTGGGCATTCCGGAAGCCGAATTCACGCCCAAGGTCCGCGACGCGATCATGCGGCTGATGGCCGAGGTCGATAAACTGCGCCGCGAAGCGGCCCAAGCCAATGCGCGCAGCGCCCATCTCGAACGGCTCGCCGACCAAGACAGCCTCATTCCGGTCTTCAACCGGCGCGCCTTCGTGCGCGAATTGGGGCGCATGCAGTCCTTCGCCGAGCGCTACGACCAGCCTTCGAGCCTCGTCTATTTCGACGCCAACGGCCTCAAGAACATCAACGACACGCACGGCCACGCGGCGGGCGATGCACTTCTCGCGCACATCGCACGCGTGCTCGTGAGCAATGTGCGCGACACCGACGTGGTCGGGCGCCTCGGCGGCGACGAATTCGGCGTGATCTTGACCTACATGGACAAGCCGCTCGCCGACGAGAAGGCCGCCTTCCTGGCCGCCCAAGTCGAGGCCAGCGCGCTCGATTGGCGCGGCGTATCGATCCGCCCGTCGGTCGCATGGGGCGTGTACACGTTCCGCGGCGGCGACGACATTTCGCGGCTGCTCGAAAGTGCGGACCGCGAAATGTACGAACGCAAACGCGACGCCAAACGCGGACCCGCCTAAAGCACTACGCGATGATATCGGGCAGTAATTGGCTTTCGAGGCGTGCGAGCTGGTCTTTGAGCGCCAATTTGCGCTTTTTGAGGCGCTGGACCTGCAGCATGTCGACGGGCCTGTGCTCGAGCAGGCGCGCAATGACGTCGTCCAGATCGCGATGCGCGCTTTGCAACTCGGCGATCTGGCGGCGGATTTCTTCGAAAAGCGGATCGTCCATCGACGGCGGGGCCGGAGCAACTTGATGCCAAAAACTAAGGCGAGTGTAGCAGCAAAATCGCGGCCGCGAAACGACGGTCTATGGGAATTTGCGTGCGCACTCTACGCCAAACCGGGGGTGGCGAAGGCGTGCCTTGCACTCCAAGACGAATGCGGCGCCGACGTGCCGCTGCTGCTGGCCGCGATCTGGCACGGGGCGACCGGACATGGCCCCCTTGCGGCCGCGCGCGCAAAGCGCTGGCAGGCGAATGCGCGCGCTTGGCGCAAGCAGATCGTCGGCCCGCTGCGCCAAGCGCGCCGGGCGCTGAAGGCGCACGACGCGGCCGACCTCTACGCCGCCGTCAAACGCGCCGAGCTCGCCGCCGAAAAGCTGCAGCTCGAAGCCTTGGAACACGATGCGGCAGCACGGCAAGTGCGCGCGCCGCATGCGCGACTGCAAGACGCGCATGCGAATGCGCGCCTAATGCTGCAGCGCGGCAAAGACTCCGCACCATTGCGGAAGATTTTTTCGGCCCTGCGCGAGGCGCCTTGATATCAAGGGCATGAACCGCGCATACGCCTGAGAATGCAACCTTCGGAGAAGCCCGCATATTCCCATACGCTTGCGCGCGCCTCGAACGAGGCATACGCTTCATGACGGTCTCGTGACGAAACGGGACGCTCGCGCAAGACGAAGGAGGTTGGGACCATGCCAAAATCCGATCGCATCCGCTCGCTGCAAGCCAAGCACGCCAAAATCGACACCGAGCTCAGCCACGAAGAGTCGCGGCCGATGCCCAACGACGGCGTCGTCGCCACGCTCAAGCGCGAAAAACTCCGAATCAAAGACGAAATGATGCGCATGTCCGGCTAGAAGCCGGACGCGCAATTCTCAGCCGGAAGCCGGCAGACGCCTTTTGGCGTAATGGACCAGCATTTTCACCATTACGTCGATGAAGGCGTCGCCGGTCTTCATACGATCCGAGTTTTCGATCGCCGGAATGAGCGTGGCGATGCGCTTGGCGCGCGCGTCGAGTTCCGGCGGCGCTTGATCGAAATTCGGCTTCACCCAGATCGGCGTCTCGCGGATGAAACCCGCGAAGAACTCGAACAGTTCGCGGTGGGTAGGCGTCAGATTCTTGATTTTGGCTTGAAAGCGCACGCGATCGACGATGACGATTTCGGTCTCTTTGGCGCCTGCGCGCGCCGTCGCCATGCGCGGGCTTCCATCGAGCAGCGCCAATTCGCCGAACATGTGGCCCGGCGGCAAGGTGGCGAAGGGCGGCACGTTCGGCGTGGCGAGTTTCAGCAGTTCGATCTCGCCGGTCTTGACGAGGCAAGCATAGTCGCCGGACTCGCCTTCGCGAAACACGATCGTGCCGGGGCGGTATTTGCGGACCTGATCGCTCACGATGATACCTCGATCGGTTAGCTTTCCGTCTTCGCGCGTTCGCGCAGCAGGAACTTCTGGATTTTGCCCGTCGATGTCTTCGGCAGCGGACCGAACACGATTTTGCGTGGCACTTTGTAGCCTGCCAGATGCTGGCGTGTGAAGGCAATGATGTCGGCCTCGCTGGCCGATGCCCCGTCCTTGAGCGCCACGAACGCGCACGGCGTCTCGCCCCATTTTTCGTCGGGCCGCGCGACCACCGCGGCCTCGAGAATGTCGGGATGGCGGTAGAGCGCGCTTTCGACCTCGATCGTCGAGATGTTCTCGCCGCCCGAGATGATGATGTCCTTCGAACGGTCTTTGAGTTCGATGTAGCCGTCTTCGTGCACGACGCCGAGATCGCCCGTGTGGAACCAGCCGCCTTTGAAGGCCTTCGCGGTCGCGTCCGGGTTCTTGAGATAGCCCTTCATCACGATGTTGCCGCGCATGAAGACCTCGCCCATCGTCTGCCCGTCGGACGGTACGGGCTTCAGCGTCTTTTCGTCGGCGACCATCAGCCCTTCGAGCACGGGATAGCGCACGCCCTGGCGGGCCTTGCGCACGGCGGCATCGGCGGGCGGCAGCGCGTTCCATTCGTCGTGCCATTCGCACACCACGGCGGGTCCGTAGACTTCCGTGAGCCCGTAGACATGCGTGATGCGGAAACCCATGCGCTCCATCTTTTCGATGACGGAGGCGGGCGGCGGCGCGGCCGCCGTCATGATGCGCACGGGCTGGTGCGGATCCTCGCGCATTTCTTCGGGCGCGTTGATCAGCATGTTCATGACGATCGGCGCACCGCACATGTGCGTGACGCCGCGTTCCTTGATGGCCGCGAAAATCGCGGGTGCCTCGACGCGCCGCAGGCACACATTGGTGCCCGCCATCGCCGCGATCGTCCAAGGGAAGCACCAGCCGTTGCAGTGGAACATCGGCAAGGTCCACAGATAGACCGGATAATGGCCGAGATCCCAGACCATGATGTTGCCGACCGCGTTCAGATAGGCGCCGCGATGGTGGTAGACGACACCCTTGGGATTGCCCGTCGTACCCGAGGTGTAGTTGAGCGCCAACGGATCCCATTCGTCGCGGATTTTGACGGGCGAAAAATCGGGATCGCCGCCGGCGAGGAAATCCTCGTATTCGGCCGTCCCCAGGCGCTTGCCGCCAGGCCCCTCGGGATCGGCGATGTCGATCACCAAAGGTTTGCGCTTGGCTTTGGCGAGCGCTTTGGCGATCACGGGTGCGAACTCGGTGTCGGCGATCAGCACTTTGGTTTCGCCATGGTCGAGCTGGAAGGCGAGCGTGTCGGCATCGAGCCGCACATTCATGGCATTGAGCACGGCCCCCGCCATCGGCACGCCGAACGCGCATTCGTAGGCGGCCGGAATATTCGGCGCCATGAGGGCCACCGTGTCGCCGCGGCGCACGCCAACTTTTGCAAGCGCACTGGCGAGGCGCTTGCAGCGCAGATGCGTCTGCGCCCAATTGCGCGAGATGCGCCCGTGCAGGATGGCCGTGCGCTTGGGCCACACGGATGCCGCACGCGCGAGAAACCCGATCGGCGACAAGGGCTCGTAGTTGGCTTGATTGCGCCCGAGGTCGCGCTCCCACTTGCCGGATTTCTTGACCGCTGGTTTCTTTTTCGCGGCGGTTTTCTTCTTGGCAGCCATCTATTTGCGCTCGTCTTTTTCGAGGGATTTGCGGAAGCGGCGCAAGCCGAGCCATACCGCGACGGCGACGATCGGGATCGCAACGCCGGTCGCGATGTCCTTGTCGATATGCAGGCCAGCCGTTTCGAGCGCACGCGCACCATACGCGGCCAGCGCCACCGTGTAGTAGGTGATGGCCGCAACCGACAGGCCTTCGACCGTCTGCTGCAGGCGCAATTGCAGGCGGGCACGCTGATCCATCGAGCCCAGCAGTGCTTGGTTCTGCGCTTCGACCGCGATGTCGACGCGCGTGCGCAGCAACGCGACCGCGCGTGTGAGGCGCTGCGACAATTGCGTCAAACGCTCGGCCGTCGATTGGCAGGTGCGCATGGCGGGAGCAAAGCGCCGCTCGAGGAATTCGCGGTAGGTCTGCAGACCTTCGATGCGTTCCTCGCGCAGCTCCTGCGTGCGGTGGCCGACGAGATCGGCATAGGCGACGGCCGCCCCGAAGCGGAAGGCGGACGCCGCCGTCGCCTGTTCGATGCGGCCCGCCAGCGCACTCAAACGGTCGAGCAGCGCGCGCTGCTCGGACAAAGCCTGGGCGTTCGGCATCGCATCCATGATCGCGAGCAGGTCGCTGTCGACCGTACTGATCTTGGGTGCGATCTCGCGCGCCATTGGCAATGCGAGCATCGCCATCGTGCGGTAGGTTTCGATCTCGAGCAGGCGCTGCACCAAGCGCCCGCTCTGGCGTGTGCCGAGCCCGTGGTCCTGCACGACGATGCGCGCGAACCCGTCCGGGTGCAGGCGGAAATCGGTCCAAGCCGTGGCCGCGCGCCCGGCGACCACGCTGCCGACGAGATAGTCGGCATGCAGCCATTCGCCGAGATCTTCGGGCGACGGGTTGTCGTCGGCGCGCGCAAGCACGGCCACATGCACGGCCACCAGGCGCGCGCCCGGGATCGCTGCAACCCAATCGGGGGGCGCGAAGTCGATCGCGTTCTGCGCAAACGGTGTGGCGAAAGCGCCCGCTTTCAGGAAGGTCCAGGTGCAGAATTCGGTATGCCGCTCCCATTTGAGGCGATAGCCGTCGAGCTCGGCCACAAAATGATTGGCCCCCGGCGGCGGGAACGCCACACCGTAGCGCTGGCACAGGGCCGTGAGATGCGCGTGGTCGCCCGCCGCCCCCTGCTCGCCCGACGTCATGGCAAGGTGCGTGGCGCGCTCAGGGGCGGCCAGCGACAGGAACGGGCGCGCATGCACCTCGTTGGCAAGCGCCAGGCGCAGCGGATGGTCGTTGGCTTGAGCGGCGGCTTTAATCGGCGTTTCCATGGTCTCTCGGACGTTCGAGGGGAGCCCCTAGAGTTATGCAATATCGCGGCTAGCGAGGCCAGCCTTGCCCCCGAACCTGTGGAAAACCGTGCAATTTGGAAATCGGCGCCAATACGCCTACATTCTTCTGCGTACCCCCATCTTTCGGAGCTTGACCCCGCCCATGAGCCATCTTGCCCGCACCGACGCGCTGTTTTTCGCCGACAGCAATCTCGATCTCGCGCGGACCCAAGCGCAGACCAAAGCGGCCCTTTCCGGCATGGACGACGGCGAGCTTTATCTCGAATACCGCCAGTCCGAGAGCCTGTCCTTCGACGACGGCAAGCTCAAAAGCGCTTCGTTCGACACCACGCAAGGCTTCGGCCTGCGCGCCATTGCGGGCGAAACGGCCGCCTATGCGCATGCGTCCGACTTGAGCCATGGCGCCATCGAGCGCGCGGCGCGCACGGTTGCGGCCGCCAAAGCCGGCTATTCGGGCAGTGCGGCTGCCGACGGGCCCAAGGGGACGAATGCGCGCCTCTATGCCGACGACAATCCGCTCGAACTGATGGCCTTTGCCGAGAAGACCAAGCTGCTCGCCGACATCGACGCCTATGCGCGCGCCAAAGATCCGCGCGTGCGCCAGGTCATGTGCTCGATCGCGGGCGAATGGCAGGCGGTGCAGATCCTGCGCGCCGACGGCGAGCGCCTGGCCGACATCCGCCCGCTCGTGCGCCTCGGCGTGTCCGTCGTCGTGGGCCAGGGCGAGCGCCAGGAAAGCGGGAGCTTCGGCTGGGGCGGGCGTTTTGCGTTCGGCCAAGTTGTTGATCCGGCCAATTGGCAGCACGGTGTCGACGAAGCCGTGCGCCAGGCGCTCGTCAATCTCGATTCGATCCCCGCGCCCGCCGGCGAAATGCAGGTGGTCCTCGGGCCAGGCTGGCCCGGCATCCTGCTGCACGAGGCGATCGGCCACGGGCTCGAAGGCGATTTCAACCGCAAGAAGACCTCGGCCTTCTCCGGCCTCATGGGCCAGCGCGTAGCCGCACCCGGCGTCACGGTCGTGGACGACGGCACGCTGCGCGATCGGCGCGGCTCGCTCACCATCGACGACGAGGGCACCCCCACCCAGCGCACCGTGTTGATCGAAGACGGCATTCTGGTGGGCTACATGCAGGACCGCCAGAATGCGCGCCTGATGGGCATGAAGCCGACCGGCAACGGCCGGCGCGAGAGCTTCGCGCACCATCCGATGCCGCGCATGACCAACACGGTGATGGCGGCGGGCAGCCACGATCCGGCCGAGATCATCCGCTCGATCAAGAAGGGCCTCTACGCCGTCAATTTCGGCGGCGGCCAGGTCGACATCACGTCGGGCAAATTCGTATTCAACGCGGCCGAGGCGTATCTGATCGAAGACGGCAAGGTGGGTCCGGCCGTCAAGGGTGCGATGCTGATCGGGGCCGGCCCCGAAGCGCTCACCCAAGTGCGCATGGTCGGCAACGACATGAAGCTCGATCCGGGTATTGGCACCTGCGGCAAAGACGGCCAGGGCGTGCCTGTGGGCGTGGGCCAGCCGACCCTGCTGCTCGACCGGCTCACCGTGGGCGGCACGGCGGCTTGAGCGCTCCGACACGCATAACGCAGGCCGAAGCCGCAAACGCGCCGCTCGAGCGCGGGCGGCGGTCTTCGCTGTTGCTCAATACGCCGGGCTTGGAAGTGCGCTGGTACAAGCCGCCCAATCCCGACCCGCAAACGCCGCACGACCGCGACGAGATCTATCTGGTGACGGCAGGCAGCGGATTCTTCCGTCGCGGCGATGCGCGCGTGCCGTTTGCGGCGGGCGATATGCTGTTTGCGGCGGCAGGCGAGGCGCATCGTTTCGAAGACCACACGCCGGACACGCAAATGTGGGTCGTGTTCGGGCCGGGTGCATAACCGACAGAGCTTGACCTTGCCGCGCGTGCCCGCCTAGAAGCGGGGCGCTTTTCCTCTGCCCCCTGAGGTTTTCCATGTCCGCCCCGCACGGTTCCGATACCGACGCTTTGTCGGCGGTGTTTTTGCGCCTTCTCGATCCGGCGCGCGGGGCCTCGATCAGCTTGCGCGAGATGCTCGGCGAATTGGGCGAGCGCGGCTTCGGCGCATTGATCGTGCTGCTGTGCGTGCCGAATTTCCTGCCCTTCTCGATCCCCGGCTTCTCCGCTCTCACGGGCCTGCCCATCGCGTTTTTGTGCCTGCTGCTGCTGCTCGGCGTGGAAAAACCATGGCTGCCGGCCAAACTTCTCGATCGCACGGTCGATCGCGCCACCTATGCCAATGTCGTACGGCGCTTCCTCCCCTATCTTGAAAAGCTCGAATCGTTCGTGAAGCCGCGCTTGCCTGTGCTGACCTCGAGCGGTGGCAAGCGGCTTATCGGCCTCTTCGGCATTCCGGTTGCGATTCTGCTGGCCGCGCCCATTCCGTTCGGCAACCCGCCGCCCGCGATCGCCCTGGCCTTGCTCGCGGTAGGCCTGCTCGAGCGCGACGGGCGGCTCGTGATAATGGGCTATAGTGCGGGGCTGCTCGCGTTTGCGGTGGTGGGGGCGCTGGTGTTCGGCATGTTCAGTGCGGGCAGCGCCGTACTCGGAAGCTAGCGAAGGGATTGCGGGGCGATGGGGTTGGGCGTTTACGGCGATGCGCTTCTGCTCGGGCTGGTCGAAGGGCTGACCGAATTCATCCCCGTCTCGTCGACGGGCCATCTGCTGCTGGGCAGCGCTTTGCTGGGCTTCGACGGGCCGCCTGGCCACACGTTCGAAATCGCCGTCCAGCTCGGCGCCATTTTGGCGATTCTGTGGGTCTATCGCGCCAAATTGTTCGGCGTCGCACTCGGACTTGCGAGCGAGCCCGCCGACCGGCGTTTTGCGCGCAACGTGATCCTCGCCTTTCTGCCGGCGCTGGTACTCGGCTTCACGCTGCACGGCTTCATCAAAGGTGTTTTGTTCAATCCGTGGGTCGTATCGGTGGCGCTGATCGCGGGCGGCGTGGCGATTTTGTGGATCGAGCGCAATCTGCCGCTGCCGCGCGTGCACGAGATCGACCAAATCGGCCCGATGATGGCGCTCAAGATCGGCGCTTGCCAGGTGGTGGCGATGATCCCGGGCGTGTCGCGCTCGGGTGCGACGATCATGGGTGCGCTCCTGCTCGGCGTCGACCGCAAGGCGGCGACCGAGTTTTCGTTTTTCCTCGCGATCCCGACGATGCTGGGGGCGACCGTCTACGACCTCTACAAAAACCGCGCGTTGCTGGGGGCCGAAGATTTCAACGTGATCGCCGTCGGCTTTGCGGCCGCGTTTGTTGCCGCATTGCTGGTCGTGCGCACGGTGGTGGGCTTCGTTGCGCGCCACGGCTTTGCGCCGTTCGCGTGGTACCGCATCGCACTCGGCACAGTGGCACTCGGCCTGCTGATCCTTTATCGCTGACCCGAATTCACGCGCCGAGCTTGGGCATGCGCGCCAATACGTAGTCGGCGAGCTTGGCGTAGAGCGCGCGCAGAAATTCGTTTTCGATCTTCGCGAATTGGCCGGCCGCCTCGGCCAGCACCTGCGAGACTTTTTCGCGGCTGATCTCCCCCGACAAGGCGGGCATCTTGCCGTCGATCCACAGATCGCGCGGCGGCACGGCACGGATATAGGCGAGCATGATGTGCAACGCGTCGGCGACCAGCCGTTCCGCCCCGTCGAGCTCGCGCTCGAAATCCGACGACTCGATGACCAGCACCACGACCTTGCCGATCGCGATCGCCGAGGCCGAACGGTTGCGCCCGTCGATCAGCGCCAATTCGCCGAACACGTCGCCCGCTTTGAGGCGCGCGATCGGCACGTGTTTGGCGGCACTGCCCGGCGGCGCGTTCTTGACGATCGCAACCTCGCCGCTTTCGATCAGATAGGCCGCATCGCCCGGCTGGCCTTCGAAAAAGATCGCCTTCTGCGCGTCGAAGCTCCAGCGCTGCTGCGCGCGCCCCTGCACGACCTTGACGTCGCGCACATTGCCGTTCGCGTCGCGCGCTTGCCAGACCTGTTCCTTGGCGAATTTGAACGGCGATGGCGCATCCGACATGCCGGGTTTCCTTCACGACTTGATTTTGCAACCGGAACCAGAAACGACAAGCGTCGCTCGTTGTTTCAAGTATGCGTTCGGCGATGCGTTTCCGATACAAAAATTCGCAAACAAAATCAGATAGATAAAAAGCAATTTGCGAAAATTCAGTTTGCATTTTGCGCAAGTATGGCGCCACACGCGCATTCAACGGCGATGCCATGGATTTTCCAACGCTTTTTCTTCCCTTGAAGCGCGCCGCGATGTGCCTACATTGAGGGCATGCGCAAACTCCGCCCCCTGCTGCTCGCGTCGGTCGCTGCCCTGGCTCTTGCCGCCTGCGACGACAAAAACGACATCGCTTCGGAATTCATCCGCGACGAGGCGCAATGCGCCAGCCAGTCGGATCCCAGCGCCTGTCGCCAGGCCTTGGCCGATGCGCGCACCGCCCACCAGCGCACCGCCCCGGCCTTCGCAAGCCAGACCGCGTGCGAAGAGCGCTTCGGTGCTGCCAATTGCCAGCTCGTGACCGACGTCCGCCCGTCCGCCGAACAGCTTGCCGCGGCCGCAGGCGAGGCTGTGCCCGCTGCTGCCGCCGCCGCCGGACAAGCGTCCCAACAAGTTCAGCAAGCGAGCGGCGGCTGGTTCATGCCGCTGCTCACGGGCTACATGCTCGGCCGCATGATGGGCGGCGGCATGAGCGCTCAGCCGCTCTATCGCGACGCGAACAACCGCGCCTATTCGGGCACGCGGCCGATGGGCCGCTTCGACGACCGGATGATGCCGCCGCCGCGCCCCGTCGGCCAAGCCGCAGTAATGCCGCGTGGGCCGCAGCAGGCGACGGGTGCGCCCGTGCAGGAACGCCGGGCCGCGACCGCCCCTGTGCAGCGCGGCGGCTTCGGCATGTCGGGCGGCGGGCGCGCGAGCGGCGGCTGAGCCGCTCTCGCCTTAAGTAATGCAGTGGATCGCCCCCGCTTCGCCCGACACCGAGGGCGTCCTTGTCCGTTCGCTCGGGCTTGATCCAGCCTACGACGACGGTGCCGTCTATATCGATCCGCGCGAAGGCGTGCTGTTCGACAAAGCCGAGATCGATGCGCTCTACGATGCGAGCGCCGAGCTCGAGCGGCTGTGCCTCGAACTCGTCGAGCGCATCGTGGCCGACGAAGACTATGCGCGCTTCGGCCTCTCCGACCTTGCCGCGCGCATGGTGGCGCAGAGCTGGCGCCAGGGGCAGCGCAACCTGATCGGCCGCTTCGATCTTGCGTACGTGCCCGGCAGCCCGCCCAAGCTCATCGAATACAACGCCGAAACGCCGGTGCTGCTGGTCGAGGCGGCGACCTTCCAGGCCGCGTGGCAGCAGCGGCACTTCCCCGACGATCTGCAATGGAACGAGATCGAAGCGCGCCTCGGGGCGGCATGGGGTGCAATGGGCCTTGCGCGCCTGCCCGTGCATCTTGCCGGCGGTGCGGGCGACGGCGATGCCGCCCTCACGCTCGATCTGCTCGCCAAATGCGCCGAGGCGGCGGGCTTTGCGACAAAGCGGCTCGACATCGAAGCGATCGGCTGGGACGGCGAGAAATTTCTCGACGGCGACGATGCGCCCATCCGCACGCTGTTCAAGCTCTATCCGTGGAGCTGGATGCTCGCCGACGCGTTCGGCGCCCACATGGAAGATGCCGAAATTCTGACGATCGAGCCTGCCTGGAAAATGCTGCTCGCCGACAAGCGCATGCTGGCCGCCTTGTGGGAGATGTTCCCGAACCATCCGAACCTGCTGCAAGCAAGCCTCGAGCCCAGCGACATCGGCGGCCCGGCCGTCGCCAAGCCCGCCTTGGGCCGCAACGGCGAGGGCGTGAAGCTGTTCGCAAACGGCCTGGATGCTGCCCAGACCGGCGGCGACACCGAGCCCGCCGATGCGCGCGACGGGCCCGTGGTGCTGCAGGCGATGGCCCCGCTTGGCAAGCTCGGGTCCACCCAGCTGCTGGCCTCGACCTGGATGGTCGCCTCGCAGCCTGCCGGGCTCGCCTTGCGTGGGGCCGACGGCGAACTCGTCGGATCGCGCGCGCGTTTCATCCCCCACATCGTCAGGTGACAAACATGGTCTATCTCGAAACGATCCCGAATTTTCTGCTGTTCTTCGGCGCGTGCCTTGCCTACGCGGCGGTCTTCCTTGCGATCTACACGCGCGTGACGCCGTGGAACGAGCTCGCCCTCATCCGGGCCGGCAACAATGCCGCCGCCATCAGCCTCAGCGGGGCGGGGCTCGGCTTTGCGATCCCGCTCGCCTCGGCGACCGTGCAAAGCCTCAACATCGCCGACATGGCCGTGTGGAGTGCGATCGCCCTCGTGATCCAGCTCGGCGTCTTTTTTGTCGCCCGCATGTTGAAGCCGGGTCTTGCGGCCGATATCGAAGCCGGCCGCACGGCGACAGCCGTCACCTATGCGGCGTTTGCATTGGGCGTGGGCCTGCTCAACGCCGCCTGCATGACGTAAACGCCCAAAAGAAAACGGCGCCGGCATTGCTGCCGACGCCGTTTTTGTCGCTGCCGAACCTTTGGATCAGGCCGCGTTCTTGGCCATGATCTCGTCCGCGATGTTGCGCGGCACGGGTTCGTAATGGTCGAACTGCATCGTGAAGGACGCGCGGCCCTTCGACATCGAACGCAGATCCGAGATGTAGCCGAACATTTCCGACAGCGGCACGTGGCTGCGGATGATGACCGACGTCGCGATCTGGTCCTGGCTCTGGATGATGCCGCGGCGACGGTTCAAGTCGCCCACCACGTCGCCGACATGGTCGGGCGGCGTCGTGACTTCCACGTCCATGATCGGCTCGAGGATGATCGGCGAGGCCTTCTTCATGCCTTCGCGGAAGCAGGCCTTGCCGGCGATTTCGAAGGCGAGTGCGGACGAGTCGACGTCGTGGTACTTGCCTTCGAGCAGCGTGTACTTGAAGTCGACCGTGGGGAAGCCCGCAAGCACGCCCTGCTCGCACTGCACCTTGATGCCCTTTTCGACCGCCGGGATGAACTCGCGCGGGATCGTGCCGCCGACGACCTTGTCTTCGAACTGCACGCCGCCGTTGCGCTCGACCGGTTCGAACTTGATCTTCACTTCGGCGAACTGGCCGGAACCGCCCGACTGTTTCTTGTGCGTGTAGATTTCCGTGTGCGCCTTCGAAATCGTCTCGCGATAGGCCACCTGCGGCGAGCCGATGTTGGCTTCCACGCCGTATTCGCGCTTCAGGCGGTCGACGATGATTTCGAGATGCAGCTCGCCCATGCCCGACAGAATCGTCTGGCCCGACTCGTGGTCGGTGCGCAGGCGAAGCGACGGGTCTTCGGCCACGAGCTTCTGCAGGCCAAGCGCCATCTTTTCGACCGAGTCCTTGGTCTTGGGCTCGACCGCGATGTCGATGACGGGGACCGGGAACGCCATGCGCTCGAGGATCACGGGATCTTCGGGGGCGGCAAGCGTGTCGCCCGTCGTCGTGTCCTTGAGGCCCACGAACGCCGCGATGTCGCCTGCGTACACTTCCTTGATTTCGTCGCGCTTGTCGGCGTGCATCTGGAACATGCGGCCGATGCGTTCCTTGCCGTCCTTCGTGGTGTTGAGCACGGTGTCGCCCGAACGCAGCACGCCCGAATAGACGCGCACGAAGGTGAGGTTGCCGTACTTGTCGTTGATCATCTTGAACGCGAGGGCCGAGAACGGCTCTTCGTCCTTCGCGAGCTTGAAGCGCTCGGGCTCGCCCTCTTCGGTGACGACGCGCATGCCGCGCACGTCCGCCGGCGACGGCAGATAGTCGACGACCGCGTCGAGCAGCGTCTGCACGCCCTTGTTCTTGAAGGCCGAGCCGCAGAATACGGGGCGGAATTCGCCCAAGATGGCGCCCTTCTTGATGCAGCGCTTCAGCATCTCGACCGAAACGTCGCCCTTTTCGTAGAACTCTTCCATGGCCGTGTCGTCCATGCCGAGCACGGTGTCGAGCAGCTGCTGGCGGTACTCCTTGGCCTTTTCGACCAGGTTTTCCGGAATCGGGATGTCGTTGAACTTGGCGCCGAGCTCGTCGCCCTGCCACACCACGCCCTTCATCAGCACGAGATCGATGATGCCCTTGAACTCGCCTTCGGCACCGATCGGCAATTGGCAGATCGCGGTCTTGATGCCGAGCTTCTCGTGCATCGAGTCGACGGCCTTGTAGAAGTCCGCACCCGTGCGGTCCATCTTATTGATGAACACGACGCGCGGCACGTTGTAGCGGTCGGCGAGGCGCCAGTTGGTTTCCGACTGCGGCTGCACGCCGGCCACGCCGCAAATGACGAAGATCGCGCCGTCGAGCACGCGCAAGGAGCGGTTCACTTCGATGTTGAAATCGATGTGGCCCGGCGTGTCGATCACGTTGATGCGGTGGCCTTCCCACTCGGCGGTCACGGCGGCGGACGTGATGGTGATGCCGCGCTCGCGTTCCTGCGCCATGTAGTCGGTCGTGGTGTTGCCGTCGTGCACTTCCCCGATTTTGTGGGACTTGCCCGTGTAATAGAGGATGCGCTCGGTTGTCGTGGTTTTGCCGGCGTCGATATGCGCCGTGATGCCGATATTGCGAATCTTCTCGAGCGCGACTGTTCTGGGCACGACTGCCTCCGTCGGAGAGTGCCGGACGCGCGCCCCGGACGGGGCCGCAATCCGGAAATGGGGTTCGATTTCCAAGAAAAACCGGACCGACGCCCGTCCCCGAATCGGGGGGCGGGGCGCGAGCCAGCCCGGAAACCTTGAAACGGCGCGGGATATATCCTGCCGGGGTGCTCTTGGCAACCCCCCAGGCTGGCCCGAAGGCTGGTTCTTGGGCCAGGGCCCGGCCGTATCGCTGGCTGATTTAGGGGTTTTGGGCTACGATTCAACCATGCCGAATCCGCCGAGCCCCGAACGCAAAGCCAGCCTGCGCCTGATCAACGCCCAGGCCGACAAAATCCGCGTCAAGCTGGACCCCAAAGTGCTCGAACGCGCCAAGTGCGTGGTCGAGGGCGGGGAAATCTACGACAAGGCCGCCGCCCAAAAGGTCGTCGGCGAGTTCCTGAAGGCCAAAAACCGCCGCGACGGCGGGGTCTTCCAGCAGGAACTGCAAGCCCGCCTGCGCGGCATCAAGCACTAAACCCTACTGCGTCTATTGCCGTTCCTGCGTGCCGATGCGCCGACCGAGCGCGTCGCGCACGACCATGCGGTTTGGGCCATCGGGTTCGATGGTGCCTGTCCGCCGCCCTTGTGCATCGCGCAAGATCTGGCGCCCGCTGGGCTCGATCTCGATAGTCCCCGTTCGCCGTCCAGCCGCATCGCGCTGGACGAGCGTTTCGGCCAGTGCCGGCCCCGCCAGGGCCGCAAAGATCGCCGCATAGATGAAAATCCGCATCGTGTCGCCTCCTTGGAAGCGACAACGCGCAGGCGGCGAGGGCTATTCGGCCGCGGCTGCCGTCGGCCCGCCGAAGTTGCGCGGGCGCAGATGGTCGGCGAATTGGCGCGCACATTCGGCCCAGCTGTAGCGCATGGCGTGGGCACGGGCACGCTCGCGCGGAATTTCGAGCGCACGCAAGCAGGCGACGCGCAGATCGTCGTCCATCGCCCCGCCGGATTGGTCGGGCGGAACGTCGCCCAGCACGTCGAGCGGGCCGGTGACCGGGAACGCCGCCACGGGCGTGCCGCAGGCCATGGCCTCGAGAAGGACGAGGCCGAACGTGTCGGTCTTGGACGGAAACACGAACACGTCGGCGGCGGCGTAAACGCTTGCCAGTTCCTTCTGCTGCAGCACGCCAAGATACGAGACGGTTGGGTACTTGGCCTTCAGCGACGCCATCGCCGGCCCCTCGCCCACGACCCATTTGGAGCCGGGCAGATCGAGGGCGAGAAACGCTTCGACGTTCTTCTCGACCGCGACGCGGCCGACATAAACGAAAATCGGCGGCTTGGTCTGCAGCCGGTCGCGCGGGCCGGGCTTGAAGATTTCGAGATCCACGCCGCGCGTCCACAGCACGACGTTCTTGAAACCCCATTTGTCGAGATCGGCTTTGACCGTGGGCGTGGGCACCATCACGCGGCTGGCGGGCGCATGGAAGCGGCGCAGCACCGAATAGCTGATGCCCACGGGCAGCTTCGTGCGCGCTTCGACATATTCGGGAAAGCGCGTGTGGTAAGCGGTCGTGAACGGCAGGCCGCGCGTGAGGCAGGCTTTGCGCGCCGCCCAGCCGAGCGGGCCTTCGGTCGCGATGTGTACGGCGTCGGGTGCAAAACGATCGAGAATTTTGCCGACACTGCCCGCCCCTGCGAGCGACAGGCGGATCTCGGGATAGGTGGGGCACGGGAACGTCGTGAAAAGTTCGGGTGCCACCATCTCCACCGTGTGGCCCGCGAGCTCGAGCTCGCGCTTGGTCTCCGTCAGCGTGCGCACCACGCCGTTGACCTGCGGGCGCCACGCATCCGTGACGATCGCGATGCGCAAGCTCTTGCGCGAGTCCGCAGCGCTGGAATCGATCATCGCACTGTCTCCATCATGTCGAGCTGCCGAACTTCGGCCCAATGCACGATCTGGAAAGTTCCGTCCCAGTCTTCGACCAGGGCCGTGCAGCTTTCGACCCAGTCGCCGTCGTTCATGTAGGCGATGCCGTCGATGTCGCGGATCTCGGCCTTGTGGATGTGGCCGCAGATCACGCCGTCGAGCCCGCGCCGGCGCGCTTCGGCGGCGAGCGCTTGCTCGAAATCGTCGATGTATTTGACCGCGTTCTTGACCTTGTTCTTGAGCCAGGCCGACAGCGACCAGTAGCGGAAGCCGAAAGCGCGGCGTCCGCGGTTGAACCATTCGTTCGACCAGAGGGCGAAATTGTAGGCGTGGTCGCCCAGGAACGCGAGCCAGCGCGCATAGCGCACGATGCCGTCGAACGCGTCGCCGTGGATCACGAGCATCTTGCGCCCGTCGGCGGTGGTGTGGATCGCGTCGCCCGCCACATAAACGCCGCCGAAATGCAGATCGAGATAGTCGCGCAGCATTTCGTCGTGGTTGCCGGGGATGTAGACGACCTCGGTGCCTTTGCGCGCCTTGCGCAGCATCTTCTGCACCACGTCGTTGTGCGACTGGTGCCAGAACCAGCTCTGCTTCATGCGCCAGCCGTCGACGATATCGCCCACGAGATAGAGCTTGTCGCTTTCGTTGTAGCGCAGGAAATCGAGCAGGAATTCGGCCTTGCAGCCGCGCGTGCCGAGATGGATGTCGGACACGAAGATGGCGCGCCAACGCCGGACGCCGACCTCGTCGGGCACGGCGCCGCGATCGAGACCGTCGGGTTCGTGCAGCATACGATTGTCCACAGAACGATCCACAAGCCCACCCCATATATGGATGTCGTCAGGAATTCATCTTCTGTATATTGTTTTTGTGGTAGTAAACTTAAGTGAATATTCCATTGCGGTCGAATATCTTCGTAACTTCACAGGATCGTCATCGTCATGTCACAAGACCTCGCGGCCCCCGCGCCGTTGCTCGTGGTCTACAACCCGATCGCCGGGCGGCGGCGGCGCCGATTTCTGTCGCGCGTCCTCGAAGCGCTCGAAGCGCGCGCCGCTTCGGTGCGGCTCGAGCCCACTCAGGCGCGCGGCGATGCCGAAGCGCTGGCGCGTGCGGCCGCAGCTACCGGGGCAGCCCGCCTCGTGGTGGCGGGCGGCGACGGCACGATCAACGAGGCGCTCAATGGGCTCTGCGGCAGCTCGGTGGCTCTCGGCATCGTGCCGCTCGGGACCGCCAACGTGCTCGCCGCCGAACTCGGCATCGGCATGTCGGCCAAAAACGTCGCGGCGGCGATCATGGACGGCCGCCCGCGCAGCGTCACGCTCGGCACAGTCAACGGCCGTCGCTTTTCGATGATGGCGGGCGTGGGCTTCGATGCGCACGTGGTGCGCGACGTGTCGAGCAAGCTCAAGCGCGCACTCGGCAAGGGCGCCTACGTGCTCGAGACGCTGCGCCAGCTCGTCGTCTACAGCAACAAATTCTACGATGTGCGCGTCGATGGTGTGCCAATGCGCGCGGCCTCGCTGCTGATCTGCAACGGGCACTATTACGGCGGCCAGTTCGTGGCCGCCCCGCAAGCGCGGCTCGAATCGCCGGAGCTGCAAGTGGTGCTGTTCCAGCGCGCCGGGCGGTTTGCGACGATCCGCTATGCGCTCGCCCTTGCCACCGGCCGCCTGCCCACGCGGCCCGACGTGCGCATCCTTGCGGCCCAAACGATCGACATCGACGGGCCTGTCGGCGAGCCCGTGCAAGGCGACGGCGACGTGATCGCACACCTGCCCGCAAAATTCGAAGCGCTGCGCGCTGCCGCAATCCTCGTCGGTCCGCCGGGTTAAGCGACAGCCTCCGCATCGGCGCGCCATTCGCGCATGACGAAGATGGTACGCGTGGTCGCCACACCGCGAACGCTCTGCACGCGCGCCAGCATGAGGTCGGCGAAGTCCTGCAGGTTTTTGGCGAATACCTCCAGGAACACGTCCTGGTCGCCGGTCACCACGTAGCCGACAGCAACGCCCGGAATCGCCGCAAGCGTTTGCGCCAAGTCCTCGGCCGAGATCGACGGATCGCGCGTCACACCCACGAAGGCGCGCACGGTTAGGCCGAGCTTCGCGCGGTCGATGCGCGCGCCGTAGCCTTCGATGATACCGGCCTTCTCGAGACGCGCAATGCGGCGCGAGATGGCCGAGTGCGACAGCCCGACCTTGGCCTCGAGCTCGAGATTGCTCGCGCGCGCGTTTTTCGTCAGTGCGGCCAGAATACGATCGTCGAATTCATCCACGCGCGAAAACTCCAGGTTTCTTTAGGATAATGCAAACTATTTGCACAAAATTTGATTTAGGCGCCACAAAAATCAAGTTTTTGATATTTTGGCGCCGATGATCGAACGCGCCTTGGCCATGTTAAAGTCGCGACATGTTTAGCCTCAAAGAACTCGAAGACGCCGCGGCCCTGGTGCACACGCATTTCCAGGCGACTCCGCAATATGCGTGGCCGCTCTTGGCCGCACGCACCGGCGCGCAGGTTGTCGTCAAACACGAGAACCATACGCCCGTGGGTGCGTTCAAAATTCGCGGCGGGCTCGTCTATTTCGCCCGCCTCAAACAAGAGCGCCCGCATGTGAAGGGTGTCGTCTCCGCCACGCGCGGCAATCACGGCCAGAGCCTCGCCTATGCCGGTGCGAAAGCGGGTGTGCCCGTCGCGATCGTGGTACCGCGCGGCAACTCGGTCGAGAAGAACGCGGCGATGCGCAGCCTCGGCGCGGAACTCGTCGAATACGGCGCCGATTTCGATGAGGCGCGCGGCCACGCGATGGAACTCGCCAAAACGCGCGGCTACGAATTCGCCCCGTCCTTCCAGCGCGATCTCGTGCTCGGCGTTGCGACCTATGCCCACGAGCTGTTCGGGAGCCACCGCGATCTCGATACGGTCTATGTGCCGATCGGGCTCGGCTCCGGCATTTGCGGCGTCATCCGTACACGCGATCTTCTCGGCCTTGCAACCAAAGTGGTCGGCGTCGTTGCCGACGAAGCGCAAGCCTACAAGCTCTCGCTCGATGCCGGCCGCGTGGTCGAGACCAACTCGGCGCGCACATTCGCCGACGGCATGGCGGTGCGCGTGCCCTCGGCCGAAGCGCTCGCGATCATATCGGCGGGTGCGGCGCGCATCGTCTCGGTCGGCGAGGATGCGATCGCGGCCGCCATGCGCGCCTATTTCGAAGATACGCACAATGTGGCCGAGGGTGCCGGTGCGGCCCCGCTTGCGGCCTTGCTGCAGGAGAAAGACAGCATGAAGGGCGAAAAGATCGGCCTCATCCTGTGCGGCGGCAATGTCGACACGCCGGTTTTCCGCACAGTGCTCGGCGGCCAAACGCCGGTGCCCGCATGAAAAACGCAGCGCACCTCGCATATCTCGCCGACATCGAACGGCGCGTGCTGTGGCTGGCGTCGTGGACGATCCACAACGCCAACCATCTGCGCGCGGCAGGCGAAGTCAAAGTCGGCGGCCACCAGGCTTCGTCGGCTTCGCTCGCCACGATCATGACCGCACTCTATTGCGGCGCGTTGCGCGGCCAGGACCGCGTGGCGGTGAAGCCGCACGCCTCGCCAATCTTCCATGCGCTGCAATATCTCGCAGGCAACCAAACCCGCGAAAAACTCGAAAATTTCCGCGGGCTCGGCGGAGCGCAAAGCTACCCCTCGCGCACCAAAGACACCGACGACGTCGATTTCTCGACGGGTTCCGTGGGCCTGGGCGTGGCGCAGACTTTGTTCTCGTCGCTCGTGCAGGATTACGTGCGCAGCCGCGGCTGGATGAAGGACCGCCAAGAAGGCCGCATGGTGGCGCTGATCGGCGATGCCGAGATGGACGAGGGCAACATCTACGAAGCGCTCATCGAAGGCTGGAAGCACGGGTTGCGCAATTGCTGGTGGGTCGTCGACTACAACCGTCAATCGCTCGACGCCGTGGTCCGCGAAGGTCTGTGGGAAAAGTTCGAGACGATGTTCGCCAATTTCGGCTGGGACGTGGCGATCGTCAAATACGGCAGCTTGCAGGAAGCCGCCTTTGCGGAACCCGGCGGCGAGGTGCTGCGGGCGTGGATCGATCGCTGCCCGAACCAGCTCTATTCGGCGCTGGTGTTCCAGGGCGGGGCCGCATGGCGCAAGCGCCTCACCGACGAGATCGGCGATCAAGGCCCGGTCTTGCGCCTGATCGAGAAGCGCTCGGACGCCGAGCTTGCCGCCCTCATGGGCAATCTCGGCGGCCACGATCTGCCTTCCTTGCTCGCAGCCTTCGAGAAAGCCGCAACGCACGACCGCCCGACCGTGTTCATCTGCTACACGATCAAAGGCTTCGGCCTGCCGCTCGCGGGCCACAAGGACAACCATGCCGGCCTGATGAATCCGGCGCAGATGGAAGTTTTTCGTGCCGCCGCGAATGTGCGTCCCGGCCACGAATGGGACAAATGGGAAGGGACGACGCAGCCGTCCGAAAAGCTGCAGGCCTTCCTCGACGAAACGCCGTTCTTCAGCGCCCACTCGCGGCGCCTTGCAGCCCCTGCCGTTCCCGTGCCCGAAACGCTGGCCTACCCCACACCGGGTGCCAAACCGATCTCGACGCAGATGGGCTTCGGCCAGATCCTCAACGAGATCGCGCGCGAGAACAGCCAATTCGCCGCCCGCATCGTGACGACGGCCCCGGACGTGACGGTCTCGACCAATCTCGGGCCGTGGGTCAATCGGCGCGGCCTGTTCGCGCGCGAGAAGATGGCCGACATCTTCAAGGCCGAGCGCATCCCGTCGACCTACGCATGGTCGTTCTCGCCGCAAGGCCAGCATCTCGAACTCGGCATCGCGGAGTCGAATCTGTTCTTGGCGCTGTCGGCCTTCGGCCTGTCGCACGCGATCAACGGCGAACGGCTGTTGCCGATCGGCACGGTCTACGATCCGTTCATCCTGCGCGCGGCCGACCAGCTCAACTATGCGTGCTACCAGGATGCGCGCTTCATGCTCGTCGCAACGCCCTCGGGCGTGACGCTCGCCCCCGAGGGCGGGGCGCACCAATCGATCGCAACGCCGCTCGTCGGCATGGCGCAGGACGGGCTGTGCGCCTTCGAGCCTGCGTTCGTGGACGAGCTTGCCGTCGCGATGCGCTTCGGCTTCGACTACATGCAGCGGGATGGTGACAAGAGCGGGGGCGATAAAAGCGAACCCGACAAGCGCACCTGGCTGCGCGACGACACGGGCGGGTCGATCTATCTGCGCCTGTCCACGCGCCCGCTCGAGCAGCCCAAACGCGCGATGACGCCCGATCTCGCGCGCAGCATCGTCGATGGCGGCTATTGGCTCAGGCAACCCGGCCCCAACGCATCGGTCGTCGTGGCCTATAGCGGGGCGGTCGCTCCCGAGGCCATCGAAGCGGTGGGCCGCATGGGCGAAGATCGGCGCGATATCGGCCTGCTCGCCGTCACCTCGGCCGACCGTCTGCATGCGGGCTGGTCGGCCGCGCAGCGCGCGCGCGAAAACGGCAACCCGAACGCGCGCGCCCATGTCGAACGCTTGCTGACGGACGTGCCTTCAGGCGCCGCCATCGTCTCGATTGTGGACGGCCACCCGGCCACGCTTGCGTGGCTCGGGGCCGTGAACGGCCATCGCATGCGCGCGCTCGGCGTCGAGCATTTCGGCCAGACCGGCACCATCGCCGATCTCTATCGCCATTACGGCATCGACGCCGACGGCATCCTGCGTGCGGCCGAAGCACTCGCCCCGGGCCGCCCGCTGCGCCATCGCGCGTGATCGGCTGTTCTACGAGGCTGCGACGCGCACGACGGCACTGCCGCACTTGCGTCGGCTCGCGACCAGGATATGCGCCTCGGGCAAACGTTCGAACGGCAGGACGCTGCCGACGACCGGCCGAAACGCGTCCGCTTCGGCCAGGCGCGCCAACTCGGCGACGTCCGCGACACGCTCGGGTGCCGGACCGGCAATCGCGCGTTTGGTCCCGATGCGGCGCTGGAACATACCTTTGAGATCGGCAGCGATCGCAAGATAGCGGCCGCCCTCGTCGAGCAGCTTCGCGCAGCGCGCGAAGTCCGACGCGCCGACCGTGTCGGCAACCACGTCGAACGTTTCGCCGATCTCGTGGAAATCCACCGCTTCGCGGTCGATCGCGACGGCAGCGCCAAGCGACCGAACCAGATCGTGGTTGGCGGCACGCGTCACGGCCGTGACGACGGCGCCGCGCCGACCGGCAAGTTGCACCATCGCCGAGCCGACCGCCCCCGCCGCTCCGAGCACGAGGATCCGCGCGCCGGGCGCAAGACCGGCCCGACGCAGAAAATGAAGGGCGGTCGTGCCGCCGAAACACAGGCTTGCCGCTTCCTCGAACGACAGATTTTCGGGCTTGCGCACCAAGGCCGCGTCCGCGCGCATCGTGCGGTATTCCGCATGGCAGCCCATCGCGATGCCGGGAAAACCCACGACCGCATCGCCCGGCGCAAACGACGCCACACCGGCCCCAACCGCGTCGACGACGCCCGAGAATTCCGCCCCCAGCACCGGCTGGCGCGGCCGCCGCAGCCCGAAGGCAAGACGCCCGAACAAGCCGAAGCCGCGCGGCATCTCGAGGCTTCGGATGCGCCAATCCGCCGACGATACGGTCGTTGCAACGATGCGTACGCGCACCTCGCCTGCTTTGGGAACCGGCCGCGCGACGGTTTCGAGCGTCAGCCGATCGGGCGCGCCGTAGGCACGGCACATCCAAGCCCGCATGACGGGCTGCCTTTCGGCAGACGAAGGCGGCAGGGACACGCGCGCGTCAACGCCCCGCGATCGTGCAGCCGTCGATGCGCAATGTGGGCGCGTCTGCCCCGTGACGGAACACGAGATCGTCGGCGGGCGTGGTGTGCATGAACATCTCGACGAGATTGCTTGCGACCGTCACTTCGCTGACCGGATAGGTCAATTCGCCGTCTTCGATCATGAAGCCGGCCGCACCCCGGCTGTAGTCGCCGGTGACGCCGTTGACCCCCATGCCGATGAACTCGGTCACGTAGAGGCCGCGCTTGATGTCTTTCAGCATCGCGGCGCGCGAGAGGCTGCCCGCTTCCATGTAGATGTTCGACGTGGACGGGCTCGGCGGCGACGACGTGCCGCGCGCGGCATGGCCCGTCGAGACGAGGCCCAATTGGCGCGCCGAGCGCAGATCGAGCACCCAGCTCGTGAGCACGCCCTTGTCGATCAGATTGCGGCGCTTGGGCGCAATCCCCTCGCCGTCCACGGGCTTGGAAGCGAGGCCCCGCTTGCGGAACGGGTCTTCGACGATGGTGATGCCGGGGCCGAACACCGCCGCATTCATCTTGGTCTTGAGGAAGCTCGTTCCGCGCGCGATCGAGGTGCCGTTGATCGCGCTCGTGAAATGCCGCAACAGACTGCCCGACACGCGCGGATCGAGCACGATGGGGAGCTTGCAGGTTTCGATCTTGCGCGGATTGAGGCGGCGCACGGCGCGCATCCCCGCTTCGCGCCCGATCTTTGCCGGATCGTCGAGGTCTTCGGCATGCACGGCAGACGACCAATCGTAGTCGCGCTCCATGCCCGTGCCCTCGCCCGCAATAACCGAGGCCGAAAAGGAATGCGACGAGCGGCCGTATTCGGCGGCAAACCCGTTCGATGCGACGAGGGCCACACGGCTCATGCCCCAGCCCGCTTCGGCCCCGTCGGAATTGGTCACACCTTTGACGGCGAGCGCCGTCTCTTCGGCAGCGGCCGCACGGGCCATCAGTGCTTCGGCCGTGGGTTCCACGGGGTCGACAAGATCGAGATCGGGGAAATCGCGCGCGATGGCGGCAGCGTCCGCAATGCCGCAATAGGGATCTTCGGGCGCTTGGGCGGCCATTGCGACCGCGCGCTCGACGAGGCCTGCGAGCGCTTTTTGCGAACGGTCGTTCGACGACACGATGGCCTGGCGCTTGCCGATCAGCACGCGCAAGCCCAGATCGTAGCCTTCGGCGCGCTCGAGCTTTTCGAGTTTGCCCAAGCGGCGCGCGTGGCTCACCGAAATGCCTTCGACGAACACCGCGTCGGCGTCGGTCGCACCGGCGCGCTTGGCCTTGGCTATGAGATCGCCCAGAAGATCGAGCGTCGAAGCGGTCTTTTCCATGAACCCTGTTCCTATCGCATGCGCCGGTTGATCTCGCGTGAGGCGGCCCCGAGGCCGAACACGAAGGCGGCCGCCAGAACGACGGTGCCCGCAACAGGGATATGGCGCAAGGCCGCCAGCGCCACAAGCCCGGCGAACACGGCGGCCAAGCGCCAAAACAGCGCCGGATCGGTGCTGCGCCCGAGAAGCCGCAAACCCCAATGCCCGAGGGCAGCCGCCGCGATCGCATAGCCGAGCCCAAGCCCGAACCCGAGCGCCAAAATCAAGGCACCCGCGAGCGGCAATCCCACGAGCGTTACGGCCGACAGCAGAATCAAAAACGGCAAACCGAACACGAGACAAAGGCCCCAGAGCAGAACCGCCCCCGTGCGCGCCGCGATCGCCTCGGCGCACGCCGCAACGAAGCCGGGTGCGAATGCTGCCAGCAAAATCGCCGTCGCCCACACGGCGAACGTGAAACCCCAGCGCAGGATCGCGCCGACATAGCCGAGCAACGCGTCGACCGCATTGGCCACGTCGCCCGGCGCATAGGCGACCCCGCCTGCGATTTCGGCCGAAGCGTGGATCAGCGGCGGGTCCGGCGACCACACGCGCAGTTTGCCGGCGATGCGCGTGTTGGGGCCGACCACGACGCGCCCTGCCGCGAGCGAAACGTCGCCCGCCGCCGCGATGTCGAGCACCACTTCGCCGCCGGCCGCCCACACGCGCTGGGCATAGCGCCCGGCCATGGCGATCTCGCCGCCGAACAAAAACACGTTGCGCGCAACACGGGTGGCGGCCCCGATGCCGATGCTGGCCCCCGTCGCCACGAGATCGCCCGCAATCTCGGCCTCGACCGCAATGCGCCCGCCCGCGAGCGTGACGTCGCCGTCGATCAAGCCCTGCACGTCGATCATCGGCGCCATGCGCGCGAGGTCGGATGCCGCCGACGGCATTGGTGCGAAGGCCAGCCACACGGCGGCAAACACGGCCGCCGCGCGTGTCATTTCCAGATCGCCTTGCCGCTGCCGGGCAGACCGAGCTTGGCCCATTTTTTGGTGATGGTCTCGACCACCTCATCCGACATGCGGATCTGCTCGCCCCATTCGCGCTTGGTCTCGGGCGGCCATTTGTTCGTGGCGTCGAGCCCGATCTTGGAACCGAGCCCGCTTTCGGGGCTCGCGAAATCGAGATAGTCGATGGGCGTGCCCTCGATCACCGTGATGTCGCGCGCCGGGTCCATGCGCGTCGAGATCGCCCACATGACGTCTTTCCAGTCGCGCGCGTTGATCTCGTCGTCCACGACGATGACCCACTTCGTGTACATAAACTGGCGCAGATAGCTCCACACGCCGAGCATCACGCGCTTGGCGTGGCCCGGATAGGCCTTCTTCATCGACACGACGGCGATGCGGTAGGAGCAGCCTTCCGGCGGCAGCCAGAAATCGACGATCTCGGGAAATTGCTGGCGCAGCAAAGGCACAAACACGTCGTTGAGCGCTTCGCCCAAGACCGACGGTTCGTCCGGCGGCCGGCCGGTGAAGGTCGAAAGATAGATCGGGTTGCGGCGCATCGTGATCGCCGTCACCGTAAAGACCGGGAATTTCTCGACCGAGTTGTAGTAGCCCGTATGGTCGCCGTACGGGCCTTCGTCGCCGTATTCGTCGAGGCTCACATGGCCCTCGAGCACGATCTCGGCTTCGGCCGGCACTTTGAGCGGCACGGTCTTGCAATCGACAAGCTCGACGCGTTTGCCGCGCAACAGGCCTGCGAATTGGTATTCCGACAACGTATCGGGCACGGGCGTTACGGCCGCAAGGATGGTGCCGGGATCGGCCCCGAGGACCACGGCCGCAGGCAACGGCTCGGCTTTTCCGGCTTTTTTCCAGCGCTGATGGTGCTGGGCGCCGCCGCGATGCTTGAGCCAACGCATCAAGGTGCGGTCGCGCCCGAGCACCTGCATGCGGTAGATGCCGAGATTGAAACCGTCCTCGCGCTTGTCGCCGGGGCCTTTGGTGACGACGAGCGGCCATGTGATCAAGGGGGCGGGTTCGCCCGGCCAGCAGGTCTGGATCGGCAGGCTGTCGAGATCGATCGCATCGCCCGTCAGCACGATCTCCTGGCACGGGGCGGTGCCGAACATGCGCGTGGACGGCTTCATCGACAGCACCGTCTTGGCGAGCGGCACGAGCTCGAGCGCTTCGCGCCAGCCCTCGGGCGGCTGCGGCTGGCGCAGGAAGGCGAGCGTTTCGCCCACTTCGCGCAATTGATGCGGCTCGCGGTCCATGCCCCAGGCCACGCGCTCGACCGTGCCGAACAGATTGACGAGCACCGGGATCGGCGAGACCGAACCGTCGGCCTTGACCGGCTTTTCGAACAGCACGGCCGGCCCGCCCTCGGCGAGCAGGCGCGTTTGGATCTCGGTCATTTCGAGGACGGTCGAAACGGGTTCGGAAACCCGCACCAGCCGTCCGGTTTTTTCCAGGCGATCGAGGAAATCGCGCAGCGACGCATAAGCCATGACCCCTATATAGAGCGCCCCGCGCGCGCCGCCAATCGCGCGATGGTGCAAGCGACGGCGCTTCGGCTAAGGTCGGCGCTGCCCATGCGTCGATTCCCCGCCGAATTTTCCGACCTTTTGAAACCGCGCGTCGCCCTGCGTGCAGCAGCGCCGTTTTTTGCGGCCAGCGACTTGATCGCACCCGCGCGTGCCGCCGCTTCGTTCGCACTGCTCGAGCGGCATTTGGCCCCCGCTCTCAAGCCGCTCGTGCGCGCGATCCCGCCCGAGACGATCGCCAACCAGACGCGCAACTACCAAGAACGCCTGCCCAAGACCGTGCGAAACCGCGCCGCCGACATCGACGGCACGCGCAGCAAGGCCGCCAAACTTGCGGCCCAAATTGGGCTTGCCGAGATGCTGTCGTCGCCGAGCTATTTTGCATTCGCGCAAATGCTCGCAGGCCGCAAACTCGATCCCGCCTTCGGCCGCCAAGTCTTGCGCTACGGGCCCGGCGACTATGCCGGTCCGCATACCGACCACCACCCCGAAGAGCCGCGCGCGCAGGGCGGCTATTTCGATCTGCATCTGAGTTTTGCCAACGCGGCCGCCGCACGCCAATTGCTGGTCTATGCGCGAAGCGGCCATTTGGATCGCGTGGTCGATGTGGCAGGCCCTGCGACGATCGCGGCCTACCGCTTGCCCTTCTGGCACTACACGACGCCCCTCGAGGGCGGGCGCAACGCCGCACGCTGGGTCATCCTCGGGACTTTTCTGTACGCGTGAGGTGTGTAAACGCGAGGGGGGGGCTACTTCGCCGGCGCCTTCGCGCCGATCTTGTCAGCGAGGCCCTTGAGGGCTTGCGGATCGAGATCAGCCCAGTTGGCGGCGGGCTCGGCCGGCAGGTCTTTTTCGTAGTAGCCCCATTTGCCGAATTCGGCGAAGCGCGCGGGCACCACTTCGTGCGTTTCGGGCATCACCTTGTAGCAGCGCCCGTCGCGGCCCAACAAAGGGATCGGCCGCTTCCAGCGCGTGAAGGTGCGCCGCATGTTTGCCGAATGCTCTTTGTTGGCGTCGAATTCGTCCATGTCGTGGTCGAACAGCAATTCGTAGGCGGCGACGAACTCGTCGATGAAACGCAGATTGACGATCTGCAGATGCGACTGCACCCAGCAGCGATCCTCGAACGTCCAGAACACCGACATGCCGATGAAATCGCGCTCGCGCGTGATGTAGGGGAAAAACGGGAAGGTGCGGCACGAGACCGAGCGGTTCTCGCGCTCGCAGAAGCGGGCACCCTTGCATTCGATGGCGCGGCAATCTTCGTGCAGATCGGAGAGTTCCTTCTCCGTCGCTTTGTCTTTGATTTCGAATTCGTGCCAAAGATCAGTGCGGCTTTGCAGCAGATTCCATTCGTGCTTGTCGACGATCGGGATCGCCACGTCGGTCGAACAGCAGATGGGCGCACCCCCGTTGTGCTCGCCGCACTTGGCGCCGCAATCGAATGCCGAGACCGGCGCCATGAACATCTTGTAGATGCGTTCATAGATTTCCGGCGAGGCTTGTTTGGGCTGATGTTTGCGCGTCATTGGGCGAGGACTATAGGCAGGCCATCGCAGGCCCGACCAGACGGCGCTTCGCACGCCGACGCAGTTTTATGCGACCTGTTGCCCAAGCGCCACGACGCGCAGCACGCGCGTGCGCCTTATGTCGCGGTCTTCGAGATCGCGGTCGGTCGGCACGTCGTAGCAGGCGATCTCGACAAGGCCGCTCGCGGGCAGATAGGCGCGGCCCGGATCTGCCACCAGCACGGCAGCACCGCGCGCGGCCAAGGCCTGCAGCCACGGCCAAACGCGGTCGGCCATCGGCTTTTCGTAGAACACGTCGCCCGCCAGCACGAGGTCGGCTTCGGGCAGGGCCCCCAAACAATCGCCTGCCGCCATGTCAAGCACCACGCCATTGGCCGCCGCATTGAGCGCCATAGCCTCGAGCGCAAACGCGTCGATCTCGCATGCGGTAACGCGAGAAGCACCGGCCTTGGCGGCCGCGATCGCGGCAATACCCCCGCCTGCCGCAAAATCGAACACGGTTTTGCCGGCCGCAAGCTCGGGCCGGTCGAGGAGCAGGCGCGCCAAGGCCCGCCCGCCCGGCCACGCGAAAGCCCAATAAGGCGGGGGCAAGCCGGTCTCGGTAAGCTTGGCCTCCGTTGCCTCCCACAGATCGGTCGCGACTGCGGCCAGATAGAGCTGGATTTCGGGCACGAGTGGCGGCGCCATCAGCCGCGTCTGGGCTTGCACAAACGCACGGCGCTCGAGACTTGTGACCGGGCTCACGGCCCGCCCAGCACGATCCCTGCGAGCAGCAACCAGCCGAACAGGCGGTTGGATTTGAATTTGGCCAGGCAATCGGCCGCATCGTCGAAGCGGCCGGTTTTGGCCTGCCACAGCAGCTGGCCGAAACCGGCTGCGAGGAACGCGTAATAGACAGTGCCGAGCTCGGCCGCAAAACCGGCGGCGGCGAACGTCGCCGCCGCGGCCGTATAGAAAAAGTAAAGCGCACCGCGCGTGGCGTTGCCCAAGCGCAGGGCCGAGGATTTGACGCCGATGAGGGCGTCGTCCTCCTTGTCTTGGTGGGCGTAGATCGTGTCGTAGCCGAGCGTCCAGAAAATGCCGCCGATATAAAGGAGGATGGGAGCCGCATCGAGCCCGTCCACGGCCGCCGCATAGCCCATCAAAGCGCCCCAATTGAAGGCAAGGCCCAGAAAGAACTGCGGCCACCACGTCACGCGCTTCATCAGCGGATAGGTGAAGACGAGGACGAGCGAGGCAACGCCGAGCCAGATCGCGGTCGCCGACAATTGCAGCAGAATGACGAAGCTCGCGAGCAATTGGACGAGCAGGAAAAATGCCGCACGCTTGGCCGAGACCTGGCCCGACGGGATCGGCCGGTCGGCGGTGCGCGCCACGGCCGCGTCGAAATCGCGGTCCACGATGTCGTTGTAGGTGCAGCCAGCCCCGCGCATCATCACGGCCCCGAGGCCGAACAACGCGAACAGCCACGCGGTGTCGGCCAGCGGCAAGGCGCCGAGTGCGATCGACCACCAGCACGGAAAAAGCAACAGCCACGTGCCGATCGGCCGGTCGAGCCGAGCCAATCGCGCATAGCCGCGCAAAGCGGGGGGCAGAAAGCGATCGACCCAGCCGTTTTTGGGAATGTCGCTGGCAGCGTCTTTGCTGCGCTCGCCCTTGCTGTCTTCGAGTGTCGTCATTCGGTGCTTAAACTAGCACGGTAAAAGCCGTCAGGTCGAAAGCCGCTTTTCGAAAGGGGCGACAGGGTAGCCCCCCTGTTGCGCGTTCCCAGGCGATACGATAATTGGTCGGATGGGGATAAGCGTCGAGGGGCAAACATAGCAGCATGGGAAAAAGCGCACGCAAGATGGCGCCGAACGCGAGCGCTGCACAGCGCCCGGCCGCACGCCTCTATCGTGCCGCCGCTATCGCTGCGGGCGAAACGACGCTCGACGCGGCCGCCGCCCATTATCTGCGCGACGTTTTGCGCCTGGTACCCGGCCAGATCGTCGCCTTGTTCAATGCGCAGGACGGCGAATTCGCTGCGCGCATTACAAGCTACGACAAAAAGGCAGCCCATCTCGTCGTCGAAGAACTCTTGCGCGCACCCGAAACGGACGAGGCGGATATTTGGCTCGTCTTCGCGCCGATCAAACGCGCGCACCTCGAATACCAAGTGCAGAAGGCGACCGAACTGGGTGTGCGCGTGCTGTGGCCCGTGCGCACGCAGCGCACGAATGTGGAGCGCGTCAACGAAGCGCGCCTTGCGGCCATCGCGATCGAAGCGGCCGAACAGAGCGAGCGCTTGAGCGTGCCGGAGGTCCGAACGACTGCGAGCCTTGCCGCCGCCCTTGCGCACTGGCCCAATGACCGCCAGATCCTCCTGTGCGACGAAACTGGCGGGGGCCAAGCGTTGGGCAAGTTTCTGGCGGGCCAAGACCTTGCAAAGCCGTGGGCGATCCTGATCGGCCCCGAAGGCGGCTTTGCGCCCGAAGAACTCGCCTTGCTGCGCAAACAAAGTTTCGTGCGGCCCGTCGATTTGGGTCCACGCGTCTTGCGCGCCGACACAGCCGCCCTTGCCGCCTTGGCCGTGTTCCAAGCATTTGCACCCGACGCCGACCGGCGCCCGAATTTCCAAGCGACCTAATCCCTCGAATCCCGGCCCCGAAAGGTTCTCGTTTTCCCATGTCTGCACCCCCAACTTCGAGCGGCCAGCGCCTCGTCTCCAAGCAGCAGCTGATCGACTGGATCGCATCGGGCGAGAAGCCAAAATCCGATTGGCGCATCGGGACCGAGCACGAGAAATTCCTGTTCGAGCTCGGCACGCATCGCGCTTTGCCGTACGAGGGGCAAAAAGCCAGCGTGCGCGGCCTGCTCGAAGGGCTCACGCGCTTTGGCTGGCAGCCTGTGCTCGAAAACGGCAAGCCCATCGCGTTGCTCAAAGACAAATGTTCGGTGACCCTCGAGCCCGGCGGCCAGTTCGAATTGTCAGGGGCACCGCTCGAGACGATCCACCAGACCTGCGACGAAACGAACACGCATTTGCGCGAGTGCGCCACGGTCGCGGCCGAATTGGGCTTGGGGCTGCTCGGCATGGGGTTCGCGCCCGAATGGGAGCGCGCCGACATCCATTGGATGCCCAAGGGCCGCTACAAGATCATGCGCGACTACATGCCGAAGGTCGGCACGATGGGCCTCGACATGATGCTGCGCACCTGCACCGTGCAGACCAATCTCGATTTTTCGAGCGAGGCCGACATGGTGCAGAAATTCCGCGTGTCGTTGGCGCTCCAGCCCATCGCCACGGCCTTGTTCGCGGACTCGCCGTTTCTCGAAGGCAAACCCTCGGGCTATATGAGCTACCGCAGCCACACCTGGACCGACACCGATCCGAACCGCTGCGGCCTGATCCCGTTCGTGTTCGAAGAAGGCATGGGCTACGAGCGCTACGTGGATTGGATGCTCGACGTGCCGATGTATTTCGTCTATCGCGACGGAAAATACATCGACGCTGCCGGCCGCTCGTTCCGCAAATTCATGGCCGAAGGCCTGCCGGACCTCACACCCGATCCGGCGACGACCGGCGACTGGTCGGACCACATCACGACCGCGTTCCCGGAAGTGCGGCTCAAGAAGTATCTCGAGATGCGCGGGGCCGACGGCGGCCCGTGGAAGCGCCTGTGCGCGTTGCCGGCTTTGTTCGTGGGCTTGCTCTACGACCAGGCCGCATTGGACGAGGCAAGTGCGCTCATCAAAGGCTGGACCATCGAAGAGATGCTCGCCTTGCGCCGCGACGTGACCAAGCAAGCACTCAAAGCCAAGTTCCGCAAAGGGACGGTCAACGACGTCGCGGCCGAAATGGTCGCGATCGCCAGGCGCGGTTTGCGCGCGCGCGCGCGGTTCAACCGCATGGGCGACGCCGACGAGACCGTGTTCCTCGAAACGTTGCAGGAAACGGTTGAATCCGGCGACTGCCCGGCCGAGGAAAAACTGCGCCGCTACGCGACCGAATGGCACGGCAGCGTGGCCCCGCTCTACGACATCTACGCGTACTGAAGATTTTTTTGGGCCCTTGTCGAAATCGGGCGGTGCCGCGCGTCTTTACGGCATGCGGTCCGGCAATTTCGCCCCGCTCTGCCTGAAGGATAACGTCATGGAATACGCCATTCTGTTCTACGAAACCGCCGAAGCCGACGCCGCCCGCAACCATCCCGAAAAATCCGCCGCCTATTGGGGCGCGTGGGGTGCGTATGTGACGGCGATCATGGAATCAGGCATTTCCAAGGGCGGCCAGGGGCTGCAATCGCCGGGGACCGCCACCAGCGTGCGGCTGCGCGGCGGCAAGCGCCAGGTGCAGGACGGGCCGGTCGCCGACGCCAAGGAGCAGCTGGCGGGCTTCTTCATCATCGACGTGCCGGATCTCGACACGGCCCTCGCTTGGGCTGCACGCAGCCCGGCGGCGGTCGATGCGGCGGTCGAGGTGCGCCCGGTGCTGCCGCCGATGCCGTGAGCGGCGCGGCGTCCGATTTCGAGGCCGTGCGTGCGGCGGCGGAAGCCGCCGCACGCAACGCCTATGGCCGCCTGCTTGCCTATCTTGCCGCCACCACGCGCAACATCGCGGCCGCCGAGGATGCGCTCGGCGACGCGTTTGCGTCCGCCCTTGCGACATGGCCTGCGA